>JBAPSY010000172.1:0-12534 GCA_049281855.1 Anaerolineales bacterium
GGGGTCGATATTTGGGCTCAGCGGGTTAGCTACGTCGGCGAGCTGGGATGGGAGTTATACATCCCAACCGATCGTGCCACACTCGTGTGGGATGCACTATTGAATGCCAGTCAAGAGTTTGGCATTGAGGTTGGTGGATACAAGGCGCTCGACTCCCTACGCTTGGAAAAAGGATACCGTTATTACACTGTCGATGTCACCCAGCTTGAAACCCCTTACGAAGGCGGTTTGGGTTTCTGTGTCGACCTAAACAAGGAAGATTTTATCGGCAAGCAAGCGCTGGTCAAACAGAAGCAGGACGGAGTGAAACGCAAGCTATGTACCCTGGTATTGGATGGCAATGAGTTTACTCAGATCTATGGTGGTGAGGCGGTTTATCATGCCGGTAAGGGTATCACCCGTGTGCGCAGTGGAGGCTATGGATATACCCTGAAGAAAAACATTTTATACGCTTACCTGCCTGTGGAAATAGCGAAAGCTGGTACTCGCCTCGACGTGGATCTGATCGAGGGTCGCTTCCATGGAGAGGTGACCGCCACGGTCCTATACGATCCGAAGGGTGAACGCCTGCGCGTGTAATCCGCTTTAATTATATTTATTCAGGGAAAAGTATAACATTTTATTGACCTTGAATACTACCGAGTTAGCAATGCTTAAAAATATAATGGATTCATACCAGCCCAACCAAAGTCTGCCGCAACAGTTTTACCACGACGTCCTGGTCTACCGCGTCTTGCGCTGGTATGTGCAGGTGATGAAGGTATTCATATTAAAATGAGCGCTACCCGTCCTGTCTACGTTGGCTTTGGCATGCTCACCCCCGTTGCCATCATGGTAGTCGAGCAGCTTCCCGAGCACAACTGCGGTGCGCTGGTCAAGGAAGTCAGCGAATTCGTCTTTGACGATGCAGCCATCGTCGCCTGCCTCCTGCGCCAATGGGACTTGTCTACAGCTATAATCGGCACAGAGGTTGGGGATGATCCGCGCGGTCACCTCTTGGCGCGCCAGCTCGAAGAGTGGGGCGTGGCAGGAGAAGTACGTTTCTCCAAGGAGATCAAGACTCCTTGGGAGGTGGACGTCTCGGACGAGACCGGAGCCCGGACGTATTTCTGGCAGCGAGCCCCGCAGGTGCTGGCTACCCTCGACAGAGCCGACCTTTCCTTGATTAAAGGGGCGCGCATATTGTACGTTGACTGGTACGACGGTGATCATATTCTGCGTGCAATGGACGAAGCCATTCGCCTGGATGTGTCTGTGTTCTTGAATTTTGAGTACGGGCACGCTGACCCCGAATTATTGAAGCGCTACGCGGGCCGGGCGACGATCTGCCAGGCGGTGACAGACGCCGCCCAGCGAGGAAAGGTCCCACCTATGGAAGTGGCGTTAAAATTATTGGAAACCGGCGTGCAGACCGCTCTGATCACGATGGCGGGAGAGGGCTGCCTGGCTGTACGCAGTGAGGAGGTCGTCCGCGTACACGCCCCGATAGTTCGCGTCATTGATGGTTGTGGAGCGGGAGCCACCTTCTCGGCTGGTTTCATCTATGGGCATTTGAAGGGATGGAGTCTGGAAGAATCGGTCCGCTTTTCAACAGCCGCCGCTTCCCTTAAAGTGACCCGTCCCGGATTGCAGATGTTCCCCATTGCAGAAATCAAGGCATTGGCAGCGCAACTTTCGGTTGAGCGATCAGACCTAGCCGACTATCCCCGTCATTAGGAGAATGCTTTGATTAGCTTTGCTACCCTTCTCACGCAGGAACAGGTCAAACGGACGCACACCGCGTCTCTGAAGATTCTTGAGAACGACGGCTTGCTGGTGCGGAATGAAAAGGCGCGCACCATCTTTGAACAGCATGGCTGTCGGGTGGATGCCAGGACACAAATTGTCAGGTTTCCGCCCAAGGTGGTCGAGAAATATCGGTCCATGCTACCAGCGGCGTTCACCTTTTTCGGCCGTGATCCGAAGTACGATCGTACTCTGCCGCGGGACGGACCGGTTATTGTAACGGGTAGCTCCGCGCCAAATATCATCGATCCGGTTACCCGTCGCGAGAGACGGGCTCGCTCGGACGACATCGCCCGCATTGCACATCTCATCCATAAATTGCCCGCTTACGACGTCTTCTCGATTTCCACCCTAGCAGACGACGCACCGCCAGGCCAATTCACACTGGCACGCCTATATCCATCTTTGAAGCATTGCTCCAAGCCGGTTCGCAGCACAACCAAGGACATGGAGGACATCCAGACAATCCTGCGCATGCTATATACCATCGCTGGGAGTGAGGCAGCCTACCACGCCCACCCGTTTGTGACGCACCACTACTGCCCGGTCATCTCACCGCTGACGATGGATCAGCTCTCCACCGAAGCTATCATCTTCTTCTGCGAGTTGGGATTGCCGGTCTATCCAAGCATCGTGCCTAACGCAGGCTTGACCTCGCCGATGTCCATGGCGGGGACGTTGGCACAAGGTAATGCTGAATTCCTAGCCATCTCGGTGCTGATGCAAATGGTGCGGGAAGGTACACCAACGATCTACGCCACCCTGCCAACTGTTGCCGATTTGCGTACGGGTGCCTATGCCTCTGGTGGAATTGAGTGTGGCATGTTGCACATGGCCTTCGCTCAGATGGCGCGCTTATATAACGTACCCTACGGCGGATACATCGGGTTATCCAATTCCAAAGTTAACGACACCCAGTCTGGATACGAGACGGGCATGTCCACCGTGGTGGGCATCCTGGGTGGCGCAGACATGCTGAACATGGGCGGGTTGCTCGACGCATTGATGGTTTTCGACTTTGCTAAGGCTGTGATCGATGACGAAATTGCGCTGATGCTTAAACGCCTCAAACGCGGCATCACATTCGACGAAGAGGAACTTGCGCTGGAGGTGATTGCGCAGGTAAAACCGGGCGGGTCGTTCATGATGAGCCCGCACACGAAAAAACGCATGAAGAGCGAGGCTCTGCTCACCCATTTAGCTGACCGGGAGGCACGGGAGGTCTGGGAGAAGAAGGGATCACTCGATACGCATGCGCGTGCCATGCAGCGGGTGCGTGAAATCCTGGCACAAGAGAGCACGACCTTGTTTTCTGAGCAGGTCGAGAGGCGCATCCGGCTACAATTCAAGGACCTCGTCCCAGGAAATCTGATACTGCCTCAAGGTATGTAGGTTAATAATGGTAGATTTAGTAATGCAAACTTGGCAAGAGAGGAAGAGCTGATGAACCTTTATTTTGCGACCGACGTGCACGGCTCAGAAATCTGTTGGAAGAAGTTTCTGGCAGCAAGCAAGTTTTATGATGTGGATACCCTGATCCTTGGTGGTGACATGACTGGCAAAGCCATCGTCCCGATCATCTCCCAGGGTGGCGACAACTACAAGGTGACCCTGCTGGAGCAGGTGACCATCCTGGATGGAAAAGAAGAAGTTGACAAGATGGTGCAAACCATCCAGAATCGCGGTTATTATCCATATGTGACCGACCCAGATGAAGTACAAGCCATTTTCTCCACTCCTGGGAAAACGGATGAGCTTTTCCTGGAGCAGGTGATTAAAACCATGCAGCGTTGGATGGAGTATGCGGATACGAAGTTGAGTGGAACGGGCATCCGTTGTATTGTCTGTCCGGGCAACGATGATATCTTCGAGATTGACGCCGTGATCGCAGCGTCCAAATGCGTGCGCAGCTTGGAAGGCCAGGTTATCGAGTTGGATGAGCACCATGAGATGGCCAATTCAGGCTGGTCCAATCCCACCCCATGGCTAACTCATCGCGAGGAGCCAGAGGAGGCCTTACTGACCCGCCTCGAGGCGGTGATAAGCAAGGTGAAGAATCCATCCCAGGCGGTCTTCAACCTGCATGCTCCGCCTTACGGAAGCGGTCTGGACGATGCGCCGGAATTGACCAAGGACATGCGACCTGCCTATGCCGGTCGTTCCATGGTGCCGGTTGGGAGCCGTGCCGTCATGACCGTGATCGACAAGTATCAACCGTTACTCGGGTTGCACGGACATATTCACGAAGGCAAGGGAACGCGCAAGTACAAGAAAACACTATGCATCAATCCTGGAAGCATGTACGAACAGGGTATGTTAAATGGCGCAGTGATTGAGCTAAAACCCCAAAAGGTGGGCAACTATCTCCTCACCACGGGGTAAGGCAGGTGTCGTCGCAACGACATGGGAAAGGAGGTGGCTTATTGAGAATGGGTACATTTAGGAGATTTGCGGGCGGTTCGATCCTAAGATTTTTCTTTTCGAATAGCTCCCCCGGATAAATCCCGGGAATCGGAGAAAAACTTACAAAGGAGATTCCAATGAGTGACGTTTCTTTATTCGTACGCAAAGCAAGCGGCCTGGTAAGGGCCTGGTCTGTGTTTGACGCGTTCATCTACGCCACTTTCTCGATCAACCTGATCACCCTCGGGCTTTTTATCTTCTCTTACTGTTATTATCTCCAGGGCAGTCTGATATCTGGCGTGGTTATCGGTGCCATCTTCACCATCTTCGAAGTGATCGTCTACGCCAGCCTGATTTCCGCCATGCCGCGTGCAGGCGGCGACTACGTCTGGCAAAGCCGTATTCTGAACCGCGCCGTTGGGTTCGTGCTAGCCGTCACTGGCTGGTGGTTCATCCTGTGGCTGTGGACGCCCCTTTACGGTCAGATGCTAACGTATGAGGTGTATACACCTCTGCTGGCGATCGCGGGTCTCAAGGATGCAGCTCTGTGGTTCACGACGACATCTATGGGTCAATTCGTCGGTATGCTTTCCGTGTGCGTCATCGTATTTATCTATATCGCTATAGGCATGAAGTGGTACGCCCGGGTGCAAAAGTTCTGCTTTTTTGGGGGAGCCATAGGTTTGGCGATTGTTTTCCTCCTGCTTCTGTTCGGCAACAATGAAACCTTCATCGCCAATTTCAACGCCCTGGCACCACAATTTGGTGCAATGGCCGGGGATGTGCATTCAGCGACGATGCAAGCCGGTGTTGACGCCGGTACAGTTGCCGGTCCGCTCTTCCCATTGGCCATCGGAGCAAGCATCTTGCTGGTTCCGATGCTTACTTTCTTCAACTTGTGGCCAAACTGGGGCTCCACCCTGTATGGTGAAGTGCGCGGCGCATCGGATTACAAACGGAACTTCTCAGGTATGTTATGGGCAATCATCGTGACCACAGTGGGAGCGGTGATCTTCTTCCTGCTGATCGGCAAGACCATTGGCTGGGAGTTCTACAATAACGCCAATGGTGCCTTCTGGAATTCGACCTGGGGCTATACTACCACACCGCCACCGTTGCCAATCTGGCCTTACCCGGCTCTGTTTGCTACCTTCCTGGTTAAGAGCCCAGCGCTTATGTTCATCGTCGTGCTCCTGATGAGCCTGTGGTGGTTTGGCTGGTCTGGGACACTCTTCCTGAGCTCGACGCGGGTGATCTTCGCTGCAGCCATCGATCGCATGCTCCCCGAGTGGGTTTCCAAGATTGAACCACGTACGAAAACTCCTTTAAATGCCTTGTTGCTCATGGTCATTCCATCGGTGATCATTTCGTACCTTTATGCATTCAAGGTCTTCAATTTCCAAACCCTGGCGCTGGATGCCACGGTCGTGATTGCCATCACCTTCCTCGGTTCCACCATTGCCGGGATCGTCATGCCCTGGAGAGCGAAGGATGTGTTTGATGGCTCACCGATCGCCAAATACAAAGTTCCCGCCTGGCTGGGATGGATCGTTACAGCCCTCTACACTCTGTTCTCCATTTACCTAATCTATCTCTCGTTCAAGGACGCTTGGACGATCCTCAGCGGGCTGGGAGCTCTGGGTGCAGACGGTCTCACATGGTTTGTAGTCATTGTTTTGGGGCTCCTGACTATCGTAAATGCGGTGATCCTGTTGTGGATCCTGGTTCAAGTTGTCAAAGGAATCTCGAGTAACAAGGCCATGCCATTGGTTACATTGGCGGGTCTGATTTTCCTGGGCTTCCTCGACTGGCTCCTGGTGGTATGGTTTTGGGATCCGAATGTCCTCCCGGAGGCCTTACCTGCGATAGGCACGTATGCCATTGGCTGGTCGAACGTTAGCTCGATGATCTTCATGTTGATCAACTATCTTGTGGCTGCAGCCATCTATTTCGGCTTCAGCTATTACCGTAGGAAACAGGGCATTCAGATCGAAAAGGTTTACAAGGAGATCCCAGTCGAGTAAATTATTGACCAAGGGCACCGTTCGGGAAGAAGGAGATACAAGTATCCTTATCGGATTTCAACTCCTTCTAATATTCCTCTAATTATGGCATAATTGGACTGGAAGCATATTCCATTCCTGTGCCCTTGATTGTTTGGAGTTGCTTCAGCTTGACTTGTCTCTTTGACGACGCTTCAATATATATGATGGCTAAGATTGGAGGTGCGACGACAGGATAAAACCTCATGTGATAAACCTATTAAGCATTACTATAGAAAAACATCTAGGAATAATAGGAGAGAAAAAGATTATGCGCACCCAAAAAGTTGCTTTTGTATTGTTAACTCTACTGTTAGTTTTATCTTTCATTCTTTCAGGCTGTGCCACGGCAACCCCGACTGCTACCCAAGCCCCCGTAGTCACGGAAGCCCCAACAGCTGCCCCAAGCACATCAGGAACGAGTGTCAAGGACCTACCTCAATCCCTTATTGATGCTTGCAAGACTGAAGGTATGGTGACAATCATCGCTACGCCAGGCTGGTGGGCAAACTATCAAGATATCTTCGATACATTTACATCTATTTCTGGTGCCAAGCTTAATTCGTTGGACGAAAATGCCGGCTCAGCGGATGAACTGGCTGCCATCGAAGCTAATAAGGGCAACACCGGCCCACAGGCTCCCGATATTGTGGACGTCGGTTATGCCTATGGTGCGACAGGTATCGAGCAGGGGTTATATCAAGCGTATAAAGTCTCGACCTGGGACAAGATTCCCGATACCTTATTAGGACTTCCCGCCAAGGACCCGACTGGTCTTTGGATTGGTGGTTATTACGGTGTCATGGCTCTGGAGACCAACACAGCCGTTGTGCAGAATCCGCCTATGAATTGGGCTGATCTACTTAAACCGGAATACAAGGGTCAGGTTGCTCTCTCGGGTGATCCTCGCACTTCCAACCAGGCTATCCAGTCGGTTTTTGCGGCTGCGTTGGCTAATGGTGGCTCTCTGGATAATGCCAAACCGGGTCTTGATTTCTTCAATCAAGTAAATGCGGCTGGCAACTTCGTACCGGTGATTGCCAAACCGGGCACGGTTACCCAGGGTGCCACCCCCATCGTCCTGGCCTGGGATTATCTGGCCTTCGGAGATAAGGATACCTTTGCTGGTAATCCACCCCTAGAGGTCTCCTACCCCTCACCGACGATAGCCAGCATGTATGTCCAGGCTATCAGCGCGTATGCACCCCACCCCAACTGTGCCAAACTATGGATGGAAATTCTCCATTCCGACGAAGGCCAGCTGGCTTGGATGAAAGGTTACGCCCATGGTGTTCAACAGGCAGACCTAGAAGCACGTGGATTAATTCCAGCAGACTTGGCAGCCAAGTTGCCGGCCTCCAGTGCTTTTGCCTCGGCGGTTGCCCCCACCCCCGATCAGCTTACTGCGGCGAAGAAAATAATCACCGAGGGCTGGATGACAACCGTTGGCGTTGACCTCCCAACCCCAGTCCCTTAAAATAGTAGTGTCTACTACGGATGTAATGATGCGGGACGCGCCTCAGGCGCGTCCCGCTCGAACAAAAAGATCCTGGGCATGGCTCGGTGTTGTGCCTTTCTTTGCTTTTACATTACTTTTCCTTCTCTATCCATCATCAACGATCGTTAGTAAAAGTTTTCGAGATTCTGGAACGGGGGTATTTACTCTCCAAAATATTCTAGCACTCTTTACAAGCCCATATATTCTAGGGGCATACTGGATCAGCATCAAAATCAGCCTGATCACCGCTCTGAGTGGTGCTATGTTTGGTTTCGTACTGGCCTATTCAGCAATCCGAGGTAATCTACCGAGGTTTGTGCGGATAAGCCTGCTGACCTTCTGCGGTGTGGCATCGAACTTTGCAGGTGTCCCGTTAGCCTTTGCCTTTATTTCACTCCTTAGTCCATCCGGGTTGTTGATAAGCTGGATAAAATTAACTGGATATAATCCATACTTCCATGGCTTCACCTTGTACACCTTCTGGGGATTGAGCTTGGTTTATATGTACTTCCAATTCCCGTTAATGGTATTGATCATTGCCCCGGCGATTGACGGTTTACGGCGTGAGTGGCTGGAGGCTTCCCAGAATCTGGGGGCTAGTACCTCCCAGTATTGGAGATATGTGGCTTTCCCAATTTTATTACCCTCCCTAATGGGCACAACGATCCTGCTTTTTGGGAACGCCTTTGGTGCTTTTGCCACAGCCCAGGCGCTAACTGGTGGGCAGATCAACCTTGTGACAATCGTGATTGGCTCAGAGCTGCGCGGAGACGTATTGGGTAACCCCGGTATTGGATATGCTTTAGCCCTGGGGATGGTTGTCATTATGGCTCTAGCCATCACAGGCTACACAATCCTTCAGCGACGAACTGAAAGGTGGTTGCGATGAAGAGCCGCGGTAAGATTTGGGCTTGGTTTTTTATCATTCTTGGCATCCTTTATTTCTTCCTACCGCTGCTGGCAACCTTTATCTTCTCCCTTAAAGCTAAGCTTGGGGTCTTGAGTTTCACGGCTTATGTAAATGTCTTCAATGATCCCAAGTTTATAAGGGGTTTCTCTGGCTCGCTTCTCTGGGCTACCCTCACAATTCTCGTTGGTATCATTCTCTTTGTTCCTACAGCATATTGGGTACGCCTAAAGGTCCCGCGAGCTCGTTCAGCGATCGAATTCATTACTTTAATTCCCTTTGTCGTTCCTCCAATCGTTTATACATTTGGCCTGATTCGCACCTACAGCCATCCACCGCTCCTGATTGTTGACAATCCCGTGCTTCTCGTCGCAGCTTACACGATAATATCTATGCCATACATGTATCGCGCCATTGACATTGGGCTTCGTTCCATCGATGTGCGTACATTAACTGAAGCAGCTCAGAGCCTGGGCGCAGGCTGGGGCACTATTCTATTTCGGATAATTATCCCGAATATTCGTGTGGCGATTTTGAATGGAGCTTTTCTGAGCTTTGCTATTGTTTTAGGCGAGTACATCCTAGCCCGATATCTTGTCAAACCAGCCTTTGCTCCTTACATGCTTGATTTAGGCCAAAATAAGGCTTTCGAGCCGGCAGCAGCCGCTGTCATCAGCTTTGCTCTCACCTGGGCATGTATGGGTATCATCTCACTGGTTGGTCGAGGAAGGGAGCAGGCACCGGTTGGTGGCGCACACTAAATCATCCAAGAGTGACAACCCATGACCCATTTATCGCTTAATAATATTTCCAAACAATTCGCCAACAATACAGTGGTGCAGGACTTTAACCTGGAGGTGGAAAAGGGTGAATTCGTCTCCTTTCTCGGTCCCTCAGGCTGTGGAAAAACCACCACCCTTCGTATGATTGCTGGTTTTGAGGTCCCTACCACGGGTACAATCACCCTTGAAGATAAGGATATCACCGATAAGGCTCCCAACCAGCGCAACGTAGGCATGGTTTTCCAGGCCTATGCCCTCTTCCCCAATATGACCGTGGCAGGGAATATTGGGTTCGGTCTGAAAATACGGGGAGAAAAGAAAGAAGCCATTAACGCACGTGTGACTGAGATGCTCGCTTTGATCCATCTCGAGCAAAAAGGTAACAGCTACCCTTACCAGCTTTCCGGTGGGCAGCAACAGCGCGTGGCACTGGCACGCGCCCTGGCCATTCACCCCGAAGTGCTGCTGCTTGATGAGCCGCTATCGGCACTGGATGCGAAGATCCGGGTATCGCTGCGCGCCGAAATCCGTGCGATCCAACGCAAACTTGGTATCACTGCCATCTATGTCACCCACGACCAGGAAGAAGCCCTGTCGATCTCAGACCGCATCGTGGTCATGTATGAAGGTAAGATCGAGCAAGTGGGCTCCCCCTTTGAGATATACAACTTCCCCACGACTGCTTTCGTTGCCAGCTTCGTAGGCACATTGAACACCACCACCGCCGAGGTGGTCGACCCGGCAACGCACCTGCTTCAGATCGATGGCGTCCAGCTGCAGGCAGCCGAGGGATTTGACGGGATGCAAAAAGGCGACAAGGTCTCAATTGCGATTCGCCCCGAGCGCCTCAATTTTATTGCCCAGGAAAGAAAAGCCAACGTCATGGATTGTACGATCGAAAATATCACTTTTCTCGGTTCGGTGGTCCGCATCCAGGTGTTGGTCGGCAGCAACCGCTTCTACATGGATACATTTAACAATCCTTTCCTTGAGCTGCCGAGAATCGGCGAAAAGGATCAGGTCTCATGCTCCCGCGAGGCAGTTCTGGTATTACGGCAGTAGCCTTTCTGAAATCTCCCAGGTGATGCACACTTAACAAAGCTATCCACTTGGACTCTAATGGATGAAAATTAAACTCCCCAACCACTCTTAGCCGGTTGGGGAGTTGCCTTTTATTTCGATCTCATCCAAAAATCGCAATCATGACGATCCCAGTGAAGATCACCACAGCTCCGAGGATGCGGATCTTTCCCATTTTCTCGCCCAAAAAATACCACCCAGCAAAAGCGCCCATCACCACACTCACCTCGCGAATGGCTTCTGAATAATTGACGGGAGCAATCGAGTAGGCGAAGAGGGCAAACATATAAGCAATCACGCCAAGAATACCTACCAGGACTAATCGGGCGGGTTGTGCGCGTAAGGCACCAACCAGGTGGCCCAAACCATAATGACGGACAATCAATGGTGTAGTTAAGATGGGAACCAGGATGAACAGGCTCAAGCCGTACTGCAAGGCTGGACCGTTTTTGACCGCGAAACCGTCAATCACGGTGTAAATCGAGATAACCAACGCAACGGACAGCGCAATGGCTATCCCCCGGAATTGTGGCTTGCCAGCGTGATTCTGGAACAGGCTGGTGGCGCCGATGATGGTCAATCCGCAGACAACCAGGGCAATACCAAGGTAACCTCCAGTTGTGGGGATCTCGCGCAGGAATAGGGCAGTCCAAATTACAACCAGGACGGGTGCGGCTCCGCGCGCCACAGGATAGATTAGTGAAAAATCTTGGTCATTGTAAGCGAAGGTAAGCAGACCGAAATAGATGGCTTCAAGGGTCATACTGATTAGTACAAAAAGCCACATCGAACGCGGAGGCAAACCAGTAAAAAAAATAGCGAAGATCGAAAATATGCTGCTGATGATAACCTGCCAGCCCATGGCGAGGTATTTTTCCTGGGATTGTTTTAGGAGCAGATTCCACAAGGCGTGGAGGGTCGCTGATGAAAGCAGCAAGGCAAGCGCAAGGATGGGCATGGGTTGTATAAATTTATCACAAACTATCCTGCCTTGCTAGCCTGGGTTCAGTCGTTCACTTTAAAACCTTCCTACTTCTGTTAATAAATAGAATAACAACCGAAATTATGTTTCCGTATATTATATGTTAGGCGAGTTTTGGAAATCGGTGGGAAAAAGGGGTTTTCCTCGTGTTTTTTGGTCTCTGTTGGATTGAATTGTCCGGGCTAATAATTTGATCTGCCGGATTGAAATATGATATCGAATTGAAAATCTTCAGTCTTTGGCTCTCATCCTCTCAAAGATGGATCAGCCAATGATTAATCTTTGGAAAATGAGTTTTTACCGACAAACACAAGGTACTTGACCCAGTAACAAGATAATTTGGCGAATATACGATAAATAGAGGACGATGTAGGTATGGACGTTTACAAATTCCTGGGGCAAGGACCAAGGTTGGTTCATGTGGAATCCCGTTCTACAGCCACACCGATGAGGGTAATGTTTGAGACAGAAGTATACAGGCAAGAGTAGGGGGCTTGAAGAGGGCGGGACAGATTTACATGAACTCCCCTGATTTTGGGGGATTTTAATATCTGGGGATATAGCTGATCTCATATCCCCTTCGAACATGGAAATCTCCCCCTTCGGACAAGACTGCAGGCAGTCTTCCCGCGTTGATAATATTAATTATCTTCTTGTCACTTTTATCCCACAATGGTGCAGATGTGGTGCAGTTGGGAAATTTATCAATGGATTCAGAAGACTTATTGGATAAAAATACCCCCATGTATAAGATGTATTCGACATTTATATCCAATATGTACGGGTTGGATGATAAGTGCCTTAGCTCTTAAACAGTTGGTTCAGGAGTTCAAGGATTCAAGTTCTTCGTGGGTCACCTATATGTGGAGGTATGCCGTGCAGGTGTGAAACAACCTTTCATCAGCTCGTTAACATAGAAAATAAATTAAAAAAAACTATTACTTTTCATCGGATATTCGTGTAGGTCGATTTCCTGCTTTATATAAAATATGTGGTGCTGACAAACATCAACTGCATAAATTTAATAATGATACAATGCCTTATAGAATTTATCA
>JBAPSY010000173.1:0-8123 GCA_049281855.1 Anaerolineales bacterium
TGATGGTGCGGATCGACCTGCAAGGTACCGTCAAAACGCTGCGTGAAGAAGGTAAATTAATGGCTTAAATTAACCTTCTTTCGCCTGTAAACAGGCTATCTATCCTCAAAATAACCCCCATAAATTAGTTTGCACCGCAAAATCCTATTACTAATCAAATATTAACTAATTAAGTATTTACTTAATTAAGTGAATGGTTTATTATTGGTCTTATGGATATATTTTATGCACTCGCCGATCCAACACGACGTAAAATTCTAGAGCTGCTTGCCAGCAAGGGCCAGTTAACAGCTACGGAAATATACACGAATTTTCCTGTCAGCCCTCCAGCGATCTCCCAGCATCTAAAAGTACTCCGTGAAGCCAGGCTGGTGAAGATGGAAAAGCGTGCCCAGCAGCGTATCTACCAGATTAACCCACAGGCCATGCTTGAATTGGAAGATTGGTCGAAGCAGTTAGCACAGCTTTGGAATCAGCGTTTTGATGGATTGGACGAGTTAATCAAGGTTGAAAAGGAAAAAACACAGCAAACAATTAGAAAGGATGTGTAAAATGGCACAAGAATTATCCCTCAAGCGTACCTTCGATGCTCCCCGCGAGCTCGTGTTCAAAGCATGGACTGATCCTACTCTCGTGGCAAAGTGGTGGGGGCCGAATGAATTTACGACCCCCATCTGCGAGTTGGATGCGCGACCAGGTGGAAAGATCCGCATCGTCATGCACGGACCCAAGGGCACCGATTTTGATATCGATCTTCCAATGACAGGCATCTTTCAGGAGTTCGATCCACCCAGGCGTCTCGTCTTTACCGCTGAGGCCCTACATGACGAAAAAGGCATTCCTCAGTTGGTAACCCTCGATACGGTCACCTTCACGGAGGTGGGCGGAAAGACTCAAATAACACTGGACGTGGTCGTGGTTAAGTCTACACCTGCCTCAGCTGGTGCCCTGGCTGGGATGGAGATGGGCTGGAGCCAGAGCCTGGACAAGCTCGTTGAATTACGGATCAAAGTCTAAACCGAGGCTGGCACTTAAACCTGTGCTGCATAGATCATCCATAACGCCGCCTTGATATGAGACACCCTGACAAGCCGCCCGCTAAATCGACAGCGGGCGGCTCCCGTTTGGATAGGTGAGGCAGTACAGTTGCATAGATGTGTAAGCTGCGTCTGAAAAATGGCAAAGATTGCCCACTCAATGGGTAATGTATAATTGACATTCGATACATCATTATTCCTAAAATTGAGTATTAAACCAAAAACGCATCGGGGTGTGAAAATTCATTCTTAGAGGAGGTCATACATGCCAACTGATTCCGCTTCTCAAGCATTAGCCATCTTGCGCAGCCCAAGCACATTTCAATGGTATGTCATAACACTGTTTGCTCTCATCGTCTATGTTTATGCCGTCGAGGTGGAACGCCGTAATTGGAGCCTGGTTTTTGCCGGACTTGCCTTTTGGGGCATGGATTGGTTCAACGAAATCTGGAACGGGCTGGTCTTTCACTTCACCAATTATGCCCCCGTCTGGGGTGCTCCCGGACGAACCGCCTTCCTGCTACTGATTGGCTTGAACATCGAAATATGCTTTATGTTCGCCATTGCGGGGGTCACCTTCTCCAAAATGCTTCCTGCCGATAAAAACCTCAAGCTCCTTGGGTTGCCCAACCGTCTGGTCTTCGCCATTGCTGGCTCGATTTTCTGCGTAATTGTCGAGCTGCTTCTGAACGCGGCTGGCGCGCTCACTTGGGATTACAGCTGGTGGAATGTCGGCGCCCCCTGGTTGATCTTCCTGATTGGATACCTGCCCTTCTTCCTGGTCTCGTTCTGGGTATTCGATATGCCCACCCTGCGCCAGAAAGCTATCACCGTTGGCAGCATCCTCGGATTTGATCTGATCTGTCTGGTCTTATTCGTTGGTATATTGAATTGGATTTAGCGGGTGTTTACCAATTGGGTTCTGGTGTTGCGATGAGCAGGAGGGTCTGCAGCATCCACCCTTCTCTGCCATCTTCTATCACCCGCACCTGAACCCACATATATCCATCGATCTCCTGTGAGTCTCCAAGTAGCTGTACCAATATCCCTTGGATGACACCTGGGTACAGGACGGGGGAGTTGAAACCCGGCCCTGAGCGGATGAGCGCTCCCTGATCAGGACCAATTCGGGCGTAAACTGGTATAGGGGTCGGGGTGAAAGTTTCAGTTGGAATGGGTGTTCGCGTCGCGGTAAGTGTGATGGTTGGTGTGAGAGTGGGAGGCACCGGCGTAGCGGTATTTGTCGCTGTCGGTGGAATGGGTGTGAGTGTAGTTGTGGCAGTCGGTGTATAGGTTGGCACAGCCAGTGGGCTCCCAAACCATCCTAGGGTTGTACTGAAAGCCCCTACCCCAACCACAAGTGCCATCCCGATCAATGTGACTGCTCCCCCGAGGGTATAACCAAATATGGTTATCGGGCGAAAACCAAGGAATGCCAGGGTTATCGCACCGAGCAGTACCCCCCAGGCAAGGTGGATGGCAAATACGACCAATCCATCTGGGAATAGATGTGGCACGCCGCTGCCCAGACCAAAGCCCGCCACTACAAGAGGCAGGAATAGAGTGTAAGCCAATGCCACGCTTGGGGCAGCCGGGCTGCGCTCGTGATGTGCCATGGTCGCCGCGGTAAAGACCGCACCTGCCGTCAATACAATGAAGTTGATTGCCGAGAGCTCGGCATTCAAATATGCCTGGCTCAGGGAGGTTGGTATCCATACCCGCCCTAATAGACCAGCCGCAACTCCCACAATAAATACCATCCAACATCCGATCGCCAAACCCACCAGGCTGCGTGCAAAGAATTTGTAAGCGCCAACCACCGTCCCCAATGAAAGACCGATCACAGGTGCCATCAATGGGGCAAAAACAGCTCCCAGTACCAACACCGCCGGTGAATCCAGCATCAGACCCACACAAAAGATGATTCCAGCGATCACGGAGAACAGGAAGAAATCAAAGCTGGGTGATGTACGCCGCCTTAGCTGGTCCAGCACGATGGCGCGCTCATCCACATCCAGGGGAGCTAGCAAACGGCGTGCTCGTCTTCGCCGCGCCGGTGGCATCAGATCAGGGTCATCCGGGATATATTCAGTCTTAGGTAGGCTCATTTACGTAAAGTAGCTACAATCCTGAGTGGTTTTTCAAGGATTTCCAATGCCTCGTAAATATCGGCAACCGTCAGGTCGGCTCCCAGCAGTGTCTCCACTGCTGTCCCTTCCGGTGAGAGCACGCAAATCCCCAGGGCAGCCCTCCGCAGCATTTCGGCATCATTGGCACCCTGCCCAATCGCCACAACCGTTCCAGCACCTAACTGCTGCACGTATTTTGATTTCTGTTCTGCTTCGTTCTCTGGTTGGATGCGCACAGCCTTTAGCCCAAGCTGTTGGTCGATAATGTCTTGTTTTCCATGCGTGTCAGCTGTCAACAAGTGCAGGGTCAGGCGGTCGCGCAACGTAGATAACCTTTGCTTAACACCCTCCATGAGTTGTCCATCCACTGCCAGGGTTCCGTTGACGTCACACACCAGATGCTGCAGCTGGATCAAACCTCTCCCTGGGATGTTCAGCTCGATCATGAACTTATTATACCCCAACGAATTTTCACGGATTATTGCGGTTTTCAATCACGCTCACCTCAATTCTTCTGCCTTGTAGTACAATACGCGCCGACTACATTGATGGAGCGAATTTCATTGAGGCTTTATTTACGTTACACTATCTATGCCATCCTGCTCGCTTGCCTGGGCTTCCTGTTCGCTGCCTGTGGTACCGTCATTCCAACAGTTACGCCAACCCTCACCCCCTCCCCAAGCTTCACCGCTACCGTTACTCAAACTCCCACTCTCACACCCACACCCACTCCAATAATGCCCATGGCAGTGCTCCTGGCCACTTCAGGAGCTGACCAAGCCCAGGTAAGCAGCCTTCAGACCAACCTCAATGATATCGTCATCCAAGCCGGACTCCGCTGGCAGGTCAGGCAGCAGTTAACCACGGATGACCTGGTACCTGAGCTGCGCCTGGTGGTTGTTGTTCCACCAGACCCGGGTCTGGCAGAATTGGTTGCCTCCGCTCCTCATACGCAGTTCCTGGCACTGGGCATCCCCGGGTTGGAAGCTGCCCCCAACCTGACTTCGATCGGCTCGGAAGGCGAACGGCTTGACCAGCAGGGTTTCATCGCAGGCGTGATCGCCGCCATGCTGTCTGCAGATTGGCGCGTGGGCGTGATCAGCCTGTCGGATACGGTTGAAGGGCGCTCTGCCCGTACGGGTTTCCTGAATGGAGTGGTTTATTTCTGCGGCTTGTGCCGTCCAGCCCATCCACCCTTCTACGAATATCCGCTATATTTTGAGTTACCGTCCACAGCTTCCACGGTTGAATGGCAGGAAGCCGCCAATTATATGGTCGACCATTATGCCCAAACGGTTTACGTCTACCCCGGTGCGGGTGATGAATCCATGCTCTCCATCCTGGCGACTGCAAAGGTGAATATAATAAGCAGCGGAGAGCCTCCGCAGGCTGCCCGCTCGAGCTGGGTCCTTTCGCTAACCACCGACCCACTTCCCCTCATCCAAAGTCAGGTGGAAGGCCTCTTAAATGGCAGCATTCCTGGTGGTCAGTCGCTGGTCGTACCTATTCAATTCACTCAGCTCAATCAATTAAAATTAACCCCGGGTAAGCAAAGACTGGCGGAGCAGACTTTATCCGATATGCAGGCTGGGTATATTGATACCGGTGTGGATTTAACCACAGGTGAGTTCCGCCCTTGAGGGAATGCGAAAGGATTATCTACAGGGTACGGATAGGGTATATATCCAATCACAAGGTTATTAATCACACCATTGCAAATTAAGCTGCTTCTTGCTATACTATAAGTGTCCCTTTCGGGAAAAACCAATTATTTTTTACCCAAACTCTTTAGGAGGAGAATTGTATGTATAAGAAATTTTCATTAGTAGTGGCTGTCATCATGATAGCCAGCATGTTCCTGGTAGCCTGCAAGGCAGCTGCTCCCACCGAGGCCGACTGCGCCAAAGCTGATGTTCTGTGTGTGGGTCTGGTAACTGACGTTGGCGAGATCGACGACAAGTCCTTCAACCAGTCAGCCTGGGCAGCCGTTCAACAGGCCCAAACTGACCTGGGCGCCGTCATTAACTATGTCGAGACCAAAGACGCCAAGGACTACGGCGCTAATATGCAGCTGTTCATCGACAAAAAATATGACGTCGTCGTGACTGTAGGCTTCGCACTGGGTACTGCCACAGTTGAGGCCGCTAAAGCCAACCCGAATGTCAAGTTCATCGGTGTAGACCAGGGCCAGTGGACCGAAACTGTGCCCAATGTGATTGGTCTGATCTTCCACGAAGACCAGTCCGGCTTCCTGGCTGGCGCCCTGGCTGCTCAGATGACCAAATCCAGTACCGTCGCGGCTGTTCTCGGCACCGACCTGGTCCCCCCGGTTGTAGCCTTCAAAGAGGGCTATGAAGCCGGTGCCAAATATATCAACCCCAGCATCAACATTATCTCCACCTACCATCCTGGTGGCCTGGATGTAGCCTTCACCGATCCCGAATGGGGCGCCACTACTGCTGCCCAGGCGATCCAGAATGGCGCGGATGTCGTCTTCGGCGCCGGTGGCAAGACTGGTAACGGTGCTCTGATCGAGGTCGCCAGCCATGCAGGTCTGTTCTGCATCGGTGTCGATAGTGACCAGTGGGAGACCGTCCCCGAGGCTCACCCCTGCCTGCTCTCCAGCGCTATGAAGCTCATCACCCCTGGTCTGTTTGACCTCATCAAGGGTGCAAAGGCAGGTACTTTCCCAGCTGGCAATTACTATGGTGCTGCTGGTCTGGCTCCCTACCATGATTTTGACAGTGTCATCCCGCAGGCAGTTAAGGACAAGATCAAAACGATCGCTGCCGGCCTGTTAGATGGCTCCATCACCACCGGCTACGGCGGGTAATCTGTAGGCTTCCAACAAAGAAATACGGTGTACTTGATAAGTACGCCGTATTTTTTATTATTTATATTCTATTACACTTTGCATAATTATTCGTGTCACTACGCACTTTACGCTAACTGAATTCATGGGTAAAATCAAGCAGTTATTCTTATATCCATCTACCCGTAAGCCGCCAGCTTGCTGGTAAAAAAACTTGCTTACTTAAAGAGTGCACAATCTATGGACTCTGAGCAAAAAGTCCCCTCTCGACCCAATTTCTTGCGTTCACTCCAGAATACCTTTCTGAATGAGAACCTGTGGCGCTCGGTTATCATCCAGGTGGTGGCGGTGCTTTTGGCAGTGCTCATCGGGGCGGTCATCCTGCTTGTTTCTGGTGCCAATCCAATCCAGGCCTATACGGCGCTGTTGCGAGGTTCCTTCGGAACAGTGACTGCTTTGGGACGCACCCTCGAAAAAGCCACCCCCCTGATCTTCAGCGGTTTGGCTGTCGCTTTTGCCTTCAAAGCCGGCATGTTCAACATCGGCGCACAAGGGCAGCTCTTGCTGGGTGCCATTACCGCCGCTTTTCTCGGTTTCGCCATTCACGGCTTACCACCCTACATCCACATGCCTCTGGCTTTGATTGGAGGTGCGTTGGCAGGAGGTCTGTATGCCTTCATTCCGGGCGCACTGAAAGCTTACCGCGGCGCGCATGAAGTCATCACCACCATCATGCTCAACTACATTGCCATCAACATCACCGACTATTTCGCCGATGGCCCCTGGAAGGATACCACACCCGGCAACATCGTGGCACGTACCCCGGTGGTGGATAGTGCTGCGAAAATCCCAAGCCTCGGCGGTATCCCGATGGGTTTCGTGATTGCCATCGTGGTCGCTTTCATCATCTGGTGGCTGCTGTATAAGACCACCATCGGCTTCGAGATCCGCATGGTAGGCCTTAATCCACACGCCTCCCGCTACGCTGGCGTTAAGGTGGCACAAACCTTGATCCTGACCATGGTCATCAGTGGTATTTTGGCTGGCCTGGGCGGCGCCGTGGAGACTCTGGGCGTGGTCGGCCGCTTCCAACCCGGCTTCAATACTGGGCTGGGCTTCGACGGCATCACCGTTGCCATGCTAGGAAAGACACACCCCTTCGGTACGATCCCGGCTGCTATCCTGGTGGGCGCCATGAAAGCTGGCTCCAGCGAGATGCAGTTCTCCTCCGGAGTCGCCAAGGAAATTACGGATGTGATTCAGGCACTGATCCTGTTCTTCGTCGCTGCCGACGTTATCGTGCGTACGCTGCTCCGCATGCGCCAGGTGGGCGGAGAAGAAGTCAAGCTCAGTACCGGCTGGGGCAAGCAGTGAGGAGCTCATTATGCAAAACTCCATGACATATTATCCCCCCTGGAAACGCTTCTTTATCCGTTATTGGGCTTTTTTGACCCTTGGGCTGATCATATTGGCGATCATCTTGTGGAGATATCTCATCGACCCAAGCAGCACAGGCGCCGTGTTGAATGCCACCGTGCGTCACTCCACCCCCCTGGTGCTGGGTGCTTTGTGTGGCCTGATGGGCGAACGCGCCGGGGTGGTCAATATTGGCATTGAAGGTCAGATGCTGCTCTCCGCCTTTATTGCTTTCCTGTTCAACGTATGGACGGGCAATCTGCCGTTTTCTATCCTGGCGGGTATCATCACCGGTTGCATTATGGGTGCCCTGCTGGGTTTCATGGCCGTCACGCTGAAGATCGATCAGATCATTGGTGGCACAGTCATTAATATCCTGGCGTTGGGTCTCACGGGTTACTTTTATACCACTGGTCTCACCACTGAAGGCAAGCTGCACCCCATCGTCATACCTATCCTATCTAAGATCCCACTTATTGGATCAGTGCTGTTTGAGAACCCACCCATCACCTATTCTGCCATCATCCTGGTCTTTGTCGTCCACTATGTCTTGTTTTACACCAAATGGGGGCTGCGTACGCGTGCCGTCGGTGAACACCCGCGTGCCGCCGACACGGTCGGTATCAACGTCTCCTGGATGCGTTATGCCAATGTTATCATCGGTGGCGGGATCGCCGGGCTGGCAGGTGCTTTCCTCACCCTCGAATCCGTCGGCTCGTTCGAGCGTGC
>JBAPSY010000174.1:0-1589 GCA_049281855.1 Anaerolineales bacterium
CATTAAAGGAGGAAATGGCATGAAAACCGGATTCAAATTAAGAACGGCTATTTATTCAAATAAATTTTTTCCGATTTTAATTTTTGTTTTACTGCTTAGCGGCGGTGGACCCCATTGCTTGGACAGCCTGATGGATGGGATAAGCTCTGAGTCCATTGTTAAATTCTTTATGAAGCATCAGGCAGCCTCTGCGAACGGGTGAGGCAGTCCGCAGTAAACCTCATCCGGGGTTCGGTCGTCAAGAGAGGAGTGTCCGCGCTCTTGGTTGTAATAGCGTACCCACTCGGTTAGCCCCTGGCGCAAGTCGGAGCCGCAGCCGAACGAGTGCAGGTAAAGGTAGTGGTGTTTGATGGTCCACCATAGCCGTTCAACGAAAATGTTATCCTGGCACCTGCCGCGGCCGTCCATGCTGATGGCGACTCCGTGGTCCTTTAGGATCTGGGTGAAACCGTTGCTGGTAAACTGTGCTCCTTGGTCCGTGTTGAAGATCTCCGGCTTTCCGTAGCGGCTCAGGGCCTCCTGCAGGGCCTGGTTGCAGAAGTCCGAGTCCAGGGTGTTGGAGACGCGCCAGGACAGGATTTTGCGGCTGTGCCAATCCATGACCGCCACCAGATACATAAACCCACGGGCCATGGGAACGTACGTTATATCGGCCGCCCACACCTGATTGGCATGATCGACGGTCAGGTCCCTGAGCAGATAGGGGTAAATCCGGTGTTGCGGATGGGGACGGCTGGTGTGCGGTTTGGGATAGACCGCTTCGATGCCCATCAGGCGCATCAGCCGCTGGATGCGCTTGCGGTTGATCGTGCGGCCCTGTCGGCGAAAATGCCGCGCCATTGAGCGGCTGCCGTAGACCGGTGTTTTCAGGTACTGTTCGTCTATCAAGCGCATGAGTTCCAGATCCTCGGGGCTAATCGGGCACGGCGCATAGTAGAACGAGGACCTGCTCAACCCCAACAACTGACATTGGCGGGAGATGCTCGGCTCACGTGGTTCAGGCTCTATCATCGCTTTTCGTTGCTTGCCGCTCAAGAGCCGAGCTTTCGTGCTAAAAAATCGTTTTCTACCTTGAGCTGGCCAATCTGCCGGTAGAGCTCGTCGAGCTGCCCCTCGACCTGCTTACGGGACTTTTGGTTCTTGTCAAAAAGATCAGCGGCACTGTCGAGCAACTGCCGCTTCCATGTGGAGATCATTGTCGGGTGGATGTCGAAACGACTGGCCAGCTGAGCGGTGGTTTCTTCGTTCTGCAATGCGGCCAGCGCGACCTTCGCCTTGAACTGGGCACTGTGTTGCTTCCGTTTCTTGCTCATCTCAGATCCTCCATGAGTGGTCTGAATCAGAGCTTAGCACACTGTCCAGTTTTTGGGGTCCACCGCCATGATCACTCAACGGATCTAATTACTATGATTATTGAATGTATAACTGTGTAACTGGTATTCACACCGGCACCCTGCCGCCGAACAGGATGACGAACTGATTGAGTGCGGCTTTCCAATCTCGGATCGGCATCGTCCATTTCTTCGCCACCCGGTTGATCGCCAGGTAAAGAATCTTGATAATCGCATCGTCGTTGGGGAAGGCCCCAC
>JBAPSY010000175.1:0-2110 GCA_049281855.1 Anaerolineales bacterium
GTTTACAAGACTATCGATGATGAGGAACCTATCTTCGTCTCGGTACCCGAACTTCAGGGCGCTTGGGCTACAGGCAAGACCATTGAGGAGGCCCGCAAAGAGCTCATCTCGGTCATCGAAGGCTGGATAGCACTCAGGCTCCGTATGGGACGGTCCATTCCACCAATAGGCGGGCATGTGATAACCGCATCAATAGAACCGGTGACTGCAATTGAGTAAACTTGTGCCGGTTTCAAGAGCCAAGCTCATCAAGCGATTGAAAAAAAGTAACTATTCAGCCACCCAATCAAAACCCTTTTTTTCTTCCGAACCTTCATGGATCATAATGTGGGAAACTCAACCAAAAATTTAAATATAATGATAATCATATAAGCCTTATAATGGAGGGGCGCAAATCTCATCAAATCCTAACGAAGGTAATCAATCCAGATAATTCCCTTCTATCATCACAATCAGGCATTACCATCTCTTTGAGTCGCGAAAATATTTTAGCGATTTATGAAGAAGGTCCTGAAGCAGTTGTTGCACTCGTCCAAACCATTTTCTTAAAACAAGCAGCAAGGATCGCTGAACTGGAAGAGAAGGTAAAATCATTGGAGGATCAAATCAACAAAAACAGCCGCAATAGCAGCAAACCTCCCTCAACAGATACCTTTCAAAAGATAAAAGGCCAGCGCAAGCTGAGTGGTAAACCTGTAGGCGGTCAGAAAGGGCATAAGGGGCACACTCTCGAAATGACGGATAAACCGGACCATGTAATCGTTCATCCGGTCACCAAATGCGAAACATGCAGTCGGTCTCTGTGCGATGCAAAAGCCGTAAGTCATGAACGGCGTCAGGTATTCGACTTGCCGCTGATCAAAGTGGAAGTATTCGAACATCAGGCGGAGAGAAAGATTTGCCCCAATTGCCACTGCCTCAACAAAGCTACTTTTCCTAAGGAAGTTGCACATCCTGTTCAATATGGAACTCGTTTAAAATCTGTTGCCACCTATCTGAATCAATATCAGCTCGTGCCCTTTGATAGATTGAGTGAGGCTTTCGTCGATCTCTTCGGCCATCGATTAAGCCAGAGTACTCTGATTGACATAAATCGTGCCTGTTATGACATCTTGGAAACCGTCGAAGAAGCCATCAAACAACAGTTAATTGCATCGCCTGTTATTTGCCTTGATGAAACCGGCATGCGTATCGAAGGAAAGAGAAAATGGTGCCATGTGGTTTCAACCGAGAATCTGACTTATTATGCCCCGCATTCCAGTCGCGGATCTAAGGCCAACGAGGATATGGGAATACTGCCGGTCTACAGCGGAACCGCAATGCATGATGGCTGGAGCTCTTATTTCAAATTCAAATGCAAGCACGCACTCTGCAATGCACACCATATTAGAGATCTACTCTTCGTTCATGAAGAAGATAAACAGAATTGGGCCAGAGATTTGATAGATCAGCTGATTGGCATTAAGACAACAGTAGATCGCAGAAAACCAATCTACTGCAAATTGGATCTCGCCGAGATAAATGATTTCGAAGAAAGGTACGATCACATAATCGAAAGGGCTAAGCTCGAAAATCCTCCGCCAATCGTCTCCAATTCACAGGGGCTTATCAAGAAACGTGGAAAAAAGAAAAAGACGAAGGCTCAAAATCTGTTGGAAAGATTGGACAAGTATCGGAGATTAGCTTTGGCCTTCATGTATGACTTTGAGGTTCCATTTGACAATAATCTGGCGGAGAGGGATATAAGAATGATGAAAGTGCAGCAGAAAATCTCAGGCACCTTTAGAAGCTGGGAGGGAGCGAGAATTTTTTGCCGCATTAGAGGGTATATCTCTACGGTCAAAAAGAACTCCATTTCCGTAATCGATGCCATTCAAGGTGCCTTTGAAGGGCATCCATTCATTCCGGGAGAAACTTTGATTGCGGTCTGAATTCTTAATGATTAAGTGGGTAGGGCTGAATAGTTACAAATATTTATTAACCGCTCTACAATGCTCGGCCGCTTTTTTAAGCCATCTACAGATTGTGTTTTTATCGTGTTTAGTGGCCCTTGCAACCCCTCGAATACTGCCCTTTTCGACTAATTGAGCCAAAACATCCAGGACTTCCT
>JBAPSY010000176.1:0-2753 GCA_049281855.1 Anaerolineales bacterium
GCATTATTGTTGAAGGTTGTTTTTACTTTATTTAGGTTGAAAATACAAAGAATTGACGGTAATTATGCATTTGCTTCTTGCCACAATCTTAGCATCAATCCCTTGCCAGATTGGCTGATATTGAGTATGTAAACATCGGGCATTGTCAACGACGTCCAAAAAATAAAGTCAACCGAGGGATCAAATACTTGCATAATTAACGCCAACAAGTTCCCATGCGTGGAGAGTACAATATGCTGCACCGGGTGTTTCTCCAGTAAGCGTTGTACCACCGCGATTCCTCGTTTTTTAGCCATAATACTCGATTCACCTCCTGGATGTACGAAAGCTGGGTTCCGCCAGGTTACTTCCACGGCTTTGAAAAAGTCTTCGAACACACCGTCGCCTAATTTCCTTTCTTGCAAATCTTGTTCCACATTTATCGTCAGACCCAGCTGCCTCGCAAGAGGTGTGATAGTCTGGGACGCACGACGGGCTGGGCTCGAGAAAATTGCACTAATGGGATACTCAGACAATATATTAGCTACGCGTATAGCATCCTTGCTCCCTTGAGCCGAAAGTGGACGATTTTCGTCCGGTGTCCAATCTGCAAGCGCATGACGAACTAAATATAGTGTGCTCATTAGATTTCTGCTTTCTAGCAACGCATGTCAAGAAAATGCTAAAACCATGTGAAGCTCTTTCGTGTTATTCTCATTGGCTGGGAGAGGGCGAAAACCCAAGCGGGTATACAATCCAATCGCCTCAGTTTGAAGATCTGGAGTGGCGACCATCAACCGCACCCGCCGGTAGCCATTCGTGCGGGCGAGCTCCAATAGGATTTTGACATCGGAGTCCAGGCAAGCATTAGTGCGCGCCCACTGCGAGGTGTCGGTGAACAGGTGCGCCCACAACCAGATGAGTACCAGCACACCGACGAAACTAAAAACACCAAAGAAGATTTTCTGAATAGGTTTCATTAATTGATCTCCAAAGAAAGAGGCCTGATCAGTGTATGGACGAGAGGAATTGATCTACCATTGCCTGATCCCAGGTTTTGATGTCTCCGACGATGATGACCAGCACATTTCCGTTTTTGCCGGAAAATGCACTCAACACCTGCCGGATATCAGGACCATCTTCATCTTGTCCTTCAAGGATCCTCAGCCTGGACGGTTGGTTCCGGATAACGACATCCTGCACACTGAATGTATGCGATTGATAATGCAGCTCACCAATTTCCTGTGCGGCTCGCTCTTCCGAACTTTCGCCCCATTCAGGATTCTTCATAAGGTCCGACGCAGGTTGAATTGCGATCAAATCAGAGGGGCGATCGTTCGAAGCAATGATGGCTAAGGTATAGTAAGTCTTTACCTGCATAGCGCTCTGTTCCTGATAGCCGGGAGGCAGAGCATAATCGATCATGGTGTGAGCCACCTGCGCGGCATACTCCGGATCATCCTTCAAGAACAGACTATATACATAACCTCTTATTCTATGCGTCAACGCGCTCCCGAGGACGCAGAGCAACAGAACGGTTACCATACTGCCTAGCAGCAAGATCATTACCCTCCTCCATAAAACTTTTTCTCGCTTCACACGAATATCTCCTTTCGATCCAATTATTGGATCATCTGATGACGGCGCCCAAGCAGCGCCAATCCGAATAACACGACCGCAACCACCCCATAGATCAAGGGTATACCCATCCCTATCATTTCCGGAGAGCGTCCCATAAAGTCCAAATATGGGATATTCTGGATGGCGACCAGGTCCCAAAAGAACAGGTACACTGCTTCAAACAGTTTGTTCGTACCGCTCCAGCAGCCCATCGCCAGCGCCAGGGTGGGAATAAACACCGCGCCGACACTCAAAGCCGCTAAGGAACCCCATGCACCAGCCAGCACGAGCCGTAGAATCACACCTGCTGCCATACTTAATGAAACCAAAACACCTACGCCCCATAGGGCAACGAACTGACGGCGCAGAGGATGTGGACCGCTCAATACAAGCGACTCCGTGTGACGGCGTACTTCTCGGGTGCCCATGACTGACCATATATTCATAGGCCAGATCCAGGCTACTGGAAGCAGTCCCATCTGAGATATCTGCAGGGGGGCGAATAGCGAGCCGACAATTAACCCAAACGCTCCGAGATACCACCACCAGCGTACATCTCTAAATGCCAGCTTCCATTCAGCCGCCAGTAACTGACGGTATCGCTGGAGTAAGCCCCAACGAAAGACCGTGTTTGAAAATGGCGTCAAATGCATCGGTTCCATATGAACTGCAAGGGCGGGTGGCTCTGGCTCCACCGTGGAGGCTGGCCGTGTCACAAATCTAGTCACCGCTTGTTTTAACTGAAAAAGAATATTATCCAACCAATTCGATCGGATATTGGCTGGGTCAAAACGGTGAAAGAAATGGGATGCCAAGAGGACAATGCCAACCGCTACGAAGATAAAGAGCAGGCGCCCCACCACAATTTCTGCTGTCCAATGCATTCCTGCATAAACAAAGGTTGGAATGTAGACCAGCGGTGTATTGCTTATATCAGTCAAAAAGCGCTGGCTGCAATCCGGAAAGGCAGCGGAACAGGAGCGATATACGCTGGGCCACAACAAAGCCGCCCCGTTCATCCCTAATGGCAATGCAATCGCTGGATAAACCAGGAATAAGTAGACGAGATTGCCCGCGATGCCGCTCAGCCAGTTAATGCTCTCGAACAAAACGGCCAACGCTGACACAATGGCAAGGGCTGGGAGCAAGAGGAT
>JBAPSY010000177.1:0-24243 GCA_049281855.1 Anaerolineales bacterium
TAGTCAAGTTGGTACGTGGCGCGGTCAATGCTGAAGTCACCATCGAGCTTCCAGGGGGCACCCGCCTGGTTTCGATCATCACCAACAGTTCGGTCGAAAATCTCGGCCTGACCGAAGGAAAAGAGGCTTATGCCATCATCAAAGCCTCCAATGTAATGGTCGGGGTAGATTAATCCTGGTAGAGGAGAAGAATATGAAAGCATCCAAGCAGCTCAACGCGATTTTTTCAGTGATATTGGCCCTATCTTTTGTCCTGGTGGCATGTACCACTGCGACACCCGTCGCAACACAAGCCCCAACCCAAGCGCCCACCCAGCCACCAAAACCAGCTAACCCAAACCTGATCTTAGCAACGACCACCTCCACTCAGGATTCGGGCTTATTGGACGTACTCATCCCCGATTTCGAGCAGCGTGCAGGTTATACCGTTCAAACCGTGGCTGTTGGTTCTGGTGAAGCTATGAAAATGGGTCAGCAATGCAATGCTGATGTCCTGCTCGTGCACTCACCCTCTGCTGAAAAAGATTTCATGACCAACAATTACGGCTCTGACCGCCGTCTGGTGATGCACAATGATTTCGTCATCGTTGGTACGTCAGCAGATCCAGCAGGGATCAAGGGATTGGCTTCATCGGTAGATGCTCTCACGAAAATTGCTGATGCTAAGTCTCCATTCATCACCAGGGGAGATGCATCAGGTACCAATACGAAAGAGCTGGCCATTTGGAAAAGCGCTAATATCACCCCAGCAGGGCTTTGGTATATCGAATCAGGACAGGGAATGGGAGCGACCTTAAAAATCGCGTCTGAGAAGGCAGCCTATACATTATCCGATCGGGCCACCTTTCTGGCAAACCAGTCTACTCTCCAGCTTGAAATACTTGTCGAGGGTGACGCCTCTCTATTGAATATTTATCATGTAATCGTGGTTAATCCAGCCAATTGCCCCACGGTGAACAATACCGGAGCAATTGCCTTTGCAGATTATGTGGTCTCACCTGCCACTCAGACGTTGATCGGCAGTTTTGGCGTTGAAAAATATGGTCAGGCACTTTTCACTCCCGATGCGGGGAAGGACGAATCCACTCTCGGAAAATAGTTACTCCTCTATATCTGACTGCGGGCGCAAACGCCCGCAGTCATTTTTAAAATCAGCATGATAAAATACCCCGCATGACCACTGATATATTCGAAATCACCTTACTTTCACTCAAAGTATCCCTGCTTGCCACCGGGATTAGCCTTTTCATCGGTTTACCCCTAGGAACCTGGCTTGCATTAAGCCAATTACGTGGGCGTAAGTTCATCCTCAGTCTGATCAACACCGGTATGGCACTACCCCCGGTTGTGGTGGGTTTGTTCGTCGCCATGACTCTCTGGCGCAGTGGTCCTCTCGGCAACCTGCACCTGATTTATACTCCGATCGCCATTATTATTGCGCAGACGATCATCGCCGCCCCGGTTGTTACAGGTCTGACAGCTTCTGCATTGCAACAGCTCGATCCGCGTCTTCGATTGCAGCTTTTGGGGTTGGGTGCCTCACCCATCCAAATGGTGACCTCCCTGTGGCGTGAAGCTCGCTTGCCTCTACTGGCTGCCTTGATGGCTGGTTTTGGCAGCGTGATCTCCGAGGTTGGCGCTTCGATGATGGTGGGTGGTAACATCCGTCACCAGACCCGCGTGTTGACCACTGCCATCGTCCTCGAGACCGGCAAGGGCGAATTCCAAAACGCCATTGCACTAAGCATCCTCCTGCTCATTTTGGCATATATGGTCAATCTGGGGTTGACTCTGATCCAGCAACGTGGGGCTCGTTAATAGTTATGGCTGAAACGATTCTCAACGTGAAAGACCTGGTGGTCAAGCGTGGCGAGCAGAATGTATTACAGGTCAGCTCGCTCGACATCCAACAAGGTGAAGTTCTGGCTGTCATCGGTCCCAATGGAGCTGGAAAGAGCACACTACTATTGGTGCTGGCGCGTTTACTCCTTCCCAGCAGTGGTCAGATTTCTTTTCGCGGCTCACCGATGGAGCATGAAAACGAATTGACTTATCGCCGCCGGATTGCTCTCGTGCTCCAGGAACCATTATTGATGCACCAGTCAGTTTTTGATAATGTCGCTGCGGGTCTCAAGTTCAGAGGGTTGCCACGAAATGAGATTAAAAACCGCACCAACGAATGGTTGGAGCGTCTTGACATTAGTCATTTACACAACCGCCCGGCTCATCGCCTGTCTGGTGGTGAGGCTCAACGCGCCAGCCTGGCACGCGCCTTTGCTTTGCAGCCTGAGCTGCTCTTGCTCGACGAACCGTTTTCCGCTTTGGATGCCCCCACCAGGTCACGCTTGCTTCAAGACCTGCACGCACTATTGGCTCAAACCAGCATCACCACCATCTTCATTACGCACGACCTCGACGAAGCCTTGCTGCTCGGAGACCGGGTGGCAGTCTTGCTCGGAGGCGTGTTACGCCAGGTTGGCCGCCCGCAGGATGTGTTCACTGCCCCAAGTGACGGTGAAGTGGCTGCCTTCGTTGGTGTTGAGACGGTGATTGCCGGTAAAGTCGCCATCTCCCAAAATGGACAAATTATTGTCGCAGCCAACGGCTTGAACCTGGAGGCAGTGGGAGATCACCCTATCGGAACGCAAGTGTTATTTTGCTTGCGCCCGGAGGATATAACTTTATCCACCTCAGATGGGACGAGTGTTACCAGTGCGCGCAACCATTTACGCGGTCGTATCATGCGTATGACTCCCAGCGGGCCGCTTGTCCGTGTGGTAGTCGATTGTGGGTTACCCGTTGTCGCTCTGATCACACGTGGGTCAGCCAATGAGATGAAACTCATGGAAGGTCAGCCAGTGACCGCCACTTTCAAAGCCACCGCAGTACACTTGATCCCCCGTTAGTTCCGAATTTACTCCACATCCCACGGAGCTGTACCAATCATGTTGCCCACCTGCAGTGAGTTGTGGATTGGTTCTGCCAGCTCCGGTAACACATCTGCTACCGCGGCCAATATCCCAAAGCAGCCAGTGATCATCATATCCCCAAATGGGGCCGGGTAATATGGACGCAGTGATGGGGATTGATTGGAAGAACCACCGGTTTGGAATATGTTTCTTCGCGGTCCGGTGATGACGATGTCATACTCGCCCTTACCCAATGGTAATGGGGTTGTGTCATACATCAAGGCACCATGCCCCTGGTCATTGAACACATCTTCTCGGCGTATCTTCCCTTCTGCCAGCGCTAGTAGTAAGGCTTCTAATTTATGCACATCCACCAACCCGGTATGATGCTCGAACAAGCCTTCGATTCCTTTTTGCCAAGTCCGGAAAGCCAGGGTGTGGAAGTTCCCCACATTGGCAATGATCACTCGTTCCCTGGCAGCAACTTTTGGGTCAAGGGTTGCCCCCAAGACTGCCGCTGGAGCTGTATCCATCATGACAAATGGAAAGTCGATATCCTCAGCTGAATCCACCACAGATTGTAGGCGCGTCATGATGGCTGGAACATCCTCACCCCGGTAGGCAAACGCACTGAGACGGTTCAGTTTACGGATGCGCGCATCCAGATAATCAAAGCGGAATTGCCGGTCGGATACGTTCGCCGGGGCATTTCCATGGTCGAACACCCCCACTGCAACCGCTGCTAGGTGATCCAGTGTTACGCCAAAGGTTTGGAATGCACTGGCAATCGATTGGAAGTCAAAATCGCGCAGCCTCAAGCGCCTGATGGAATCGGGGAAGAGCCTTGCTTCATCCTCACTCACCACCTCAATCCCCATTTCTTTCACCGCCTCAAGGTCGTCATTGAAAGTCCGGGCAGCATCAGGTGTGGCATATACCGCCAACCCTGCCTGTATATGCACTTCGGTCGCCCATGTGCTGGGTCCTCCTCCCATTGTCACTCCGGTCAGTAGGATTGGATCTCCATGTTCGGTTGCCCGCTTGATCTGCCGGTGGATGATCATGGTGGGTGAAGGCACCACCAGCTTGAAATTATTCTCCATATCAAGATTGGAATTGTATAAATAGATATCCTGGGTGCCCGTGCCAATGTCAACCGTCAATATTTTCATGTTGCGAGTTTACCACATCCATGAACTGGTAATGAAATGTTGCCGGAATCCAGAATAAAGCAACATAAGGTATACTCCTGTTGGGTAATAGTGATATTGAATTGGCTCCAGTAGAGGTAGGCCATTATGACTTTGGAAGATGAAAGAAAACGTTGGGAAGAACAAATTCTCCGTTCGCATGATCGACATTTACATGAACGCAAGCCTGAGTTTCAAACCCCCTCCGGTATCCCGTTACCACCGGTACTGACTCCCATTGTCTCGGATCCAGATTTCATGGATCAGCTCGGTTTTCCGGGTGAATATCCGTTCACTCGCGGCGTTCAACCCACCATGTACCGTGGGCGCTTCTGGACCATGCGCCAATATGCCGGTTATGCAACGTCAGAAGAGTCCAACCGCCGTTATCGCTACCTGCTGGAACAAGGCCAGACCGGTCTCTCGGTGGCTTTCGACCTGCCCACGCAGATCGGTTACGATGCCGATGACGCTATGGCTCAAGGTGAAGTGGGCAAGGTGGGAGTATCGATCTCCTCACTCGATGATATGGAAACGTTATTCCATCAGATCCCCCTCGATAAAGTCTCTACCAGTATGACCATCAATGCCCCGGCAGCCATCGTGCTGGCGATGTATATCGCCGTTGCCAGGCGCCAGGGAGTGGAAACAAAATCGCTGCGTGGAACGATTCAGAATGACATCTTGAAGGAATATATCGCTCGCGGAACGTATATTTTTCCTCCCGCTCAATCTATGCGCCTGGTCACGGATGTATTCCGTTATTGCCAGCAGGAGCTCCCCCATTGGAACACCATTAGCATTTCCGGCTATCATATCCGTGAGGCTGGGTCTACCGCTGTCCAGGAAGTGGCTTTCACCTTAGCCAATGCAATTGCCTACGTGCAAGCCGCCATCCAGGTCGGTTTGGATGTGGATGAATTTGCTGGGCAGCTTTCGTTCTTTTTCAACGCTCACAACAATTTTTTGGAAGAGGTATCAAAATATAGGGCTGCCCGTCGTTTATGGGCTCGACTGATGCGCGAGCGCTTTGCTGCCAGGCAGGATAGCTCTCTGATGCTTCGCTTTCACACTCAGACTGGTGGCTCCACACTCACCGCCCAACAGCCTGAGAATAATGTTGTGCGGGTTTCGCTACAGGCGTTGGCTGCTGTGCTTGGTGGGACGCAATCTCTACACACCAATAGCATGGACGAAGCCTTGTGGCTGCCTACGGAAAAATCCGTCAGGGTTGCGCTTCGCACTCAGCAGATCATTGCCCATGAATCCGGCGTGGCAGATACCATCGACCCCCTGGCATGCTCCTACCTGATTGAGTACCTGACAGATGAAATCGAACGCCGTGCGATGGAGTACATCCAAAATATCGATGAAATGGGTGGGGCACTCAAAGCCATCGAGTTGGGATATATTCAGGGGGAGATCCAGGATGCTGCCTATCATACACAACAGGCAATCGAAAGAGGAGAACAGCTGGTGGTGGGCGTCAATGCTTTCCAAAGTGATGAAAAAATCACTCTGGAGCGTTTGAAAGTTGATCCCGCCCTCGAGGAAGCCCAGCGGTCTCGCCTCCACAGGCTGAGAAATCAGCGTGATTCCAGTAAAGCGAGCCAGCTCCTCAGTCAGCTTGAAAATGCCGCCAGGGTTAATGAGAATCTGATGCCTATATTTGTTGATTGTGTGGAGAGCGATATCACCCTTGGCGAAATCTGTTCAGTTCTCCGCAGAGTATTCGGAGAATATCACCCCCCTGCCTGGGTGTGAGGTTTGCCAATTATGCCTGAGAGGTTGTTATGCCTGAGATCAAACGGATTAATCACATCGCGGTGCTGGTAGAAGATATTGATGCATCATTGAAGTTCTGGCACGATATCCTCGGAATTGCACCTTCGCATGTCACCGATATCCCACATGAGGCAGCCCGCGTCGCATTCCTGCCTCTGGGTGAGAGTGAGATTGAGCTTGTCCAACCAACCGCCAGTGATTCAGGTTTAAACCGCTTCATCGAAAAACATGGTCCTGGTATGCACCACCTGTGCCTCGAAGTTGATGACCTGCAGGGATTGTTGGTGCAACTTAAAGCCCATGGGGTTCAGTTGATTAACGAGCAACCTAGAGTGGGTGAAGACGGCAAAAATTATGCGTTCATCCACCCCAAGAGTACCAATGGGGTGTTGGTCGAGCTGTATCAGATTCATTAATCCAGCTATTTGTTCATGTATAACTGAGAAGTGCTTCAATTTCCTTCGCGATTTGAGAGCTGACGTTCGGAATGCTCTCCAACCCTTTTATGCCTATGGTGCGGTAGATCAATCCAATATCCTGCTCCAGATCTTCCACGGCCCAGGCCGCTCTTCGGTATGCCCATATGCGGCTAGGGTTTGAATTTTCCAACTCTAGTGTGTGCAGCTTGCCCGCCAGCTGTTCCACAATGCGTTTATTTAAACCCCGCTTCTCACCGGGGATCACTGGTCGCGGCATACGATCGGAGATACCCTCCTGCTGGCAATATTCCCGTAAGCGTAAGCCTACCTGTCGCCAGGGTTGTGCCTGTGAGTAGCTCCCTGCTGGATACAAGTTCGTGTAGAGCGAAAGCAAGTCTGGATGGTTCTGGCGTAGAACGCGCATGAAGAAGCCCTTCTGCTGGTCCGCCAGGGTTAGTCCCCCGGCCAGGATAAACTTTCCTCCGTGTCTGGCAGTCCATTGTGCCAAAGCTTTCAGGTTTCGGTCATCATCGCATAAGCCAGGCAGTAAGGGCATGGCGACAGTTCCAGTGAGGATTCCCGCCTTGGCGATCTGTTCCATTGCCATAAACCGTTTCTCGGCTGTTGGTGCCAAGCCTTCCATTTTGGATGTGCGCATATATTCAGGCGAATCGGGGGTGGAAATGATGCTGAACGCCACCACAGCTCTTGCACGCTGGTTAATGGCTTTGAACAGATCCAAATCCCGCAATACGAGTGGCGAACGAGTAAGTACGAAGACTGGAAATCCAAGCTCCAAACACACCTCCAGCATTTGGCGCGAGATTTTAAATTTACGCTCCGCAGGCTGGTAATCGCCCGTAAAGACCATATCTACAGGCGCACGCACAAGCTCCTTACGCAAGAGTTGGGCCGCATTCTCTTTGATCTTGATCAAGTGGGAAAACTCATCTGCTTGTGGATCATAAACAGTATCCACGTCTTGCGGCTTGTGGGGAATATATTTTCGCTCTCTGCAATAACAAAACACACAGCCGTGCTGGCATCCCAGGTACGGATATGCACTGTAACGCGTCCAGAACCAATGATCTGCTCGCTTGCCCTTATTGAGGATGGTTTTCGGTTGGTAGCAAACAAACCGCGTTCGCTGGCTCATATTTTGGCTATTTGATATCTAAACTACCGTCTAAAGGAAGCGCTACAATTGCCAGACGCTCTGCAAACTTCTCCAGGTCTGTGCGAGAGTGTTTGGCAGGCAGTCCTTCTAGGCGCAGCATGATGCCCATAAACCGTGGACGCATTTTCAAGCGCAGTTCAAGGAAATCGGCAATCTTTTCCTGTTGAGTTATGGGCTCTGCGCAGGTGTTGAAATGCTGCTCCTTCACCCGCACTCCCACCAAAGGGTTTGCTAGTAGATTACGGTACCAGTCTGCTTTCGTTCCCCGCGCTGAAGCGACATAATATATCCCCTTCACTTCCTCAAATTGTAGGGGGGTTGAACGTAGCTGACCCGATTTCCGACCCAAGGTAGTTAAAACCAATACTTGCTTAGAAGCCTTGCTCTTAGGTCCATAGCTCGAAACCAGCCGCCGGTTCAATAGACCGATCACCCGCCAAAAAAAAAAGAGGAAACCGAGGAGAAGCTTTCATTTCAAAGATGTGCGCACGATCACCCGCTCTTGTGGCGATTGTCGCAGGCTTTCAGGTTTAAGCTGACCCTCCGCATCTAGTTTCACCCCGAACATACGGGCTGCTTGTTGGTTCCCCCCGATAATAGCCTTTAACCCATCCGTCACCCCCACCTCATCCTCGATTACCTCCGCATACCCGTTGACGTTCTTTCCCTGCAGGTAGATGGTCACTGATGCTCCACCTCGCAGGTTGCGCCACCACGTGCGGCGCTTGAAGCTGACGGTCAGGAGAATTTCACCCACCCGAAAATAATCGACTGGTAAATGATAAGTCTTGCCACTTTTCCGCCCCGTATACTCTACCACCATCGTTTTCCCACTAAACATGCCATGCAGGGGTGAGTGTAGCAGCCAAACCGTGATCGTGTTGTACCACATGAGCGCACCTCCGTGAGATAAGATTTTCCCCTCCCTATCTAGAATTAATCATAGCATGGATTGATCCCTGACCAGTGAAATCTTACGTCAACATTGCTTCCAGGGTTGCCCGCCGTTCGGTAAAGGCATCATCTGCTTGAAGCGGTGTGCATTCCTCCAGCTCCCGTTCTTGCAATAGCAATTTGCACGCAAATGCCATGCAGGTTGCCTCGCCGCATTTTTTACAGTTTGTTTGTGGCAGTAATGTCCATATATCCAATGGGCGTGGGGAATGTTTGCGAGCGGTCATTGCCACCAGCTCTGCCCGATGTTCCCAGGTCTCGTTGATCGCATCCACCAGCGCTTGGAACAATTCCAGCCCTTCTTCAGTGTCTTTCACTTTGGTTATGTAAGCTTTATCTGTATAAAGCGAGATGAAACCTGGCTGGCGGCGTAGCGTCAGTGTGCAGGTTTCCGGATTATACGCGATCACATTGGGTAATGTAGCCAGATATGGGAGTACGTCATCCAGCTTGTGTGATGGCTCACCGATCACAATGATCTTGCCCGGCTCTGCCAGACAAGGCAGGATTTTGGTCAGGATGATCGAGGTAAGGAACATAATCATCTCATGGTTTGAATATGTTGCTGGTCACTTGGGTGATACCCGCACCGGGCACTTCAATCATCACCTTTCAACCCCCTTCAAGCAATTCACGCGCTTTACCTTTGAAGTGTACCTTCAGAAAAGTCAATGCATCATCCGCATCGTTATCAATGAGTATACGGATTAATTCCACGATTTGCTCATCTTCCAACACGAGGTTTATGCCTTTTTTCATATTAGCTCCCTCCCCAAACTCGGTAAACGCACGCTCACATCCTTTTATTCATTAATGGCACTTTTTAACCAACCAATAACATCTTGCCTTGATGGAACTCTACCTACACACACCAATTTTTCATTCACCACCAGGCTCAGTGCAGATAGCACTGGTGTATATTGTTCAATATGTACCCAGTCTTTCAACTCTATGATCTCAATTCTCAATCCTGGTGATTCCTTCTATAATTCCGCTTGCGCTGCTAAAATCACCCGTCTCACCACATAGCGTTGGGGAGAACGGTAGCTGAGGATCTTTACTTGAATCATCCCATGAATAATCTTTTCTTCAACCAGAAAGCCACATTCACCAGGCCAATCATCGCTGGCACCTCCACCAGCGGGCCAATCACCGCAGTAAAGGCTTCGCCTGAATTGATTCCAAAGACGGCCACCGCTACGGCAATCGCCAGCTCGAAGTTATTGCTGGCAGCCGTGAACGATAGTGTAGTTGTCTGCTTGTAATCCGCTCCCACCAGTTTGCCCATAACGAAACTCACCAGGAACATGACCACGAAGTAGATTAGCAGCGGGATGGCGATGCGCACCACGTCCAGCGGGATGGTGACGATCAGATTACCTTTCAGGCTGAACATGACCACGATGGTAAAGAGCAAGGCAATCAGGGTGAGTGGGCTGATCTTGGGGATGAACTTTTTATAAAACCAATCCTTGCCCATGGTACGGGTCAATACGAAATTGGTGATAAAACCGGCGATGAAGGGAATACCCAGGTAGACAAACACACTTTTGGCAATCTGACCAATTGTGATGGCCACAATGCTGCCCTGCAAGCCAAACCAGGTGGGTAGGATCGTGATGAACACGTAAGCGTAAACGCTGTAGAATAAGACCTGAAAAATGCTGTTGAAAGCCACCAGACCGGCCGCGTATTCTGTGTCTCCCTTGGCCAGCTCGTTCCACACAATCACCATGGCGATACAGCGAGCCAGGCCAATCATGATCAACCCTACCATATATGCAGGGTAACCGCGCAGGAAGACGATCGCCAAAACGAACATCAGGATGGGACCGATCACCCAGTTTTGCAGCAGCGATAGGCCTAAGACTTTCCAGTTCTTGAATACGTCACCCAGTTCGTCGTAATGCACCTTTGCCAGTGGCGGGTACATCATCAGGATCAGGCCGATGGCAATCGGGATGTTAGTCGTCCCGACCGAAACTCGCAGGTTGAATGTTTTAACCGCCTCAGGGAATAAATACCCCAGCCCAACGCCCACTACCATCGCCAAAAAGATCCATAGGGTCAGGTAGCGGTCAAGAAAGGAAAGCTGGCGAACAACACCTCCTCCTTGTTCAACAGGAACAGCACTAGGGGTAGCCATATTATGCAGTCTCCATTTCAGCGTTCACCAACCAGGTGGTTACTTCAGCTTCTGTAGGGATACGCCCGGCACAAACTACCTTTTCATTAACCACCAGTCCCGGGGTTCCCAGGATGGGATACTTCCGGATCTCCGCCCAGTCCGTGATCTTGATCACCTCTGCTTGCATGCCCATCATGCTGACCACTTTGCGAGCGATCCCTTCCACCTTATTACAATTTTCGCAACCTGATCCTAAGATCTTAACCGTGAGCATATTAAACCTCCATGCAAAATAATATTGATAAAAATCAATTTCCTGGCGAACAACTCTTGTAAATTCCAGGCTGGTTCACTTAATGATCTCAATTCGCGGTTCGATAATCACCTCTGATTTGATCGAATTTGCCACCAGGCTGTACTTTTGAGCTGATTTCAACGCCCTCTGAATTCGAGTTTCGATGCTGGTTACTGCCTCTTCGCCAGCCTTTACCCAGATATCAGGAAAAAGCCGGATTTGGGTGAATATTTCAGTCCTATCCAGCTCGATCAGCTTGGTGCCTTCAGCCAGGCATTCATACGAAAGCAGCTTCACCTTCAACCGTTCGCATGACCACAGGAACATCATCATGATGCACGTATTCACCGCAGCTACGAAAGCGTCTTCTGGGGTCAGTACGCCAGGTAACCCCTTGGCATCCGGTGGCGCTGAAAAATCCATCTCAGGTCCGTTGCCCATGACGATTCGGCCTAGGTGTTCTCCCTTCCATGTAACGATCGTATGATAGGTGGCAGTCTGGCTCATCTGTCTTTATCCTTGAACCAATAATTCGTGTATGCTTTTCGTATGCCTTCCCTATAGGCTGTTTCTTCATCGGCAGGTATAGGATTATATATTTTGATGGTATCCATCAACTCATTTACATTTGCTTCACTTGGAGATTTTCCAGCTTCACTGAACTGCTGGAAGATCAGGGGCAAACCGATGAGTGTTACTTCTTTCCCTGCGATGATTACGGTTTGGATGGGTATCCCTGACCCACATGCGCAGGTGGCAATCACCGGTTCTGAGGATGCTTCCGGTTCTAGTTCATCGATCGTCTCAAGCTGGATGAGCTCACCCAGCTGCCGGTTCCATTGTTTTCCCAACAGCTCATCGACTGTGTTTGCAATCCTCTTCGCCGTGACCTCAACTGCCTGAAGACCGGCACTGTTCAAGCGGCGTTTCCCTTGCGGTTGATCGAGCTTATTTTCCTCGATCAAATCTCGCACCATGATACTGGCCGCTGGTTTATTGGAGAATTTCTCGGTCGCCCTTTCTGCACAACGTAGCTCACACCCATCCACCGAGATGGTCGGGTAGAGCTTGGCAAAAGCACGGTCGCCCTCACCTCCAGCTAAAAAGAGTGGCAGGCAGATGGTCACTGTATCGTTTGGGCGCAATTGCTCCAGCACACGCAAGGCTGCCAAACGTGTGACCGTGCCCTCTGGCAGTTCTTCACCAGAACATGCCACAATACCCACTTTTTTCTTGGGCAGGTCAACCATTCTCATCTCCTTCGCAGGAAGTGTTCAGCTCATCAACCAACTGAACAATCTCATCAGCCAGTGCCCGTGCAAGTTGCTCTCCGCCATGATTTAACTCAGCAATCCCCTGGGGTTTAAATTGTTTGTACCGTCGGTACACCTCCAACACCGCATAATCCTGGGCAATTATTCCCCCACTTTCCTGCACCATTTTGGAAGCACATGCTAATTTGCAGCCATCGATTGTGATCGTTGGATGACCCGCCACCACAATGCGTGCCGCTTCATCTCCCAGAACCAGTTTTGAGAGGGCTACCAGCCGGGTATCTTCAGGTCGCAATTCTTCGGTGACCTCATAAGCAGCTTCTCGGCTGACGGTGCCATAGGTTTTTCCGATCCCACTGCAAGGAACTAGCACCACGTAGGTATTTGGTTTGCGGTTCATTGGTCCTTATTAACCTCTCGTTCGCTTTCTTGCTTGGTTTTAGTGAAATAAGCCTGGGGGTTCAATAGGTGTGCGAGATCAGTTTGTAACTCTGATGCATCGATCACTACCAACCAGCCAGTCTCATAGGGATCCTGGTTGATGGCTTCTGGAGCAATTTCCATGGCTGGGTTGACCTTAATAACTCTACCGGATACAGGTGATGTCAGGCTGATATTCACCTTAATCGTCTCGATCACTACAAGTTCTTCACCGAAAGCAACCTCCGTCCCTTCTGGTTTGAGCTCCACAAAAGCCACATCACCACTGCGCTGCTGCAGGAAATCAGAAATTCCGATGCGAACCAGATTATTTTCTGGTTTTGCCCACAAACCTTCATCGGTGTAGAAGCGGTCGGTTGCAGTCCGAAATGTAAATTTGTCAATTGTATAATCAAGGGTTTCAGTCATAGTTTCTTCACCCCTCTCCAATGGTCTCGTCTTTTGATCCATCACCATTCGCGGGTGGATTACACTTCGGGCAGGGGCAGTCGATGACTTTTGTCCTATTCCAGTGGATTGGTTGTACCCCGCTCAACTTGTTTGCATGCTCTACCAGCTCAAACACTTCAGGCCTGATCACCCGATAGAAAATCCTTGCCCCATCACGCCGATCGTCAACCAAACCAGCTTCGCGTAGCACCATTAAATGCTGTGAGATATAAGCCTGTCGGCAGCCTAACACAGCCTCCAGGTGACAGACACATTGCTCACCGTTTTGCAGGATTTCCAGGATCGAAAGCCGGGCGGGGTGCATTAAAGCTTTAAAAATATTGGCAGGTGGGTTAAAGTTTGTCATGGGAAGGATCCAAAACAACACGCACTTAAATATGCACAAAAATATATTCAATATATTGAATATATTATAGGTCAATGGAATTAGACATTCAAGGCAGAGTATCACCAGTCCAGCATGACAACCATCCTGAAAAATGCAAAGTCACCTGTATATTAGATTTGATTTTTTTAACTTGGAATCTAAATTAAAACGCCAATCTATGTAATCACAACGGCTGCAGCAGCCGAATCTTCTTGCCGTAAAATCACCAGATACCAACCTAGCAGCATTAGGATGGGTAACTCTTTGATCTGCCAAGCTTCAGGGCGAGAGATTACTTGTGCCTGTTGCTTGAATAGATTGGTGAATTTCCAAGTCCTCGACCCAGATTGATAGGCAATTAATTCAAGCCCATCCTCCCTGTTAATCGAATACCTGGTTCCCCAAAAATTTGATATTCTCCAGGTATATAACTTATCGGAAGAAAATTGGATCTGCCCTTGAGATCCAGTCCAATTTGGATGGTAGGTCGCAAGATCAACCTTGGAACCCGCCCACCGCACGGATACCCATGTGGAGAAACACCCTATTCTCTTGAATGTCCAGTGTTCTCCCTCCGTTATTGCGTCAGCTAATGTGCTGAATGCTGAGTTGAAATCAAGTTTTGCATAAATTGCCTCTCCTGAGCTAAGGACAAAGCTTCGCTGCCAACCATTTGGTTGTTCCCAGAAGAGCTCAAAGTCCTTTGCATTCATCAAGGGTAACATTCCTGATCTCCTTTCCTCCAAGAATAGCGTATCAGTGGTTGGCAATACTCGGCATAGATTTCCTCAGGATTTTGTCATTCAATTCGAGGAACCAATCCTATCTGATCAATCGACCCGATTCCCAAAAACCCTTCTTCGCCTCCTGGTGGTAGAATCGTGCCCATGCCATTTCAGAAAGCCATATTGTGGGACATGGATGGTGTGCTGGCAGATACCAGCCCGTTGCACTTCGCCACCTGGGACCGGGTGCTTACTGAACAGGGTATACCCTTCGACCGGCAAAAGTTTCACTATATCTTCGGCTTAAAGAACCACGATTTGCTTCCCTACCTGGTAGGCAGACCTTTGGAACCCCATTGGATTGAACGGATTGCAGCTCAGAAAGAGCTGGCGTTCAGGCAAGCTCTTCCAGGTCATCTCCTGCCATTGCCTGGGGTGCTGGATTGGTTGAAGCGCTTCCAATCATGGGGTTGTAAGCAGGCTGTCGCCTCCTCTGCTCCGCCCGAAAATGTGGAAGCCCTGGTGGACGAACTGGATATCCGCAAGTACTTTGCTGCCCTCGTCACTCCAGGCAGCTTGCCAGGCAAACCCGACCCGGCAGTTTTCCTTCTGGCTGCCAGGCAGCTGGCTGAGTCCCCTCAAAATTGCCTTGTCATCGAGGATTCCATCCCCGGAGTGGAGGCTGCCCGTCGCGCCAATATGCATTGCATCGCCGTGACAACCACAAATCCGCCCGAGGCACTCACCGGGGCGGATATCGTGGTGGAAACAATGAAACAATTAACGGTTGAACAGCTCGAAAACCTGGTTTGATCTTAGGTAAGTCTGATTAATCCCCAAAACAGATGCCCATGTCGCGTGCTGTCTGCATGATATCTGAATTTAATGGCACAGTTTTCATGCGTTTGGTGGCAGCTTCCAGTGGGACGTATTTAACTGTCGGTGGGTCAAGCGCCACCATGATCCCCTTTTGACCTTCTGCAATTGCACGCACTGCTGCCGCACCAAACCTCTGAGCGATCAAACGATCAAACCCGGTCGGTGAGCCACCCCGCAGCAGGTGTCCCAACACTACCAGGCGAGTTTCTTTTCCAGTTAATTTCTCCAGTTCCTCAGCAACTTTTTCGCCGCATCCACCCAGTCGTTCAGGCCGTCCTGATTCTCGGCTGATCACCGAAACGCTCCCGCCCTTCGGTTTTGCCCCCTCCGCTACCTCCACGATTGAAAACAGGCTTCCTCGTTCTTCGCGGTCACGAATCTTCTGGGCGACTTTATCCAGGTCATACGGAATTTCCGGGATCAAGATCACATCCGCCGATCCAGCCAGCCCACTTTCCAGTGCAATCCAGCCGGCATAGCGCCCCATGACTTCCATCACGATGATGCGGTTGTGTGAAGCAGCCGTGGTATGCAACCGGTCCAGGCATTCCACTGTGAAAGAACATGCCGTGTCAAAACCAAATGTGATCACTGTTTTTTCCAGGTCATTGTCAATCGTCTTGGGTACCCCAACCACCCACAGCCCTTTCTTTGCCAGCTCGTTCGCGATCGCCATGGATCCATCCCCGCCAACCGAGATGAGCGCATCGATCTGGTGCAGCCTGAAAGCACGGATCAACTCATCCGACCGGTCGATTTCGATCATCGTATCGTCCGGTCCCTTGATCGGGTACTTCAGCGGATTGCCCTTGTTGGTGGTACCGATGATCGTTCCCCCAAGATGCGTGATCCCACGCACCCGATCCCGCGTGAGACGGATCAATCCGCCTTCGATGTACTGCTCAGGCATCATCAACCCGTTATAGCCATCGCGAATACCATAAACTTCCCAGTCCCGGTTGATGGCTGACAAAACTGCTGCCCGGATGACCGCATTCAAGCCAGGAGCATCACCTCCTCCGGTGGAGATGGCGATACGTTTAATATTTACAGCTGATTGTGCCATTCATACCTCCTCTGCCGAGCTTACCAATGTTTTGCAGATCCACCAAATATTGAATAAACTCCAGGAAAATATCTGACCGTTGTTGTTCTGTGAAATAATTTATTAATCTGTGAGTGATTACGATGTCACGGGACATTCGTCATATCCTTTATCAAATCAGTCTGGCAAGCAAGTATGCAACTCCTGCTGCTAACCCTCCCACAAGAACTGTTTGTAAACCACCTCTTAATGGCTTCAACCCCGTGAATCTCCCTTTTATATAACCAAACAGGAAAAGGGCAATCAAAGTGACTACCACAGAAACAATCAAGGCGATGGATATCTGGTGGATCAAGATATACGGACTCAGTGGAATAAATCCCCCTACCACATATGATAAGCCAATTGTCAAAGCGCTGGACCGTGCTCTTTTGGGATTAGGGGCTTCCAGACCCAGCTCGAAACGCATCATGAAATCCAACCATTGCTTGCGATCGTGAGTCATGGCATCCACGATCGGCGCTATCTGTGCATCCTTCAGACCATAATTGCGGAATACATCCGTGACTTCTCCTTTTTCTTTTTCTGGCAGATTATCAATCTCGTAATTTTCTCGGCCCTGCTCTGAAAGGTAGTGTTCAAAGTCGGTCCTGGCTGCCAAATAACCTCCCAATCCCATGGCGATTGATCCGGCTGCGATTTCTGCCAGCCCAGCAGTGACCACGATGTGTGTCGCTACCCCAGCTCCGGAGATACCCGCTGCTAGGGCAAAAGGCACTGTCAAACCATCGGACATGCCGATGACGATATCCCGCACCGTCTCGTTGGCGGTGAAATGATGTTCAATATGGGGTACTATCGGCATGTTTTCCTCCTCATTATTCTACTTATTTTGTAAATAATTTTGCGGTGTATATAAAAGTCAATCTAAACTAATTCACGCTAATTTCGGCATCCCAGAGCTTATTATACATGCAAGGATGCACTCGAGGATTCTCCTACTTTATCGAGGAACTTGCTGTATCTCATTACATATACGCTATGTTGATAACCAATCGCTAGATCTCATTCAGAAACCTTTTTCCAGCCAATAACGTCTATAATCATGCGTGTCTTCAGTTGTTAATCACCATCTTTATTACAATAGAGTTCGCTGGAGTCAATCATGAATACCAAATTCGTCTTGATATGCGTTCTTATGGCGAGCTTACAGACCGGCTGCAACCTTGCTTCCCCAACGATGGTACCTACAACTCTCCTTCCCGAAGCCCCCACGCTCGAATTTGTCGAGCCCGCTGCCATCCAGACTGTTTTGCCCACCCACCTGCCAACCACAATCTCCATCCAACCCTCAGCCACCCCTCTATCGACCAACCAGGAAGTCCTCGATGAAGCTGCTGAAGTGATTGCCGCCCTCAAGAACGAAGACATGACCATTCTCTCGGGTTATGTCCACCCACGGTTGGGCCTGCGCTCCTCCCCTTATGCATTTGTGAGGGATACCGACCAAGTCTTCCTGGCCGATGAAGTCGCAAGTTTGTTGATCGACAGTAAAGTTTATACCTGGGGGCATTATTCAGGCTCCGGAGCACCCATCGATCTGGGCTTCCCAGCTTATTATTCCCAGTTCGTCTATGACGTGGATTTTGCTAATGCTACCCAGATGGCACTAAATCATCGCTTGGGTGTAAGCACTTCTATGGATAACAGCCTGGAGTTTTATCCCGGTACAATGATTGTGGAGTATTATTTCCCAGGTTTTGACCCTCAGTTTCAAGGTATGGACTGGCGCAGCCTGCGCCTGGTCTTTATGGAAGACAACAATACCTGGTATCTCGTTGGCATCATCCATGACCAGTGGACTACCTGATGCAAGAGAGTTAACATTGGCGTACAATTAAGCCATGTTTAGTCACGCCATTACCCGTCTTCCTGGACCGAACTTCGATGAAGGGCTGACCACTGCCAATCTAGGTCGCCCCAATTATCCGCTTATCCTGCAGCAGCATTATGCCTATCGCCAGGCTTTACTCAGCTTGGGGCTGGATGTGATCGTCCTCCCGGCCGAGCCAGATTATCCAGATGCCTATTTTGTCGAAGACCCAGCCATCATCACTCCGAGCATTGCCGTGACCACCCGTCCGGGTGCTCCGTCTCGGCAAGGGGAGGAAATCACCCTCGAGCCTTTTATAGAATATTATCGGCCGGTTTTTTATATCCAGCCTCCCGGCACCGTCGACGGGGGAGATGTACTCATGGTTGGGGATCACTTTTTCATCGGCTTGTCAGAACGGACGAACCCCGAAGGTGCCTCCCAGCTCGCTACATTCCTGGCAGGTGCCGGGCATACCTCTGAAACCGTTCCTGTGGCTGCTGGCTTACACTTGAAGTCAGGTGTGAACTATGTCGGAAAAAACACCCTCCTGGTATCAAAATCATTGGCAGATTACCCTGCCTTTTCCAGATATGAGAAAATCATTCTCGCTGCCGAAGAGGAATACGCCGCCAACACCCTTTGGGTCAATGATGTCTTGTTAATGCCCAAAGGTTTTCCAAAGACTTACACCAGCCTCACCCGTCTTGGTTTGAAGATCATCGAATTGGATGTAAGTGAAGTCCAAAAGATGGATGGGGGTCTCACCTGTATGTCGCTGAGATTTTGAGCCCATGCTCAAATTCGTCCCGGCTACACCTGAACAATATGATCAATTCCTGCAGATGATGTGGGAGGATGGCCAGGAATACTTGCGGAACGCAATGCGTGTGATGCAGATGACCTGGGATGAATACGCCCAGATTTTCCGCACACGGGGGGAAGTGCGTGCCATCGATCAGGATGCAGACCTGGCTGGTTTTTATTGGGTCGAGGAACGCGGAGATACCCTCCACTTGCATGGTTTGATCCTGAAAGCTAAATTCCAGGGGCAGGGGATTGGTACGTCCGTCCTGACGATGCTGGCAGAAAGTTATGCCAGCAAAATGAATATAATCGAGTTGGGAGTGTATCAAGCCAACTCAGGCGCCATCAAGCTTTACGAGAAAATGGGTTATAAGATTATCCGCAGTCTCGATGACCTTCACTTCTATATCATGCAGAAATCGCTTACCTCACAATCTGTATCGTAAACCAACCGGATGACTGTAAATTGGATCGATGTAACCAACCTTTCGTTCAATACTTTGCTCCTACTCGAGCGGGTTCAGCTCAGCTGGTTCCCGGGTTGGTTGTCTGAAGACGAGCTGGCGATTGCCCTTCAGGCCAACCCGACCGTAGAATGGTATCTGCGCCATAAGTGTCCTGAGATCATACCCTGGTTGGATCAGGTCTTATCCAGTCGTCTTCCCAAACCCCATTTATCCAAAGAAACCATCCGTCAGGCAGAGATCAACATTTTACGAACCATCAACGATTTAGTGGTTTATGTCGTCGACCCTGCGATCTATGATGACCAGCTATTTCTGAGTTGGGATTCAAATGAGCTGCGCCAGTTAACTGACTTCACCGGAAAGACTGTGATCGACATTGGCTCGGGCACTGGCAGGTTGGCTTTTATTGCTGCAGAAACCGCTTCAGTGGTTTTCGCCGTCGAGCCTGTGGGGAACCTACGCCTTTATATCAAACAAAAAGCACGGGCAAAAAATCTAACCAATCTCTTCCCGGTGGATGGTCTGATCACCGACTTACCATTCCCCGATGCCTATGCAGATGTCGCTATGGGTGGGCATATCTTCGGTGATCATCCCCAACAAGAATATGCCGAGATGAACCGCGTGACCAAACCTGGTGGTATGATCATACTCTGCCCTGGAACCAGTGTGACAGAAACAAAATCCCATGAATTTCTGGTTTCACAGGGTTTCAATTGGTCTGTATTTGACGAACCTCAAGATGGAATGAAGCGTAAATATTGGAAGCTGGTTGAATAAATCCTTCATCTACGACAATCTTTCTTACAAAGAACTCACCCCGACATTCGTGGATGATTCTTCCCCTCCCTTATATTCCGCCTTTGGGATTCACCCAAAAAAGTGGTCACGTTTACTGTCCTGAAGATTGTTCGAATTCTACTGGACTGAAGTAATCCAGGGAAGAATAAATGGACAACGGAGGAAGGATCGTGATCAGAGAATTTAAGTTTTGGGGAATATATTGTCGCCTCTCTTTCAAAAAAATACAACCAATACTTCTTAAACAAGCGCTGCATAGGTTGCTATTGCAATCCACGGAATAATCGTGTAAGATAATTTTCAGCACCAATTATCGCTGTTCATAATCCACGCGGAACCTGCTGGATTATTCAACTGGAATGCACGACTGCCAATGTGTAGTGCACTCAAATGGTCAGGATTTGATGCCCATAAACCATCCTAACACTTCGTAGGGAAAAAATGACAGCATTAAAAGGAACGAAAGAAAAGGGATGGCTAGAGTTCAAATATCGCAACACTGAGGAACCAATCCGCTTTCCCATAGGAACAATCTACGGCGCTTCCGACGGTCCTAATTTAGTAGTGTTAGGAGGCATGCACGGTTGTGAGTTTTGCGGTATTGAAGCTGCTATCCGGCTATTCAACGAAGTCGATCCAAACAAGTTGTGTGGCACACTCAAAATCGGTATGATCTACAACATGCCGGCGCATTTGAATAATACAGGTTTTGTCGTGCCCCAGGACGGCAAAAACCCCATGTCCACCTTCCCAGGTACGCCAGTGGGCACCTTCGGCGAAGTTATGGCATATTACTTCGACCAGGAAGTGTTAAGCAGGGCCGACTATTTTGTCGAGCTGCACGGCGGTGACATCCCAGAAGCGCTGACGCCGTTCAACCGCTGGGTTGCAACTGGCAATGCCGTCCAGGATGAAAAAGGCAAAGCTATGACCGTCGCTTACAATATTCCTTTGGTCGTCAAAGATTCCTATGAACAAAATTTACCCCCCAATGCTGCTTATATCGTAACTGCCGGACGCGGCAAACCTGCAATCCTTTGCGAGTCGGGTCAACAAGGTATTCTAGATGTGCAGTATGTGGATATCCATCTGACCGGCTTGCGCAATATCCTGGTTCACCTTGGCATGCTGCCAGGGACGATCGTCAATACCGTCAAACGCATATTCCTTGAGAACTACGAATTTGTCCGGACTGACCTAACCGGTTTATGGTATCCCGATATAAAAGTCAGCCAACTGGTGAAGAAGGGACAGGTGGTTGGTTATATTCGTGATGTCTTCGGTCAGCCCATGCTCGAGGTGAAATCTCCCATCGAAGGTGTGGTTACCTGTATCCGCACCAGCCCAAATATCAAGCCGGGTAACGTGATCTTCGAGCTTGGGGCGATCGTCTCCCAAGAAGAGTAGGAAAAATCCTTGACGACTTGCCTATTCCTGAAAGGAGAGTAATGAGCGATCAGATCCTACCGAGGGATAACGAGGGTCTGCTTCAGATTGAGGACCTTTCTAAAAACTTTAAAGGCCTCCGAGCGATTTACAATTACCACCTGAGTTTACGCCAGGGGGAAATTTTAGGCATCATCGGTCCCAACGGTGCGGGAAAATCCACTCTGTTTAACTTGATTACCGGTTATATACCACCCAGTAGCGGGAAGATTCGTTTTCGCGGCCAAGATATTACGAACTATCCACCCGACAAAATAGTCAAACTTGGCATCGGCCGTACGTTCCAAAGCGTCCGTCTGTTTTCTAGCATGACGCTGATAGACAATGTTCGGACTGCTCAACAGTTGCACGACTCAGACAATCTTTTCTCTACACTGGTTTCATTGCCTTCTTTCCGCCAGCGTGAGCAGCGTCTGACGCGCAAGTCGATGGAATTGATGTTGTTGTTTAACCTGGAAGACCGGCCTTACCTGCCTGCTTCATCGCTGCCCTACGGTGATCAGCGTAAACTGGAAGTTGTCCGCGCCTTGGCTTTGGGTCCCAAACTGCTGTTGCTGGATGAGCCGGTGGCAGGGATGAGTCTGCAGGAGAGTCTGGACGTGCTCCAACTCATCCGTAGGATCCGCGATGAATATCATTTAACCATTATTGTCGTCGAACACAATATGCCGATCGTTATGCAGCTTTGTGAGCGAATCCAGGTTTTGAATAATGGTGAAATCATTGCTGAAGGGACACCGGCTGAAGTTCGCAATACCCCACAGGTCATCGAGGCCTACCTGGGAAAAGTAGAAGACAATGCTCAAGCTTGAAAATATCGAGGTCTACTATGGGCATGTTCACGCTCTTAAAGGGGTAAGCTTAGAGGTCCGCGAAGGGGAGCTGGTTTCCCTTTTAGGAGCCAACGGAGCGGGTAAGACCACCACGCTAATGACGATTTCTGGGATTATCCGCCCCCGAAAAGGAACGGTAACTTATCTGAGTATTGACCTGACCAAGATAATTCCGGAAGGAATTGTCATCCAGGGCATCGTCCAATGCCCCGAGGGGCGGCGTATTTTTGGTAGTTTGAACGTGATGGAAAATCTACGGATGGGGGCTGTGCGTCGTAAAGACCGTGATGATGTAAAAAACGACCTGGAGTGGGTTTTCAGCCTTTTCCCAGTGCTCAAGACGCGTATCCATCAAACCGGAGCTACCTTGAGTGGTGGAGAACAACAAATGTTGGCTATCGGGCGCGCTCTTATGGCAAAACCTCGCCTGCTGATGTTGGATGAGCCTTCGCTTGGTCTGGCGCCGCTCGTCGTCCAGGAAATCTTCAAGGTTATCCAACAGCTCCACCAACAGGGTGTGACCATATTACTCGTAGAACAGAATGCCCGTCAGGCTATGGCTATTGCTGATCGTTGTTACTTGCTGGAAACTGGCCAGGTAGCGCTTAGCGGGACTGCTGCCGAGTTAAAATCCAACATCGCATTGGAACAGTTTTACCTGGGAGGAATGGCGAAATGATAAGTTTGACACTTATCGAGTTTCTTATACAGCAAGCCATTAACGCTATCAGCATCGGCAGCCTTTACGCATTGATGGCCATTGGCCTGGCTATGGTTTATGGCATACTCCGGCTGATCAATTTTGCACATGGTGACCTGATCATGGTGGGTAGTTATGCCGCCTTGTTCCTGACCATTGCTGGTGTTCCTTTTTGGATCGCTGCAGTGGGTGGCATTGCCGCCTCCGGCTTGACCGGTTTGCTAATGGAGCGCGTAGCTTACCGGCCAATTCGTGGTGCCCAAGATGTATCCATGCTACTCACATCCTTTGCAGTCACAATTTTCCTCGAAAACATGGGGATTCTACTGTTCAACCCCTCCTCGCGGCCTTTTTCTGCTCCTGGTTTTTTGAACTCTGCCTTGAACTTCGGCGCGCTCAGGGTTAATTCGGTTGATGTCATCGCTATTGTAGTGGCTGGAGTCCTCCTGGTAATACTCACTTTCTATATTACTCGCACCGATTCAGGGACTTCAATGAGAGCAGTTTCCCAGGATCTGCTGGCTTCTCGCTTGATGGGCATCAATATCAACAGGGTGTTTGTTACTGCTTTTGGCATCGGTTCTTTACTTGCGGGTGTCGTTGGTATTTTGTGGAGCGCGCGGGTCGGGAAAATTGATCCTCTTATGGGTTTTTATCCTGTACTGAAAGCTTTTGTAGCTTCGGTGATCGGCGGTCTTGGTAGTCTGCCGGGCGCTGTCTTGGGAGGTTACATCCTCGGCATCCTTGAAATCCTTCTTCAAGGCATACTACCTTCTTTTTTGACCCCATTCCGCGATGCATTCGTTTTCGGCATCCTGATCGTTTTATTGCTCTTCCGTCCGAATGGATTGCTGGGTTCAACAGAAAAGGAGAAATTTTAATGCAGACCACCGAAAAAAAGACTCTTTCATCCCTGGTCACCGGCTTGATTTTGGTCGCTTTCTTCTTTGGCTTGCTGGCATTCATTAAGTTCGGTACTAGTTCTTATATCCAGCGCATCGTTATTGGACTCTGTATCAGCATGATCCTGGTAGTAAGCCTGAATCTTTCAAGTGGGTTCACAGGGGTTTTTTCTCTGGGCCATGTCGGGTTTATGGCTATTGGAGCCTATACCGCTGCAATATTAACGCTACCTCTCTCACTCAAGCTATCCTACCTCCCCGACCTTCCTGCCTGGCTGGAAAACACACAGCTCTCCTTCCTTCCTGCCACAATCATTGGCGGGGTCATTGCTATGTTGGTCGCCCTGTTTATTGGCGTTTCGATCATGCGCCTAAC
>JBAPSY010000178.1:0-13012 GCA_049281855.1 Anaerolineales bacterium
GCCAGAGTGAATTCGATCTTGAAGCGGGCACACCATGTTCAACCGCCAGGTCCAGCCGGACGATGATCAAAGGAAGCCGAGCGATAAGAAACGGGTGAAACACGCCCCACCTGATTGGGAAAGTAAGCTGGTTATCCTGGACACAAAAATCGGTGGGTACGACCGCCTCTGGGGATGCATGGCGACGTGATCGCTCATGCGGACCATCTTTTTACAGCCCGGTGCGATCGTTGCCTATAAATGGGTATGCGTTGAGTGTTGCGCCTGATGAAGCATAAAAATCGCTGAGGAGAAGACCAGGAATATATGCAGGCGATCTACCGATCTAAAGTATTGCGTATAGTTTTATTATTCAGCTTATTAATTTCCTTGTCCGCGTGTGTAGCCACACCCGCTACCCAGGCCAGTGACCCGTATCAGGGAACGATTACTGTCTCAGGTGCCTTTGCCCTTTATCCCATGATGCAGCGTTGGGCTGAGGAATTTCACAACCTTCACCCTGGTGTTCAATTCGATATCTCCGCAGGAGGCACCGGTAAGGGCATGACCGATGTACTGTCCGGAGCAGTGGATAACGGCATGATTTCGCGTGATATCACCAGCGATGAGGTGACCAAAGGCGCGTATGGCATCGCCGTAACCAAAGACACTGTGTTTCCCACCATTAATATGAGTAACCCGCTCGCCGGGGATATTTTTACCCAGGGCATCACTAAAAGATACATTGACCAAAAACTTCATCACCGGTGAAGTTTCAAATTAACCTGTATGTGAAACATACCTAGGTTTGACTAAAATGCAAGACGGATGGAAATCGATCATCTTATCCACCATCATCGTGGTGGGATTAATCATTACGAATATCATCATCCAGGTTGGAGTAAATCCAAGTTACAACAATATGTCCACGGATAGTGGAACATTTGCATATTGTGGTCAAGTGATCAATAACGGTGGATTGATGTATCGCGATTGTTGGGACAATAAACCTCCTGGTGTATATTATCTCAATACTGCGGCAATACGTTTGGGTGGCTCCACGCCATATGCCATCTGGCTATTCCAAGCCATCTGGCTTACAACAGCGATAGTCCTATTCTTTTTCACAATGAAACATATTTGGGGGAATACGTGGTTAGCAACTCTCGGAGCTTTTACCCTTCTCCTAGTGATATTATATCCCGACATATTTCAGGGTGGAAATTTCACAGAAACCTACGCAGTATTGCCGGTCGTGCTTTCTTTGGGATCTTTTTGGGCTTATCTTCGCTCTGGACGAAGATTGTGGTTGGTAGCTATTGGGTTGCTCTTTGCTGCAAGTTTCTTGCTTAAGCCTACATACATCGCGGTCGGACTAGCAGCTGGCATTATTGTAGTCCTCCTTGGGTTGAAGTGTACTTCACTTAAAAAAGTCGCAACCAACCTAGCGATATTTTGCTTATCAGCTTTTATTCCTCTCTTTTTGGTCGGCTTATATTGGTTGATCAAGAAAGACTTTACAGAGCTGTGGTTCGCGGTTTTTATCAGTAATTTCACCTACCTGCAACAAGGATTTTCCCTCACTAGCTTATATGGGACTGCACGCATGTTTCTCGTTCAAGAGCCGATGGCAGCCCTTTCTATTCTGGTCAGTTCCTCATTAGTCGTATTCTTATTTCAACATTGGCAGGAAATTTTTGCTTATACATTTCACGAATACAATGCACATAAATTATTTATACCTGGCCACATGGATGTCACTCAAGCAAAGGTATGGTTCATGGCTGGGATATTTTTATCGATCGTCTTTGACATAGCTTTCCTGGCTTCCTCTGGTAAAAATTTCGGTCATTACATACAAGTGCTTTTACCTGGTCTGGTAACTGCTATGCTCTATCTGTTAAATATCCTTCAAAGATCATTTCAAACAAATCGTTTAACCCGCAGCCTAGCGGTGATGATTCTTTCAGTAGTTCTCATGGTGATGATCCCTGGTGGGCTAGAAATTGCAGGTAAAGAAATTCCTAGCGTCCAAAACATTAATAATTTTCTATCCACTCCCTATCTCACCCAATATCAACCAAACGAACTCGAACAATATATCATCGATCACAGCTCCCCCTCCGATTCAGTTTTAATATGGGCTGGTCATCCAAGCATGAACTTCGTCACTCAGCGGCGTTCTCCTACCAGGTACATATTCCTCCTGCACTTGTTCACGCCCACTCCAAAAGGTTCAAATGGTTTCAATGAATTTTTTGCTGAATTAAAAGCTGATCCACCAAAGCTAATTGTGGTACAGCCACAATCGTCTATGGGATTACCTTATTTTGAGAATTCTGGTACCTCACTTTGCCCGAATTGCGATCCCCTTACCATGCAAGGCATGCAAGTATTCAAAGAATTTATCAATTCATATTACAACTTAAAATATACTATCTGGGATTGGGAAGTCTATCAACATATTCAATAATAGTTTATAGGTTCGCCTCTTTCAGCAATAAAGTAATCTCACCGATTACGCAACCTTTTTTCAGTCTATATGAGTCATAAAGCGCTGGTTAAAAAAAGGAATGAAGCATCTTGAAACGACAAGGATGGTTTGTAAAATGAACGACCAGACTCTGAGAACACAGATGTTATATTCATATCCCCATTCATTGCGATACACAAAAAGAGCACTGCTAGTATTTATCCTGCTCGTCTTCATGTACGGGTATTATTACCAGGACCCAGGTGCGAATGGAAATTCGCGGCTAGGTCTCATCTTTGCTATCGTCCAGGAGCAGCGACTGACCATCGATTCTTACTACAACCAAGAAGGTACCCAAACTGTCGATATAGCATTTGTCAATGGCCATTACTATTCGGATAAGGCGATCGGCACATCGATCTTAGGCGCCTTGTTCTACGTACCGATTGATTGGCTTATGAAGCTGACCGGACATCAACTTAGCCTGTTACATATAAAATATATTTTAACCTTCCTGGTGGTTGGACTACCTTCCGCCTTTGCCGGAAGCCTGGTATATGTGCTATGTGAAACAATCTCTGGCAGCCGCTTGCGAGCTTACCTGGCAACGTTGGCGGTTACCCTTGGGACAATGGTGCTGCCATTCAGTGCCATATTATTCGGACATCAGCTCGCCGGTGCGCTATTATTTTGCAGCTTCTTCCTGATCTTCCAGTTAAAACTTAAACCTGAATGGAGGGCTAAGTTTGGTTATCTATTCTTGATCGGTTTGTTGTTGGGAAGCGCATTTATCACTGAATATACAACAGCAGTGATCATCCTTCCATTGACTTTTTATTACATATACCTGTTGAGAGAAAAACTATCATGGCGTTGGTTTCGCTTCATCATGCTGCCCTTTCTCCTGGGGGCTTTTATGCCGATCCTCATCCTGATGGTGTATAACAGCCTCGCCTTTGGCAACCCTCTGACGATTGGTTATGAACATTTGGCCAATCAGTACCAGGCTTCAATATCTCAAGGTTTCATGGGTATCAGCTGGCCCCGGTTGATTGTGCTCTTCTACCTGACATTCCATCCAGCTCATGGGTTATTTTGGCAGTCACCGGTCTTGCTTCTAGCCCTGGTAGGGCTGTACTTTTTATGGCGTGCCCGACGCTATCGCTTGGAAGCGCTCATTATCCTCGTATCATTTTGTTTTATCCTTTTAATCAACTCAGGTTATTTTATGTGGTGGGGAGGGTACTCATTTGGACCGCGCCATCTTATCCCCATATTGTTATTTTTATCCCTCCCGCTTGCTATGCTCCCCAAGCGCCTGGTTCCGTTGGCAATCGTTCTATGTGCTATCTCCATCGGACAGATGCTCATACCCCTGGCGGGCAACATGCTGGCACCGGATGATTATTTTATTGAAAACAGCCATTTAAAATTCTTCGGCTATTCCTCGATCTACAGCTTTTCCTTCCAGCAGCTGGTCAAAGGGTATTTTGCCTACAATCTGGGAGAAAAAATTATCGGGTTGAGAAAATGGATGATCTTATTGCCGAATATCCTGGCGATCCTGGTGGTGAGCGGAATCTTTGGGATCAGTGAACTCCATTTCCTAAAGGTCCATCGATCCAAGCAGATCAAATCAGATGTGTTCGTTGATAAGTAGAATGGACCGCAGTAGCACTCCCCGACCAAGCAAACTAATCGACCTGTTAATCGTATTCGTTTTCTTCATATTGGGAATATGGTTAGTAGTCCTGCGTCCCTTAGGATTTCATCTTCAGCTTGTCCCAGGTGACCTGGGTGATGCACGCTTCAATAATTACATACTTGAGCACTTTTTTCGCTTCATCAGTGGGGCAACCGAAGATTACTGGAATGCCCCGTTCTTCTTCCCTTACCAGCAGACCACTGCCTTCAGCGACACGCTCTTAGGCTCAGCACCGATCTATGTGTTATTCAGGCTAATTGGCCTCGGTCGGGTTTCCGCATTTCAGGGATGGTATATCCTCGCTTTCGTGCTGGACTTTACTTCGGCAAGTTTTATCCTTAGGCGATTGAAGCTCCAACCTCTGGCGATAGGAATCGGAGCCTTCTTTTTTACCTTCGGGCTCCCCTTATTGGCTCAGGAGAATCATGCCCAATTACTCTACTGCTTTTGTATACCCCTTGCTTGTTATGCGCTCTGGAGGTTTTATCAGTTTCCTCGCCTGAAAACCCTCCTTATCCTGGGTGTTTGGCTAGTCTGGCAGGTCTACTTGTCTATCTACATCGGCATCTTCTTGTTCTTTCTGCTCGTGATCCTTTTCATATTAATACCACTGTTCGAGGCCAAGCTTTCTATCGTGCAGCGCCTAGTATGCTGGCCACAGCGGTTGATCAAGGCCTGGTATGAGGCAACGCTCCGTAGCCGGTTGCTGGCTATCTCCGCACTCATTGGGTTGACGATCTGTTTTATATTCCTATTCTTGCCATACTACCATGTCTCCAGGCTTTACGGGTTTACACGTAGCTGGGTAGAAGTTTCCGCCATGCTACCCAGGCTCCAAAGTTATTTGATCGCCGATAATTCGCAGATATGGAGTTCAATTTCGAACATATTTCCCAGCATGTCTCTCCGCTGGGAGCACCAGTTATTCCCTGGATTGGCAGTTATACTTTTCATCCTGGTCGGTGTTATTGGTCGATTTCAAACAGAGAACCGCAGGCTGGCATAGATCAATCTCACTGCAGCCTTCATTCTGCTCCTACTCACCCTCTACACGCATGGATTCTCACTCTATAAATTTATCTACCAATTGCCTGGTCTAGGAAGCCTGCGAGCGGTAACACGTATCATGCTGGTCATGATGTGGCCTATCGCACTATTCATCGCCTGGGTTGTAGATGGCTTTTTGCAGTGTTACCACCAGCACCGGCGCTGGATGCAGGTACTCATGTACCTGCTGGCAGGCCTGTCAGTTCTGGAATCAACTTTTTATACCCACTCGACGTATGACAAAGCGGTGGCAGAGCAGCGCTTGGATACGTTACGCCAACAGTTCCCAACAGCAATTCCTGCAGATCCGGTCTTATACATCGCTCAAAACCCGAAAGATCCGTGGACTACTACTGAAATCGACGCGATGTTGTTATCTCAGGAGTTAGGCTGGTCGACAATCAATGGCTATTCCGGCAATTTTCCTCCAGGTTATTCATCAGCTGACAGCTGCCAGCAGCTCCCTGCCATAATCAAGCAATACATGGAGTTCACTGGGAAAACCGACGTATCCTTTTATTTGGCGAGCATGAAGCGTGTCGTCCCGATTGGGTTCACGGATTGTAACCCCAGCTGGTGGGAAAAAATGCCATAGAAAGGCAGGCAAAAAAATACGCAATCATCCCGGTCGTGCCTGCTGGATCGAGTCCCGAGTAGAAAAATGAAAAGATGAAAAGAGTCCGTCAATCCAGATGATTTTTAAGTGTATAACAATATAAAAGGAGATTTATGAAATCCCCTCAACTATCCGGTAGGAGCATCATTCTATGGTAATCAAGTTAAGGCAGGTATTCCAGTCGAGCAATCAAACTTCATATAATCAATCGGCGTGGAGACTTGGGTCTTTTTTGCCCAGCTTCGAGACATTATCCAATTGCTCGATCAGGTGCCAGCGCAGTACCAAGATTTTACAAGCAGGAGTAGTAAATAATTTCGTTGATAAAATTCAGGACCCATATTTCTCCTTAATTATCACAGAACATATCTCCCAACCGATCAACCATTGGTAATTGCATAACAACTATTCAGATTTTTTATCAGCGTACATGGAGATGGGATTTCCATTACATGCTGCTCGACGATAGCTGTTACTTTACGGGTGTAGACGCACTGGACATACATCTCAACCAATGTCAGTGTGAGTGCTCGCTCGCTGCGCTGACCTTTTTCCAGAGCTCCTGGAGAAAAGCCACCTTCGCGAACCTGGGGCACATCCAGCTTGATCTCGCCCGTTCGAGATTTGATCGTCTTTGGTTTGTAACAGTTGGCAAGCCCTCGACGATCGGGTGAATATTGGTAAGGTGCAACTTGCGGGTACTGCTGCCGCTCGGCTTGTATGACGGCATTGATCACGATGCGAATTATTTCCAGAAGAAAATCAAAACCTTGCTCAGCAATCTGTTCCAGTATTTCGGGTGGTAAGGTACAATCGTTTTGGTAGGTCATGGTGCTCTCCTTTTTTGGTCTGGTAACCTGAAGGATACACCAGACCTACCGCTTTTTGAATGCTCGAGAAATTACGGAAGTAATAGTACACTACTTAATCTTTTCAGAGTATTTATTCGCTAGCACTTTGGACAAATGGATTTATTATTAACAAGTAACTAGTCTCTTTCACCTAATGACTATCTTTGTTAAGAATTATCTTTCTGGTTTTAAAAATTCTCATCTGATAATATGTGATTCCTATAAACCAAACAATTAGAACGTGGATCTATTCGCCAAGAAATTGGGCCATACCTGCATATTTCTATCCTGATATAATTGCTCAGGTTATTCCAGAAACAACATTAGCAAGAATCAATTAGACTGCCGTTTACCCATATGTCTTCTGGCCAATTTCGAACTAAATATATTCCCCTGTTATTATTTTCCGCATTTTGTGTTTTTTCGATTGCACGGTTCTTGAGCCACATAGGGCTCACGCCTGATTCGACTGGATATATTTCAGCAGCTCAGAATTTTATTCAAACCGGCTATATGTTTAATTATGCAAACTCCCGCTCCTGGAGCTTGCTTCCCGCGATTGAACCATATACTGAGCAGCCTTCGGGTTTTCCCCTTTTCTTGGTGCCTTTTCTTCTTATTTTCAAACAGCCCGTCACTGCAGCCGCGGTTGCTCAATCATTTGCTATTGTTATTTTATATTCTGCCGTATATGCCCTTACTCAGGATTTTGGAGCAAAGCCTTTCTTTCAAATCGTTTGTGGATTAGTCATTACGTTATATCGACCCTTGCAGTATATTTTTGCTAATGTAGAATCTGAAACTCTTTTTATTGCCCTTTGTTTATGGAGCATTCATTTCTTGGTAGCTTCACAATATGGATGGAAATCACGGCTATATTGGTTTATTGCCCTCTTATGTGCTGCAGCAGCGAGCCTCACCCGAACGGTCGGAATATTGATGTTAGGAGTGTTTATCCTAGCAAGTTGGATTCGAGTGAAATCACGCTATCTCGCAATTACCTCATCCTTTATATTTATTGTTGGGCCTGTCATTGCCTGGTCTTTGCGTAACCAGATTTTATATGGATCTCCATCGATGACACACGTAGCGTATGACCATTTAGCATGGTACAAACTATTTCCGCAGTTTGTATTTTTACTAGATTCAACCTCACGTAGTGCCTTTGTTGTCATTTTAATCTCTGCATTTGGTTTATTATGCCTGGCATCTCCGTTTATAGGGCCGATTTACCCATGGATCAGCAAAATATCTTTTAAACTATCATTATCCAAGGTGAGTGTCTACACAATAATACCTACAATTTTGGGTATGGCAATTGCTGTCATCGCTCTTGCTGCAGACCGCTTCGGGTTCGGTGGTGACCCTGAAATAGGATTGAAACAGCTCGCGATTGCATGTGTGGGAATCATGATCGTCTTGGCAGCCTGGTTTAGAAATACCAATATACTTGAGTACGTTCGCGCGTGGAAAAAATATTATGATTGGAATCGTTGGAAAACGAAACCATTCTATACTTTTAGTTTACTTTTTTTAGCAGGATTATCACACTTTTGGGGAATTACAGCTCTTTCTGTGGTAACTCCGATCAGCGACTTGACAGATCGGCTATTGTCGCCTTCCCTGACGTTAATTTTACTTTCAGGTCTGGTTGGGATGTATTACCTTATAAGCATCATACCAGCCCGGTTCTTTTTAGCCTCCATTTATGGGATTGGATTTGGTTTAATTCTATTATCGCCATTTTTCCTCACAACAGGTTTGCCATTTCATATCGAGATACATATTCCACCTGAGCAAGCGTTATGGGAGGAAATTCACAAGCTGCCAGGCATTGCGAAAGTATCTCATTTTTATTCCGATTACAACTTTACCCACGAAATCTTTGCCAATATGCCCCAGCGTATTATATTGATAGAGGACCAGATTGATGAACAAGGCTTTCTATCACATATATTAGCCACAGGTCAATGCCCGTTTGTATTAGTCAATCAGGGTGATAATATGAATCAATTGATGGACCAGCACTATCAGGAGGTTAATTTAATCCGCCTCGAGATGATGAATGGTCAATTTATATTATATGCTCAAGCTTGCTTGCTATCTCCCTGACGATTTTCAAATTTTTACTCTCGAAAATCATACTCCCCATATAAAATATTCGCCTTTTCAATGTTAGAAGCACCAATGTCAAGTTAGTTTTTGCTGGTCGGCTGCAAGAAGGCTGATGAAATTCTCGATTCACCTCTCTCTCGATCTTTGATAAGTTCACCATCACCCATTTGAGGGGTGAGGTGAAAAGGCAGGCGGGTATGTTTTTACCTCATTTTGTAACTAGGCTTTTAGTTGTCCTCGAGAGGGCTAAACGAATCGCCTAGGAAAAGTTTTACGTCTTCACCATATGATCCAAATAAATCTAGACTATGCAGTCGAGTACGCGCACCACAAATGGTGCAAATGATGGCACAGGGTTTATAGCTCAGATCAGCATATTGAGCTAGATTTTCCGAATAGTAAATCGATTCAATTCGAATCCCACTTTGAGGTGATTTCAATAACCACCAAAATGTATATTCAGGGTCATGTGAATCAATTCGCAGCCCAACTTGAGTACAGCCTGAATTACGGATGTCTTGCGCGATCTCTATATATGGTTTCTGTAACTCTTGCCGATCAATAAATAACAGATCTGCTTTATTAGCAACTAAAACACTGCTGCTTTTAGTCTCTCCTAAACCAGGTAAGGGATGTATGGCAAAAAGCTCAGGCTCATTCTTCATGGCGACTAAAGGTCGGGTGGAGTTAAAGAAAACGTATGGTAATGAAAAAATAAAAAAGACAATCACTACCAAAGGTGCTAACCACTTCTCTGCCATCTCAGAAATTAGATATCCAAAAGTTGGAGCCCATATAATAATCAATGGTAGTTCCAAGCGCACACCAGACTGGTCCATATGCACAACCAAAACGAAAGTCACATATGAAAATAGAGCGGATAGGCAATACCAAAGAATATATCGCTTTGTTAACTTTTTTATCAGGAAAAGCGTAAAGATGCTAACGATTATCCCCATCACGAGAACAACATGGATGGGGCTTCCAGCATTCTCCTCATGATTCCATCGCCAATCCAGATGAAAATCATCTATGACCAGATCATATGCAGGAAAATGCATTCTAATGTAGCTCGAAATCTGATCGTTGATGCGGGGAGAGGGTGTAGCAAAATTAAGCACAAGATATTTCACCAGATTTGAGGAGAAAGGTTTTAATCCATTATCCATGGAGGTCATTGCGTTAACCCACTGAGTGGAACCAAATGGGCCGCCATATGTTTCTAGATTCCGTGTCCAGTAACCAATATTTACTATCATCACAATCGATGCGATAATCGCTCCTCGTTTGAGCATCAAAAAAAATCGCCTCTGCTTAATCCAATGAATAATCAACCAGACCCCCCATGGGATGGCGAATGGGTAAAAGGTTCCTTTAGTTAGTAAGCCTAACCCAAGAGCAGCTGAAATTGATGAAATCTCGACCCAAGTGGGTTCTTCTGTACATGCATACAAGATGAAAACAGCGAGAATAATCAGCCATAGTGCAGTTACATAATCATTTTGAGTACTCGTAGCTTGCAGTAATCCCATAGGAATACTAATTCCGAATGCTGCAGCTGCCAATTGCCCGTTGCGTCTGGCCCCAAGAAGCTTGGCACCTAGTGATAATGCAAGTGCAGATAGGATTAAGCTAGACCATTGAACTAAATTAGCCAACCGATCACTTCCCGAGAGCACGCGGAGCTGCAAAATGATAAGCTCAGCTCCAATCTGGTTGGTCAGTTGCGGCTCATAAGCGACCGGGTAATGAGCCAGATTGCGGTCTTGAATCCAGTGCATTACCCGACTCATATGATAGTTTAGCGAGTCGACATTATTGGTGGGTGCGATCAAGGCAACCAACAAAAGTAGCCCACTGATAAATGAAAAGGCGACCAGAGATAAAATGGTGAAACGATTAAGAATTTGGAGCCTAGCAATTAATCTCTGCCAACCATGGTACAACCAACCTTTTCGCCAACCTAACCATGTTAATAAAACTAATGTTATCCCCCAAGTAATGGCCACATATGGCTGAGCCAGTAGATTAAATAATCCTAATATCTCACTTTGAACTGCAATGAAAATCCCTGTTCCTAATGCAGTTTGAAGTGCTACAACACGGCAACCAGTAAAACCTTTAGTAACCTCTCTCTGTAAACCCAACAGATCGAGGAAGGCAACCATTATACTTAGCACGAGAAGGAATATGAGCATATTATTGGAAAGATTACATCAATTATTATAATGCTAGCAATCTATAATCAACTCGCAAATCTAAAACCATCCTAAGCGAGCTGGCTCATAGAATTTTTGTTGAAAATATTTATTTAAGTGGTTCTCTTAATGTTTAGGGAAGAGTTGAAAAACCAGAGCTGGTAATCCACATGCTTGTTAATCATCTGCTCAGTGGATTAATCTAGCCTTTTACGGGAGGTTAGGAGGGTGCACTGTCCGGCTGGCAGACCAGCCGCCAGGGTGGCTATAAGCGTCTCGGAAAGACCGCCGAGGACGCTATGAAGGTCTTCCTCATGGCTTATCAGTATCAGGAAAACGGCATGATCGCCATGTTCATCGAGCTAACTCCGATCGAAGTCACCAATGCCAACGCAAAGAAACTGTGCGTGCCCGGGATTGGCATCGCTGCAGGCGGTGCAACCATAGCTGAGGAAATCGCTGCTAACTTGAGTAAGGTCGTATGGCTGGAGCCATACAGCGAAGCCATTGGCATAGCAATCGTTGTCCTTATCATTACCTATTTCACCCTGATTTTTGGCGAACTGGTGCCAAAACGGATTGCGCTCAATAACGCGGAAAGCATTGCTGCCAAAGTAGCCGCTCCCATGAATGGGCTAGCCCGACTCGGTAGGCCTGTTGTCACGCTATTGAGCAGCTCAACCGAGGTAGTTCTCCGCTTGATTAGAATTAAGCCATCCAGTGAACCATCGGTGACCGAAGAAGAGGTCAAGATGATGATCTATGAAGGCGCCCAGGTTGGTGTGTTCGAAGATACCGAGCAAGAGATAGTCGAGCGTGTCTTCCGTTTGGGTGACCGCCTGGCAATATCGTTGATGACATATCGCACAGAAATGGTCTTTTTAGATGTCGAAAATACAATAGCTGTCAATCTAGGTAAGATTGCTTCATCCGGTTACTCTCGTTTCCCAGTCTGTAAAGGCGACCTGGACGATGTCTTGGGGATTGTCCAGGTGAAGGATATATTTGCTCAAGTGCTGAATGGTCAAGAAATAGATTTACAAGCTGCGATCCAGCCTGCTGTATTCGTTCCAGAGGGCATGTCAGCCCTGGAGTTATTGGAGCGACTGCGAGAAAAGAAAAGTCATCTAGCTTTAATCATGGACGAATTCGGTGGTATCACTGGCATGGTGACAATCAATGATATGCTGGAGGCAATCGTAGGTGACATTCCAATGCTTGAAGATCAGATAGAGGAGCCTGATATCATTCAACGCGAGGATAGTTCTTATCTTCTCGATGGAATGCTTTCAACTGTAGAACTTAAAGATCTACTCGACCTGGATAAGTTGCCTGATGATGATGATGCTGGTTATAAAACGTTGGGAGGCATGATCATGGCTGAAATCAGCCGTATCCCAACCGCTGGCGACACCACCTTTTGGAATGGATGGCGCTTTGAAGTGGTAGATATGGATGGTCACCGGGTTGATAAAATCCTGGTCTCCCAAGCCGAAAAACCTTCATCTTGATCAGTAAATATACGAATCATATGTGAAACCGGCTTCCAGGGTGAATTTCTGGAGGCCGGATTATTTTTTCACCAGGACCATTTCTTAATGTTATTAATGGCGCTAAAATGGCGCTAAAATGCTTGGTCACATTTCCAACTATGGCTATATGTGGGGGTATGAGGAGTAATATCCCCCATATTTAGGCGCCCCCGGCGGGATACGAACCCTCGACCTCTTCAATATCTATGAAGCGAATACCCATTCAAGAAATAATCAGGCAGGCCTGGTATAGTCGATCCTGGTCAATGAGATTCCACTCTCATTGGTATTTATGATCTAAAGCAGTTCTATGAAGAAAGAAAACTAAAATATGTATATCTACGGGACATTTGTCCCTATTACCACGGGACATCTGCCCATCGACTTTTATCAAAAAATGAAATACAATCTTTGTAAACAACAAAAGATAGAATAATAAGAAAAACCCCTCTCCAAGTGGAGAAGGGCTCTTTCAAGCTGCGGAGAGGGTGGGATT
>JBAPSY010000179.1:0-2591 GCA_049281855.1 Anaerolineales bacterium
GCTGCCAGGGTGCCGGCAGTGTGATAAGAAACTGTGAAGTGTGATCCTTGCATTTGATTATCCTTTCGTAATTATGATCCTTCTGCCTGGCTGGTGGAGGTCCAGCCAGGCATTGGCTAAGGGTCTATCCGAAGGGGTGGTCCTCGAATAGCTTATCCACCAGCGACGACACGCTTACCGATACCTCGGTAGGTGGCGACTCCATAGGCAAACAGGTCACGTACCTTGATGGGCAGGGTGTCATTGGTGAACAACAGTCCACTGGTGGGATCTGTAACCGAGTACAGCTGCGGTGCTGGATGCGTGGTGCCTCCTGGATTGTCACCGTAGGCCATGCAGATGACCGGTGAAATCTTGGGGTCAACGATCCAGGCCCAATCGGTGGTATCGGTCCATTCAGGCACTGCGATTGGAACGACACGAGGATCACCAGGGCGGTCAATGGCATAGGGGTTGACGTCATTGTTGGGTGTGGCTGGATAACCACCAGGACCGGCACCGTAACCAAAGTCAATCAGCGCCTGGTCGTACAGGTCAACCGGCACCAGCAAGAACTTGGGCCAGAGCACCTGGCGCTTGGCTGATCCGAGCTCGGCTTGCTTGGCGCACTCCAGGCGAGCTGCCTTCCAGGCTGCGATGGAGTAAGAGGTGGTGGCGTAATTCCCATGGGAATTATCGGCAACGAATAATGCCTTACTATCCTGGGCAAGGGTGGGTCCCAGACCAGCTGCCTGAGTGAAGATGGCAGCGATGGCTGCTGAGCGTGTTCTGATGGCACTAATCGTCAAGGCACGTGGGATGGCTTGTAATTCATCGATCTTTGAATTACGCAACATCTTGTCGGTGATGCCCACATAACCACCGTACTTGGTGAAGGCACCGGTCTCTTTGGTGTCGGTGACGTTCAGCTCAGTGTAAGCTGCACCTTCGGCAACGACCGGCAAAGCGCTTACCCCTCCGAACTGCAGCCACTGCATATCCTGGAGGGTGCCATCGGAAGCCTGGACTGAGGTGATGATCTCATACCAGCGGTAAGCGGTAAGGCTGGTATATAGGTCCAACACCACCTTATTCATGGCATTGACAGCCAGATCTGATAACGTGGTGGTGGTGGCTGCAGCGAAGGCTGCGTGAGACGGATCAAACACACCTTTCATCTCGACGTCACCGGTGATGGCACGGTACAACGCATCGGCACGGCGCATCTCTGGAGGGGGTAGCTTGGCACCTGGTGCACCAAACAGCCAGTCGAAGTACGACTGGAATTGATCACGGGCTGTGGCACCCTGGGATACTTGCTGCCCTCGAGGGGGTTGGTTACCGATTTGAACAACACCATCCTCGAGACTCTTACTTAAAACAGCGAGGTTGGCTTCGAGCTTGGTAATACGTTCGTTGATTGCTTGTTCTTCTTCCATTGCTTGGGGTTCTCCTTTTTCTTTTTGGTTATAAATTTTTTCAAGATCTGCTCGGATGATCATTTCTGGATGCAGAAAATAGAACATTTCTTCTGGAGTATATTGACTGGCATTTGCAACCCTAAATATACCGTCTGGATTGAGAGCGGGCTCGTCGACGACGTCGGCGGCATACAAAGCGGTGATACGAGCAACGGGATGTTTGGTGGTGGCGTCTTCTGGTCGACCACCACCGGTGGGGATTTCCTTACCATCACTGGTTACCCAGACACGCTCGAGGTCGACGACAACACTGACACCAAGGGCAGCCGAGTCTTCTCTGGCCAGGTCGAGCACGTACTGACCGATATCCCCTGCAGGGCTCGTGTGAGCGGTCTTGCTGATCATGAGGTCACCGACCAGCTTATTGCCTTCGGTACGAAAGTTGCGGACCCTGCCGAGGTACTTTCCTAGGCCATCGTGGAACCAGTCGGGGTGAGTGAACCTGGACTTGACGCCTGAGACTTTGGCAGATCCCAGCGCACGCAGCTGTTGCAAACTAACATCGTCAAAAAGAAGGCGATGTCCTACCGCCTCGCCGGTAGAAGCGATGCTGACACCGAGAATGGCGTCTTCGCCGAGGGCGCCTGAAAGAGAGATTGGGGTCGATCTGAATTTTTCTGTCATAATGAACTCCTGAAGACACTATGAATAATTAAAGAAAAATTATTCACTGTGGAAAGTCCTCCTGTTCTGTTGGGCGAGCCGCTGGTTCGCCCCTCCGTTCGACCTTGGTTAATTTGAGAGTAGTCTTGGTTTGGGCTGGGAACCTGGTATTAACGAAGTTATAAATCCCACTGGCACACAAGCCAGCTGCGATGCCGAAGAAAGCCAGCTCGACGTACGGTTGGGCTGGGGCATACATGGAGCTGAGTTTATAGACGATAGCCATCACAATACCGATGGCCATCGAAATAAGGATCAGCTTGTTACCTGAGACCTTGAACTTCTTGACGAACTCGACCAATCCCAGGATGAGCAGGGCGAGTGTGAGCGGGTTGAGAGTGAAATTTCCTAAGTCCATAGCATTCTCCTTTTATGTTAGCGATTAGTATTGAAAACATGAAGACACTGCAGGCTATTAGCATTTAGCTTTTAGATGGCTGATTACCTGACTGATTACCTGGCTGATTA
>JBAPSY010000180.1:0-23944 GCA_049281855.1 Anaerolineales bacterium
TACTTCCGCATGTACGAGAAGCTGGCGGGCATGACTGGTACTGCCCTGACGGAAGCCGAAGAGTTTGACAAGATCTACAAGCTGGATGTGATCGCCATCCCCACCAACCTGGAATACCAGGCTTCAAGCGACGACTCTTCCCTCGTCCTGCTCGAAGGCAAGGATGAGCAAGGTTATAAGTTCCGATATTATGCGCTGAGTGACAAGACTGAGAAGACACCCGTCTTCTTCCAGCGCAAGGACTACCCGGATATCATTTACCGCACCGAGGAGGTCAAGTTCCGCGCCATTACCAGCGAGATCCTGCGCTACCATTCTATGGGACGTCCGATGCTGGTCGGCACCACTTCGGTCGAGCTTTCCGACCACCTCTCCTCCCGCTTGCGTGCCGAGCCTCTGCGCAAGCTTGCTCAGGTGTACCTCCTGCGCCAGGCCTGGTTGGATAAGAATAACCGTCAGGAGGATGGGCGCCTGATCGACGAGCTGCAGCCATTTAACGCCCCTCTCGACCAGCTGCAGGTGCCTGAGATGCGCAAGATGGCGCGTGAGCTGGGCATCTCCTTCAATCCCGAAGACCCCGAAAACCTTCCACGCCTGCTGGAGATCCTCGACCTGTCAGCCTCGGATGCCGAGCGTCTGAAAGCTGACCTCAATGCAGGTATCGCTCACCAGGTGTTGAACGCCCGCAAGCACACTGAAGAATCTCAGATCATTGCTGGTGCGGGTGCTTTCGGTGCCGTTACCATCGCCACCAACATGGCTGGGCGTGGTGTCGATATCAAGCTGGGCGGCGATCTGCCTGAAAATGTAATCGATTCGGTCAACCGCGTGCTGCACCGGGCTGGAATTGCCGATCCCTATGACATGCGCCATGAAGAGCGTCGCCAGGCACTTGCTCCAATCACCCTCGAGCAGATCGGCATCTACGAAGCCGAAATCGACAAGTTCCTGCACTACATGCAGGACATGCAGCGGGTGAAGGAGTTGGGTGGCCTACATGTGATTGGTTCTGAGCGCCATGAAGCCCGCCGTATCGATAACCAGCTGCGTGGCCGTGCGGCTCGCCAGGGTGATCCTGGCTCGTCACGCTTCTACCTCTCCCTGGAAGACGAGCTGATGCGACGCTTTGGTGGCGGGCAGGTCGAGTCGATCATGCAGCGTATGAAGATCGATGATGCCGTACCCATGGAAGTCGGGCTGGTCAGCCGTTTGGTCGAGCAGTCGCAGACACGCGTGGAGGGCGCCAACTTTGACGTCCGCAAGCATTTGCTCGAATACGACGATGTGCTCAACTCGCAGCGCCAGCGCATCTATGCACAGCGCGACCTCATCTTCACCAAACAGGACCTATCGGAGGATGTGACCGAGCTTTTAGGCACCGAAGTTAACCGGCGTGTGCCCGAATCATTGGCTGATGACGAAGGACCATGGAAGCTGCTCGCTTGGCTGGATCAGATCCAGCCTCCACTCGACCTGGGCGGCATGCTTTTCCCGTCCTACTCCCTCAAGCTCCTGCTCGACCACCTTTCCAGCCAGCAGAAGGGCTATGCCTCGCTGGAGGAGCTGCGCGATGCCCTGCTTGGTCTGGCCGGCGAAGCACTCAAAGCAGAGGAAGAGCACTTGCTGCGCACGGTTAATAGCCTACTGGATGGGAGCCGCGAGCGCCTGGAAAGCCAGGTGAAGGAACGCCTGGAAGCGCTGGATACCTTCTTTGAAGGTCTCGGCTTGGGTGAGGCGGAAGACGCTGCCCCACGCAGCTCGCGTGAGCTGCTGGACGAGCTGGTTGGGTTGGTTCACGTCACCGTCCGCCTCTCGCCCGAAGAGCAGCGCCTGCTGCGCGACGACCCGGATCAGGTCCGGGAGATTGTGCGCATTCAGGTCAAGAACGCGGTCGCCGGGCAATCGGTATTGCGATTAGTGGGCGCCATCGAACGCCGCCTGGAAGACACGCTCGAGATCGAGGCCTCCCAACTTAATAGCGCCGATTGGGAAGCCATGGCAGACCAGGTGTACCAGTCTGTCCAGCTCATGCTTACCAGGCGCCGTGAGCGCCTGATGGGCAACGGCGCCGGACCAGCTGCGGGTCAGCTAGCACATGACTTGGAATCTACCCTGGCGAAGATCAACGGACCCGTCACCACCAATCACATGCTCGGTCTACTGCTGATGATGCCCCAGGGTACACGTGCCTCCTTTGACAAGAAGACCCATCGGCGCGTGTTGCAGCGCACCACCCGCCTGACCTACATTTACCTGGCAGCCCGCTTGCTCGAAAAGCGTACCCCGGAAGACATCACCGAGGATGTGCTGCAGCACCTGCAGTCTGCCCAGGGGACCATCCGGCGTGCCTGGGGAGCTAGTGAATTCTCCCGCCTGGCACCAGCCCGTTTGCCTGACCTCGACCCGCAGCTGCGTGACACCCTATGCACCCTTCTGGGTGAAGAGACTTGTGCCGCTCTACAGGCACAGCCCCTGCAAAGCTTGGACCGTGAGCAGATTATCAAGATCATGGACGAGCTGGGACGGCGATCACTCACCGAGGTTTATCGCCAGTTGCTATTGGGCGTGATCACCGAGCTGTGGGTGGATTACCTGACCCAGATGGAAGCGCTGCGCGTTTCCATTGGTCTGGAAGCATACGGTCAGCGTGACCCGCTGGTGCAATATAAGAGCAAGGCATCTGAGCTGTTCCAAAGTTTACTTAAGGATATGCGCTCGGGGGTGATCTCACGCATGTTCATCTACCGCCCGCGCGATATGAGCGCCGTGCAGAGTGAGGTTCATCGCCCAACCGCGGCTGAAGAGCTTGAGGCGGAGGCTGCCATCGCTCCAACCAGCGGGGATGGTGAAGAAGCCACCGAAGAGACGATGTCCGATGGGATGGAACCGGAGCCGGAGGCTGAGCAAGAGCAGGTTGCCGTGCCATCCGACCAGTCCCAGCTCAGCCGCTCGCAGAAGCGCCGAAGACACAGAAGGTAACCTCCCCACCGTTGGTATTTTTTGTAGGTTTTGTAGGGGCGGGTCGTGACCCGCCCATTTTTCTGGTGGTCGCCGTGATCGCCGTGCTGCCCAGATGGTCTCCTAATATGAAGTATACCGCTCCAAGGTTTGTGCCCTTGCGCATCGGAACCTGCCTGCTTCCTGCATAGCAATATTTCTTCATAGAGCCACATACGGTCAAAATGTAGAGACGCCCCGCTGTTGCGTCTCTACTCTCCAGCTCCCCACAAAAATCGGTCTTCATTATCTTCTGTGCTCATGTCTCCGCTCTCCCAATTATAGAGAAGGGCGGGGTGCATTATCCCCTATCCGAATCCGTTTAGAATTTTCAAATGTGAGAAATCTTAAAATATCGCGGTTTTTGCGTAAACCCCTTGTAGAATTAGAACATCTGTGCTATAATAACAGTGTAATTACTCACTATCCAGATTGTGAGCATCACCTTCGGATATTTGAATAAAACTTCACCGGAAAATAGGTGTCCGTCGGTGATTTTCCCTACGGACACCTATTTTCCGACCTCTTTCCCCCCTTCCCAATTTTTGGGAAGGGGGGATAAAGGGGGGTTGGGTGAGTAGGTACATAACAGTGGTCTTCTGTATCGATCGTTCTTCATCGATATCCATCATGACTTCCAATTCTTTCCAATCCACCAGCCAATCTTTTCACCTACCAGCTCGTCACCAAAAAGCATTCGCTCCGTTTGGTTTTTTTGAGAAAGGAATAGTTCTATATTCTCCACGAATGTGCTGCACATCTCACACAATTGGGCTTTTTGCTCCCTGGGTCGCGGGAGGGCGCGTTCTCCTGCAGCGTCTTTATGCTCCCGCTATACCGCACCTCTTTGCGCCCTCCGAATGTGCGACCTTGGTCGTCAGTCCGAATTGAATGCAATTGTTTTTTTTCGAAACAATAAATACCGGCTATGGTATTAGGCATGGTAATCACCCATCAACTTCGCTTTAAGCTATCACCGCTATTAAATATACAAAGTCTGCCTTCGCAGACTTCGATAAGTGAATCTGATTAAATGCCCTTTGTGTCCCTAGTGGCATTGGTGGTGAAATGGCTTTTCTCTATAGACCTGTCCGCGATCAATAACCCCTGCTACAGATTACTTCGTCCCAGCTTTGCCCATCTTCACCCACACCACCACGGCGGAGCGGATCAGGTTCCGCACCTCCTCATCCGGCACATCCTACACACCCTGGTATTTCTCGCCATCCAGGGTGACCATCACCCCACGGTCGGGGGCATCGTTCACGGTGATCCCCCTTGCCTCGAACTGGGTCCCCGCCAGCCTGGCTTGCAGGATATCGTTGATTTGCTTGGCAATACTCTTAAACTCTGGCACAGCTATTGGGGCGGGTTTAAGGATGCCTCCCACCATATCCGACAGCTTTGTGCTAACCGGTTTTACCTCTTCCACTGGCTCTGCCATAAAGGGAGGAATGTGACCAGGATGGGCTTCCTCTATAAAAGTTTCGGCTGGTATCCACTCCTCTCCCTGCGTAACCGCCTCAAGTGGTGTGGCGGGTGACCCCTCCGCTGGCAACGATGCGGGGGCTGACTCTTCCGCTAGTAGCGATGCAGAGGCTGGCTCTTCCGCTGGTAGCGGAGCGGTGACTGGCTCTTCCTCCGGCAGCGGTGGGGTGTCTGTTTCTACCAGCCACTTCGCAAGCACACTTGAGGTGAAATTCAGCCTGCGCTGCTGCCCAGGAGAGAGCTCATGGGCGGCTCTGAAGGTCTTACCATTAATCCCGACTACCAGATCCTGGGACTGCATGTCGCGCATCAGGTGAGCAATATCTTCCAGGTTCGATTCTGGTGGGGTGGCACTCTTACCTTTGCGGATGGTCCCATGTGCAACGCCTTGGAAATACCAAATCATCCCGACGACCGCGGCCCCCATAATGAAAAAGAGACCGGCTAATATTAGGCTAGTAAATAAATCCATGGTTAACCTCCATTCGCAATAAGACCTGGCTGGCAGTAAGGGCAAAAATGGGTGCCACGCTGCCCCACAATAATCCGTGCAATAGGCGTGCCACATGCGGGGCAGGGCTCGCCCGTACGTTGGTATACTCGGAAATAATTTTGGAAATCTCCACCGCGATAGACCCAGTCGATGCTGGCCCCGTTCCTTAAAATACCATCACGCAGGACTGTACGGATGCTTTCCAACAGTCGCCCGGCTTGTTCTTGGGTGAGGGTATTTGCTGGGGTGAGCGGGTGCAGTTTTGCCAGGTTGAGCGCTTCATCTACATAGATGTTCCCTAACCCAGCGAGGAAGGTCTGATCGAGCAAGAGCGGTTTGAGCTGCCGGCGTGTGGCATGCAGACGGTTGAACAGGTCTTCTGCGATGAGGCCTTCATCCAATGGTTCAGGACCCAGGTTCTCCACCACCCGGTCCACCTCGTCCACCAGCCAGACCCGCCCAAACTTGCGGGCGTCGTTGAAAACCAGCTGAATATCACCATCCAGCCCGAGCACCAGCCGGTCGTGAGTCTCCGGGGGGGTACCTGCGGGTTTCACCAGCAGGTCACCGCTCATGCGCAGGTGATAGAGAAGCCAATCGCGGGTGAGACGCAAATACAGGAACTTCCCCCGCCGTCCGATATCCTCAATTACCTGCCCGATAGTGCGCTGCTTGAATTCTGATGGAGATGGCTCAGCCAGGCTGCGCTCCCAGAGCAGGTTAGCACCCAGGATGCACCTGCCAACCAGGGATGGCTGCCCTGGCCCTCCCAAACGTAAAATTCGGGCAATCGTTTCCACTTCGGGTAATTCTGGCATACTCAGCAACCACATTCAGTATACATTTAACGATGAACTTCCAACATCATTACCAAGTTAGAGCCTATCTGTCAAAATTCGTCCTTCAACATGCTCATCACCAGCATATCGATATACCCACCATCTTTGAATTCTGCCTGGCGCTGCCGCCCCTCTTGGGTAAAGCCAGCTTTTTCATAAGCGCGGATGGCGCGCGGGTTCGTCTCGAGCACCCTGAGGTAGATGCGGTTCAGGTTGAGGGTGTTAAAACCATGCTGCGCCAGCAATCGTACCGCTTCGGTGCCATAACCCCTATTCCAATAGCTCTTATCCCCGATCATGATGCCGAACTCGGCTGCCTGGTTGAGCCAATCGATATTAGAAAAACCCCAATCCCCAATCAGCTTCCAGTGTTCCTCGCTGTCCTCTTGTACGGGTTCCCGCACCTCAATCCCCAGCATGTGCTCGTCAGCTGGGCGCTTGAGCATCGCCTCAAACCAGCCTTCCTCTTCTGCATGCGAGAATGGTTGGTGAATCCCTTGCCGCACCTCAGGGTCATTCAGCCACTTTACAAAGGTTGGCAGGTCATCCCGTTCAATCGCTCTGAAGCGTATCCCTTCCCCGTAAATCACTCACTCCTCCTTATGTCACTCACCTAGCAAAACTGACCAGCTACATGTCTCAAGAACCCATCTCGTCAAAATTCTTCCTTCAACATGCTCATTACCAGCACGTCAATATACTTCCCATTCATGTACTGCGCCTGGCGCTCCCGCCCCTCATGGATAAAACCGGCTTTCTCATAGGCTTGGATTGCGCGCGGGTTATTCTCGAACACATGGAGGAAAATGCGGTTTAGGTTGAGGGTATTAAAGCCATGCCGGGCAAGCAAACGGACCGCTTCGGTGCCATAGCCACGGTTCCAATAGCTTTTTTCCCCAATCATGATGCCGAACTCAGCCGACCGGTTGCGCCAATCAATATCGTTAAAGGCATAAGTGCCAATCAGTCTCCATTTTTCCACGCTTGCAGCCTGGGTAGATTCGCCTGCTTTCACGCTTGGCAGGCCCGTTCCCTCATCTTCCAGGTGTACTTCGATTCCAAACACATGCTCATCTGCAGGCCGTTTAAGCATCCCCTCGAACCAATTTTCCTCATCAGCTTGCGAGATAGGATTATGGATCAGTATCCCATGCCGTACCTCGGGGTCATTCAGCCATTCAACAAACTTGGTTATATCCCCCCTCTCCACACCCCTGAAGCGAATCCGCTCCCCAATGATCATCCTACCTCCTTACGTCCTTACCCTGCGCTATCAACCAGCTTTTCCACCGCCTGGAAGGGCGATATGCGCCTTGCCAACATGTCTTCCAGTGCCTGCTCGTATGCTCCGGTTGGCAGCCTGGAGTGAAAGCCTTCCATGAGCGTATTTTGCAACAACATTTCCAGCTCGGTCTGCAAACGCCAGCGCTCCCTCTGTTCCCAACCGCCGGTCACTTCAAGGTGTGCCCGGTGATTGGTAATGGCTTCCACCAGCTTGGGAATGCCCGTGCCATCCAGCGCTACCGTGCGCACGATGGGTGGTACCCACAAGGGTTCTTCATCAGCCGGGGAAGCCTGTTGCCCCGGGACTACCTCAAGCTTACCATGATGCATGAAACGATGTGGCAACGGGTGTGCCAGGTTCAGCGAGCCGCGCAGGGCGCGTTCGGTGTTCTCCACACCCGGGAGGTCAGCCTTGTTCACCACGAGCACATCAGCGATCTCCATAATCCCAGCCTTGATCGCCTGAATATCATCCCCCAGACCAGGTGCTTCCACCACCACGGTGGTATGTGCCAGTCGGGCAATATCGACTTCAGATTGACCGGCGCCAACCGTCTCGATCAGGATTAGATCATAGCCAGCCGCATCCAGCACCTGGACTACTGCAGCAGTCGCTGAGGCGATCCCACCAAGTGAGCCACGCGTGGCCATCGAGCGGATGAATACGCCAGGGTCGCCCGCCAGATCGCGCATGCGGATGCGGTCCCCCAGGATTGCACCACCGGTGAACGGGCTGGTAGGGTCCACCGCTACGACAGCCACCTGACGAGGAAACTCGCCCTGTGGGGGTCCGCTCGCTCGCTCAGAATATATGCTGGCAGGCTGGCGGTAGTAGCGCGCCAACTGGTTGACCAGGGATGATTTCCCAGTGCCTGAAGCGCCCGTCACGCCCACCAGGTGGGCTTTGCCGGTATGTGGGAAAAGCTCGCTCAAGGCTGATCTCCCCTCGGCAGTACCGTTCTCCACCTGCGAGAGAGTGCGCGCCAAAGCCAGCCGATCGCCTGCCAAAACTCCTTGGGACAGATCCATTTCACTCATCCCAGGATGGGCTAGGAATTAGCAGCCATCACAGCTTTGCGGATATCGTTCACATAGGTATCACTGAGGGTACCGGGGCCGTAGATACCAATCACACCCAGCTTGAGCAGGAGCGGCACGTCTTCATCGGGTACGATGCCGCCCAGGAAGACCTTCACGCGTTCCTGCCTGTTGGCTTTCAGGAGCTCAAGCACGCGTGGCACGAGTGCCATGTGCGCTCCCGAAAGGATCGAGAGACCCACCGCATCTACGTCTTCCTGCAAGGCGGCTTCAGCGATCATCTCAGGCGTTTGCCTGAGGCCGGTATAAATGACCTCCATACCAGCATCGCGCAGGGCGCGTGCCACCACCTTGGCACCACGATCGTGCCCGTCAAGCCCAGGCTTGGCAATCAATACACGTATTTTTCGCTCGCTCATCTTTCCTCCATGGAAATATGATAGAAAATTATACCAATAAGGAAGCTTTTAGCGGTTAGCAGTTAGCGGTCCTGTAAAAGAACAGGCCGAATCAAGATTAGCATTTAGCAGGTAGCGAAGATAAGGTCACTACAGAGAATTGCGCAAAAAGAACACCATAAAGCGGAGAAAACTCAGAGAAAGAAGTGTTAGTGAAAGAGAGAAACAATTTCAACGCAGAGCAGTACGCAATAAGAGCGACCCAAAACGGAGAAACCATTATGAAAAAGAAAGAATAAAACCAAAGAGAAGATCGTGGGATTGGGGTGAGCGGAGGGAGATCAATTTGGTGAGGGACACGCCTCGTTCTGAGGTGAAAAATATTCGCTGCTTTACGGAGTACATAGTCAATCCAAATCCAAGATTGACATTTTGGGCATAACTCTGTAAGATGGTATTTACGAGAGGCATGCGCACCAGATAAGAGGTTCAGATGAATAGAGTAAAACCCATGCCTGACAGAGAAAAATTCCAGCATGCGTTTGACATGGTACGGTTGTACCAGAAACGCGTTATACCATTTGTAGAAGAGCAATTAGGTTACGCGGCGATGCATGAGCTGAGCTCCGTGTGGCAGGCGGCCATGATGCCTACCCGTGAGGATGACTCTGATCAGGAGAAGTACAAATCTGCCTACAACAACTGGCTGTGGATGGCGCGTTGCAGTCATGATTACCTGGCTGATCTGTTGAAACAAGATGAAGTAGCTGAGTATAAACGCCTACTCCTGCAATTGTATAAACGGCAGCAAGGTAATCCTGACCTCGCAATCTACCGTATGCTCAAAAATCAAACAGCACTGGTCAAGGCGTGGCTTTATGAAATGCAATGGATGACGCCGATAGAATTAACCAGCAGCAGCGACGCACAGTTCATCTGTGTGGTGCATGACTGTAAAATACTTCAAACCGCCGGAACGATAAGAATCTGCCGGGTGGATTGCAGAAACGTCGGTACAGCTTTGGCGCGCACGGTATATCACCTGAACCGGGTGACTACCCCCACCAACCACGGATGCACAATCTCACTAACACCATTGGATGACTGAGAGGGGTTAAACGCAAAGACGTCCCCTTCGGGACGTCCCTTTATAATGGAATTTTTCTTAGCTAATTCGTTCGTATCTTGAAGTGGGAGTACCGCACACCGGGCACTTGCCCTCAAGCGGTCCTTCATGAGTGTTACCGCAAACTGGGCAGACGTAGTAATCCGCGTTCTCCGGCAATTGTTGCGCTTCCAAAGCTGCCAGTGCCTTGCGGTACAGCACCTCATGCACTTTCTCAACTTCCCATGCCCATCGGAAGGATGTTGCTGCCCTCTTCACTGACTCGTCCTCAGCATCCTTGATGAAATCGGGGTACATCGTCACCACCTCATAGTTCTCCCCCTTGGATGCCTCTTGAAGGTTCTCAGTGGTGGATTTCACCCCATCCATGGCACGAAAATGGTTGTTAGCATGCACAGTCTCAGCAGCAGCAACCGCCCTAAACAGTTTTGCTATCTGGGGCAAACCCTCATCATCCGCCTTCTTGGCAAAAGCCAGATACCTTCGATTCGCCTGTGATTCACCGGCAAACGCAGCTTTTAAATCTTCGATTGTCTTGGTCATAACATCCTCCTTCTGTCAATTCTCAATATATTAAAATTAAAACAGATCATTACCGTCTGCCTCATTTAGGATTATTCGTCTTTTTGGGATGACGAATCTCCGTATTTACAGTAATAACGTTTCTGTTAAGTGAATATTCGTTCCTGCGCTATGCACCGCCTCAGTTGATGTTAATCAACCTGCTCGACCAGATATGATTGGAGACCCATCAGCTTGACCTGCCCAATCTGGGCTTCCAGCCAATCGACATGTTCCTCTTCATCGGTGAGGATGGAATCCATCAGATCACGGCTGCCGTTATCACCAACCTCATACGCCAGGCGGATGCCTTCGTTGTATCCTTTAACAGCACCATACTCAGCAGCCAAATCATTGTCGAACTGTGCTTCGATGTCTGCACCAATGCTGATCTTCTTCAAATTACTAACGACCGGTGTTCCATCCAGGAACAGGATGCGTGCGATCAATCTTTCAGCATGCTTCATTTCGGTGATGGCGCGTTCCTCGATGGCTTTATGCAGTACGGCATAGCGCCAGTTATCGCACATCTCAGAATGCACCATATACTGGCTGATGGCAGTCAGCTCGTCGGATAAAAGGTTATTTAATGCTGCAAGTATCTTCTCGTTGCCTTTCATGGTGATTGACCTCCTCGTCAAATTAGCTATCTCTTGGATATCTGCTCGTTTTTGGTTATTATATAGTTTACCACCCTGGATGGATAGTAATATTATTCCTCTGATTGCAATCAAAAAATAACACCTCAGGATGAATTATCACGGGATTCTTAGGCACGGCTCTTCAAAAGGTCACACGACCAGTCAGCCTGGCAAATGGATGAGCGAACCATCCAGCCATAAGCTGGGATGCAACATGACCAGGTCAAGGTGGAGGTTAGCATGATTCTGGCCTCCAAAACGGTCATTCATCCCGATCCCAATGTGGATGCTGCCGTTGAGTTTCTCATCCAGCAAGCTGTCACCCGTGAGCTCATTTACCCCTGGGTTTAAGCCGATGCCAAGCTCAGCGATCCTATCTTTATCCCCACTCGAGGCTGCCAGCAACTCCTCGAGCAGTCGAACCGATTCGACCTGTGGGGCATCAATACGTGCCACTTTGCCATCCACAAAGGTCAGCTTGAGCTTTTCGACCAGCTTTCCATGTATGAATGTCCGGTCAATCACCGCCACGCCCTCGGCAGATGTTTCCAACGGGGCTACATAGACTTCGCCGCGCGGCAACCCGCTATGATCCTGAAAAATGGGTCTCCCACCGATCTGCAGGTGAAGGTCCGTCCCCAAGGGAGTGGTGATGTGAACCTGTTGACCGTTGGCCAACTGTTGGGCAACCTGGTTCTGCGAAGAATCGAGGGCAGCATCGTCAATATTCACCGCCTGCCAGTATCTACGCTTTAATACATCAAGCGGTACACCATAAGCCTCAGCGAGTGCCTGGGTAGGATTAATGACGATGAAACGCCGGCAACCAAGGCGGTCGGCTTCATCCATCAAAACGATCCACTCGGCTGCCATCGTTCTTCGCGCCAAGATCTCGACACCCGGGATATGCCCACCGTGGTCACGCACCTCAATGATCGCATTGATATCATTCAGCCAACGCAGCTCATGCACTGGCACGAGACCCAGATATTCCGGGGGAACCTCTTTACCGATGCGCTGCAGTAACGGTTCCATGATCAGGCGAACCATCCAAAAAGCACCACGCACCCGGATGTGAAAAGCAAGTGCCTCAATGAAGTCTAACGAATGGGTGCTCGCCCAAATCCAGATCACCTGGCCTGGAGCAACGGCCAGGGTTTCAATCGTTTTAATGGCTAAGGTCTCGACGTCCATGCAGTGATTCTATCAAGGATCGAAGTCTACGGAGGTTGAAAATCTGGTAATATTCAACCCTCAGGCACTCTTATCATGCCTAATAAGGAGGTCGCCTTGATCAGTCCAGACAAGATCGAAGAATGGATCCGCGAGGTGGAAGAAAGACCGGCTTCTGCTGAGCTCATTATCCGCTATATTGCCAATCGATTAAGCGAGCTGGCAAACCGGGATGAAGAGCTGGTGGCTCAAAATATCGAGTTGCTGAACGGGAGAAAAGTGGAAGAATATGAAAGCCGGATTGCCAGCCTCGAATACCAACTGGAACTGCTGAAGCGGCAGCTGGGAGGTGAATTTATCCTGCCGACCGCGGTGCCAAGCTCCACACCGGTCCAAGAGACGATCAATTTGATATTGTACAACCCATTAGGGCAAGTATTGCGAAGGGAAATGGACCCAACGGGGTTAGTTCCTGCCCAAGCCATTGCTAGATTAGTTGGCGAGCTCTCTCCGGATGGAATCCAGCCGTCTATGCTGGTAACATATTCTAAGGAAGAGCTGCTGTTTATCTTCGATTCAGGGCGCACGGTAAAGCATCCTGTTAACCAGCTCCCTCTATCCGATGAAGAAAGCCTTGACTGGCAGCACGCATTCATCGAGGAGCCACGTATCAGGGAGGAACTGGCTGCGATCCAGCCGATTGCCAAAATGCCGTTGTATGAAATCTGCATCCAAGCCAGCCGGCGCGGGTATGTGAAGAAAATTAAGACGTCCTTCTTCACCACCCACCTTGCGGAGGACTACATTGGGACGGGTGTAAAACTTCCAGCAGATAAAACTTGTGGACTGACTTTTGCAAACAAGGATGATCTATTTGTCATGATCAGCCAGGAGGGATACATCTTCAGCATGCAGGCTGAACGGTTGCCAACCGCCATTGAAGAGGTGATCCACCTGGGGATCACCGACCACATCGTGGCGACATTTGTGGCAAGTAAAAAACCGTCCATTTTATTCATCACCCAAAACGGCAAGGCAGTCCATCGAGATACGAGCTGGCTTGAACCTGCAAACTCATTCAAGACGAAAGGGCAGGCTATCTTATCCAAAGAGAGGCGCGAGGCAGGTATTCGGATCGTGGGAGCCGCTCCGGTTGATGAGGCAGATTGGGGAGTAATTCTACACGCGGATGGAACAATCGCACCTCACGAGCTTAACGACCTATTGGCGACGGGCAGCGTAGTCCACGGGCAACCCGTAAACCCAATCGTGAGTTTTTCGATCTTTCACATGCCCGAGAGGAAAGGTTAATCAGCCAATGACACACTGTAGAGGTCAAGGATAAAATGGGTTTAAATGTTGGGATCGACTTTGGGACATCGAATTCCGGCGTCGCCATCTATCAGGGAAACCGGGTTCAGGTCCTGCCAATAGACAGCAAAAATATCGTACCCGAAGTGGTAAAAACGATCCTATACATCACCCAGGATTTCAAACATTTCATTGGTCAGGAAGCAGTCGAGCTGTATTACAAGCACAACATAAACCGGCAGCGTCGTTTTGTAAAAAAGTGGTCTGGCGAGATAGATTACCGTGGTTCTGACATGCATTACGTGCGGGATATATACGTGTACGTGGATGAATTACAACCGGGCAGAATGATGCAGTTCATCAAGACTGCATTGCGCTCAGAAAAATACCAGGGGACACAGGTCTTTGAGCGGTATTATAGCCTGATCGATATCATCTCTGCCTACTTGCTGGCATTAAAACTACGTGCGGAAAGCCTGCTTGGGGAAGAGATTCAAGGGGTCACCCTGGGAAGACCAGTGAAATTTTCACAGGATCGAGAACATGATCAGAAAGCCCAAGAGACTCTGCTCCAAGCCGCAATGGAAGCTGGCTTTAAACAGGTTGAGTTTGAACTCGAGCCAATAGCAGCAGCTCTATTCTATGAATTGTCGCTTAGCAAACCCCAAAATGTGCTCATCTTTGACTTTGGGGGTGGCACGCTTGACCTGACAATCATGCGGTTAGGTGACCCGCACCATCGGAATGTATATGCCAGTGGAGGCATCAATATCGCTGGGAGTGACTTCGACCGGGCTATTATCCAAAACCGCATGTTACCTCACTTTGGAAAAGGATTGGTGCAACACGACCCGGAAATCCTCAACCTGATCCATACCATTCCAGATTGGGCGGCTCTGCCAGAACTCTCCACTCCACGCGCCAAAGCTGAACTGGAGCGTGCAATCCAGGCGGGGGAAGCGCCGGTCAGATTGAAAGCGCTCGAATCCTTGATCTTTAACGACTTGGCATTTTCCTTTTACAATATGATTGAGGCGACCAAGATCACATTATCCAGCCTTGGAGTTGCAGTTGCTGGAATGAAAGAAAAAGACCTGGATATTTGGGAATTGTACACACGCAGCCAGTTTGAAAAAGATATCCGAGAGCATCGCGAGCAGATTGAACAAGTGTTGATGGATACGGTTGCAGCCTCAGGCCTGGAACCAGATCAGATCGATGCCGTGGTCAAAACGGGTGGATCGTCAAATATCCCATTGTTCGCCGAAATGCTGGGCAGGATTTTTGGCAATGATCGGGTAAAAGCATCTGATGTATTCAATAGTGTCACTGCAGGATTGGCGATCAAAGCCTACCAAAAATCGTAGTCGTTTTTATTACCTGGGGGATCAATGATTTTATTTAATCGAACTCTTATCCCTTGATTCATCACTGAAGTTATAATCTGAATAGCATCATTTATATCCGGTATACGAACTCGGCTTTAAGGTTATATTCTTTCAAAAAAGGTGAGGAACATATGGGCAAAAAACCAGGTTTTGATATTCAGGCGGCACACAAATACTTCTCGGCAGAGTGCTTCAACCGGGCATGGGATTTTATTGACAAGCCCACCCGCAGTAAAAGCGAAGAGGATAAGCTGCTCCAGTTAAGCCTAGCATCCATTTGGCACTGGACTCAAAGGGAGGATTGTACCTCCACCAATTTATCGGTGGGTTATTGGCAGGTGTCAAGGGCTTTTTCACTCCTCCGGCAGGCAGGTAATGCTAAACATTACGGGGAACTATGCTTGGAAGTATCCCAAGGAGAGGCTGTATTGCCCTTTTATCGTGGTTATGCCTATGAAGCATTGGCACGGGCTGAAATGGTGGCGGGTAACGAGGATGAAGTGGAAAAATACCTCATCCAGGCTCACCAGGTGGCAGCGGTATTGCCTGATCCTGAAGAAAAAAAGCAGCTCCTGAGTGACCTGGCGACGATCCGATAAGCGGGACGGGACCAGACTGATCACAAGCTTTTCGTAAATCCGCTTATCAGGGTTCATCCTTTCCACTTTGCTTGACTAGGGGTTACAATCCCATAATGGGATTCATACACCTGCGCTCCCATTCCTATTATTCATTTTTACGCGGTTTGCCCTCACCCCAAGAACTGGTAAAAACAGCCGCAGGTATGGGGATGCCCGCATTGGGATTAACCGACCATCACAGCCTGAGCGGGGTGGTGGAGTTCCATGATGCCTGCCAGGAGGCAGGGATACGACCTATTATTGGGCTAGAAGTGAAGACTTCCCTGCCTGAAGACATGCGTATCACCCAACCAGGAACTTTGACCCTGCTTGCAACGGATATGGCTGGATGGCGCAGCCTATGCCGGATCAGCAGCGCTCTGGCTGAAGATAATGATACGCTCCCATTCGACAAGCTGGCGAATGAGACCTCCGGGCTGCTTTGTCTCACAGGGGGACAACGGGGTGCTTTAGCCAGATTGGTCATTTCCAGACAGCGCCAACTAGCGGAGGGCTGGATATCTCGTTTGAGTGAGCTTTTCTCCGACCGAATATACATAGACCTGCAGAATCATGCACCGGATGACCTTGAGCTATGTGTGAGCCTGGCCACATTGGCTCACCGGAAGCACTTCCCTACCGTTGCAACCCACGATATTCACTACCTGGCACCAGATCAGGCGCATCTGCAACAAGTGCTGACGGCGATCCGGCTGATACGACCACTCAAAGAGCTAGACCCCACCACATTAGCACCACCCCAAGCAGAATTCATTACCCCACAAGAGATTGCTGAACGGATGCCGAATTTTCCGCGAGCTCTCGAGGCAACCCAAGAGATCGCAGAGCGTTGCCAGCTGGAATTACCGTTGGGTGTCCTTCACTTCCCGGATATTTCTCTGCCAGAAGGCATGTCTGGCGAGGAGATGCTGCGCCAGAAAGCTCAGGCAGGGGCGATCAGGTTGTATGGTCAAATCTCCCCAAGCCTACAAGCCCGTCTCGATCATGAATTGTCTGTGATCGATGAGTATGGATATACATCCTTGTTCCTGATCGTGGAAGAAATCCTCAACTTTGCCCGCCATGAAGGAATCCCGTTCTCCTCACGGGGTTCAGCAGCTTCATCCCTGGTAGCACACTGCCTGGGGATCACGTCCCCTGACCCGATCCGGTTGAACCTGTATTTCGAGCGTTTTTTAAACCCTGCCCGGGCGACTCCACCAGATATTGATACCGATCTGTGCTCACGCCGCCGGGACGAAGTAATCCGATTCGTCTACCGGCGATTCGGAGAAGACCGAGTGGCAACCGTATGCACCATCAACCGCTTTCGCAGCCGCTCAGCCTTGCGCGAGGTGGCCAAGGCGTATGGTTTGCCGCCAGGGGAAGTGAGTGTACTGGCAGACAGCCTGCCCTACCGCTGGTACGGTCCACCCAACCGGGGAGGCGGTCACGAAGATCCATTTGCTGAATTAAGTGAGCGTTATAGAACCCCAACCCACCAATCTATATTTAAGGATGCAGCTGCCCTGATCGGCTTTCCGCACCATCTTTCAGTCCACCCAGGCGGGGTGGTGATCAGCCCGGGAGCTCTCACCGACCTGGCACCCACCCAGGTGGCCGCCAAGGGAGTGGTCATCACGCAATTTGACCTGGATTCAATCGAGCGCCTGGGATTGGTCAAAATTGACCTGTTGGGTATCCGAGGGCTTACGGTATTGGGAGACGTGGTTGAAATTATTGCAAAAGAAAGACCTTCAGTCCATTTACATCCCAATACTTCCATACTCACTGAAATTTTAGAAACCATCCCTGGCGCTGATCCGGCTGTCAGCCAAATAGTTAGTCAGGGACGAACAATTGGCTGTTTTCAGATCGAAAGCCCAGGCATGCGTGCCACGCTCAAGGAGGTCAAAGCGACGAGTGTGGACGATATCATGGTGGCGCTGTCGCTCTACCGACCGGGACCGCTTACTGGAGGGCTAAAGGACGCATTTATCAGGCGTCATTTGGGCAAGGAGACAACCGAATATCTGCACCCAGCCCTCAGCACCCTGCTGGCAGATACTTATGGGGTGATACTGTACCAGGAACAAGTCCTGCGGATCGCACACGAGCTGGCAGGCTTAACCTTGGCAGATGCCGATATGCTGCGTCGAGCAATGTCACACTTCGACCCGGGTAAACAGATGCAGACACTGAAAGAGAAATTCGTGGCTGGCGCGTGGGAGAGAAACCAGGTGCCTGAACAAATTGCCAACCACATCTGGGAGCTGATGGCAGCGTTTGCGGGGTATGGCTTCCCAAAAGCGCACGCAGCATCCTATGCTCAGGTGAGCTGGCGGTCAGCCTGGTGCAAGACGCATTACCCGGCATTTTTCATGGCAGCTGTGCTGGCGAACTGGGGGGGCTACTATAGCCAGCGTGTGTATATGAATGAAGCTCGCCGTCAGGGATTAAAGCTTCGACCGCCCGAGATCAATCATGCTCAGCGTGAGTTCAGCGTCAAGGTGCTGGATGGAGAACCAGTGTTGTTCATGGGTTTAGACCAGGTGCGCGAGCTGACTCAGCGCACCCAATCGGCGATCGTTCATAACCGGCCATTCAGCTCTCTAGGGGATTTCCTGGCACGGGTTGACCCACGCCCGGTCGAAGTAGAAAACCTGGTCAGAGTGGGGGCGTTGGAAGGCTTCGGCACAATCCCAATCTTACTCCACCATCTGGAACATGGTGGCTGGCAGGGAGGACAGCTTTCATTGTTTGCTTTAGGTGAAAGCACACAAGAAGACTGGAGCCTGGCTCAGAAAGTGACTGCTCAGGAAGAACTCCTGGGCACGGGGGTCATCGCTCACCCGCTGGAACTGGCAGAGAAGCAGATTGCCTCAGCAGGTGCGCTTACCACCGTGGACGCGGCCGCCAGATTGGAACAGCATGTGCGTGTGGCTGGGATGCGCCAAATCTGGAGGCGCAGCATCACGACACGCGGGGAATATATCTATTTTATGTCGCTTGAAGACCTGGAAGGCATGCTGGATATTGTGATCACAGCTGAAGTGTACCGGCGTTCAAAGGCAGCGCTTTCCACCGCGGGTCCTTACGTGGTTGAAGGACGTGTGGACCTGGATAGCCAGAGAGGAGAACCGTTCATCCGCGCTGAACGAATCTGGGCACTGAAGTGATCATCAAGTCTTTGGGGAGTCTGGATAGAAGAATCATACCTTGGTTAGCTATATCCCAAATAAACCTTCCTTATCAAATCCAACCTATCTAGAGGAATATGCAAAAGGTCCCAGGAAATAGCTAAACCGGCTGGACCTGCTCGCTTCAGCGCTGTCAGATCAGCCTGGATCTGATCCGGATTTAGACGCGTGACTCCTTCAAGATCTACCAGCTCGATGCCAGCCAGAACCGGTGCCGAACAAGCATCTACTCCACGCTTCACCTCCTCTTCCAGGGCAAATGTGGAGAGACCGGTTTTTTCCAATAATTCGCGACTTTCAGGCAGAGGGAGTCCAATGGATTGACTTATAAATGTAAGTGCCTGTCCTTCACTAAGATGGGTTGTAGTGGTGAGATAATGCAGTAATCCGGATAATTCAAACGGTATGCCAGCAGGAGCGTAGGTGTGGGCATAATTCATCAGCTTGATCCAATCGACGTACTCACCCATGGTGTTAAGATCTTGCCCGACCATATTAATCAGGCTGGGTGAGTAGCAATCCAGACCAATCTCCAAGTGTGCCTCCCTCAATGGCTGAGAAATACGGGCAAGAAAGTCGCACACACTTCTCTTGCGGAAGGTAAGGAACTGAATAACATCCAGATTCCAATCAGCTTGTACCGGATCTGACTTCCCAGATAGAAGAGTCTTAATCAAGGACAGGCGTCCTTTTTCCTCCAGCGTTTGCCGAAGTATTTCTTCTCGGATTTCCTTCAGATCCAGGCCATATGCAGCAGCCTTATGTTGGCAGTGCTCACAAAAGCAGGTAAGTTCGTTGATCGGGTCGGTTGATGGTGATGGAAATCGCACACGATCCAGGAAAAATCCCTGGTATATACCCTGTCGGACCAGGTTGTCCAAATGCTTATATACCGCTTCTTGAACCGCCGGATGATTGGGACAGGCGAATGTGAATTCAGGTAATCCTCGATATCCTGCCACTTTACCACCCGTCAAACCCTCCGTTTGCCATGTGGGATCAGATTGAAAATCCTTGTCAGTGGTGAGAAGAGGCTGCCAGCGCAAGAAGCGCATACCCAGGTGTTCAGCTTCCATGCGGCAGGCTTCGAGCAAAGGCAGAGGCATGTGCCAGCCAATTAATAAGTGAGTGAATGGCAATCGTTCAGCTGCTGCGCGCAATTTATTAACTACCTGTTTCTGATCCAATTGAGCCAGGTCGGGCGAATCTTCGAGTAGCTGAATGGTGAGCATGGGTGATTGCATCTTAATCCCACTTGACAACTTGTGTCATTGTAATCCATTCGAATCTAGATGACCATACGATCTTGTGTCAATTAGATTAAAAACAATTCCCACTGATAGGTGGGTCTTGAATCTCATTTATATATGGTGGGAGTTTATTGTCTGGATAGAATCAAGGTTCGTCATCCAGGTGGGCTGAGGTTAAACAGCTCATGCATGATTTATCACGATGATACTTAGGGATAAATTATCGACTCAAGCCCAACTCTATTCTCTGGCAGGCTTTCTGCCTAACATAAAGATGAGAAATACCAGACACACAACTACCGCTACTATTAATCCAGAGGTAATTGGCCTCCAGGCAATCGTTCGGTTGACTGCCAGAATGGTGGGGACCGTGAAGCTGGTCTCATTAAATAAACCTTCTGCCAACGTGATGAGCACAGTTTGACTGTTTCCGGAGCCTTGTCGGATGGCAAATACATTGGTGACAGGATCGGGTGGGCTTGCCAGCAGCTGGGCACGCATCATATTGTTCTCTTCATAACCCAGGATGTGGCAGTGCACGACATATTCCCAGCCAAAGTTGATCACGTCATTGGTGATTGCACAGGCTGGTTGGAAGGATCGAGGTGGCAAATCCAGATGTATTATTGGGGTTGCTGGCATTGTCATTGACCACCAGCATGTCTTCTCCCACATCTGGCGTTGTTGGGTAAAAGCGCTAATCCTATCACGCAACCTGATTCTGCTTATCACAGCGCAAGTGTGGCTAGTGAGAGAGGCTGCGTTATACTTTGACCTATTTCCAGGCTCGAAGACAAGCTGGCATGTACGTAAAAACCTAGCCCGATTTCTTAAACCCCTAATCCTGCTCATACCTAGCCCGAGTTCATGCGAGCTTACATCAGGCTATCAAATGTGGTTCCTCCTGAAAGCTAACTCAATAAACACTAATCATCCGTAGAAAGGTGACCGATCATATTTGAACTGTTTAAGTACTATTAACAAACTAGTCTTTCCAAATATCTCGAACATTTGATAAGAGGAAAACTACCAGATTTAGACAAAGGTAAAAACATGATCCACATGAAAATAAGGGTGGACCATGTTTTTACGGCTTTAGAAAACCATTGAATAGTTTATTTAGTTATGATCGGCATATAAATAATGGGGAAATTCCCGATGGTGAAAGACCAGAAAGCAGAGGAAGAACCGTTGGTGTAGGTGGTGCCGAAGCTGTTGACTGCCCGTACATGCCAGTAGTAGGTCGTGTTGGGGGAAAATCCGCTTAGGCCCACGCTGATTGCCGTCCCATTGTTCGTCCAGCCATTGCAGGCAGTGTCGTTGGTGGTATCGTAGCAGTACTCGAAGTAGGTCGCACCACTGCTTGCCCCCCAAGACAAGGTCGGGTTCAAAGACAGGTTCGTCGCCCCGTTCGCTGGCAGGGATTTGCTGAACGCCACAGGTGGGACACCGGTATCGAAGGACCAGAAAGCAGTGCTTGAGCCGTTGGCATAAGTCGTGCCTATGCTGTTGACCGCCCGCACATGCCAGTAGTAGGTTGTGCCAGTTGAAAGTCCGCTTAAGCCGACACTGGTTGCCGTCCCATTGTTCGTCCAGCCGGTGCAGATGTTGTTGTTGGTGGTGTCGTAGCAGTACTCAAAGTAGGTCACACCACTGCTTGCCCCCCAAGACAAGGTTGGGTTCAAGAGTTGGTTCGTCGCCCCGTTCGCTGGCAGGGATTTGCTGAACGCCGCAGGTGGAACACCAGTGGTGAAGGACCAGAAAGCAGAGGAAGAGCCGTTGGTGTAAGTGGTGCCGAAGCTGTTGACTGCCCGTACATGCCAGTAGTAGGTTGTGCTGGCGGACAATCCACTTAAACCCACACTGGTTGCTGTCCCATTATTCGTCCAACCGCTACAGGCGTTGTCGTTGGTAGTGTCGTAGCAGTACTCGTAACTGGTTACGCCGCTGCTTGCACCCCAAGACAAGGTCGGGTTCAAAGGCTGGTCCGTCGCCCCGTTCGCTGGCAGGGATTTGTTGAACGCCGCAGGTGGTACACCAGTGGTGAAGGACCAAAAAGCAGAGGAAGAACCGTTGGCGTAGGTCGTGCCTAAACAATTGACTGCCCGAACATGCCAGTAGTAGGTCGTGTTGGTGGACAATCCGCTTAGACCCACACTGGTTGCCGTCCCATTGTTCGTCCAGCCACTGCAGGCATTGTCGTTGGTGGTATCGTAGCAGTACTCGAAGTAGGTCGCACCACTGCTTGCCCCCCACGATAGGGTCGGGTTCAAGAGTTGGTTCGTCGCCCCATTCGCTGGCAGAGATTTGTTGAACGCTGCAGGTGGGGTATTAACTCCGAGGTAAGCGTACCCCGATTTCACAGTCATTGTCGGGAAACCAGGAACCAATGTGTCTCCAACCGTATTTTGGGCGTAGACACGGTAGGTTTCACCAGTCACCCATGATGGATCGGTGTAGCTAATCAATCCCCCACTTGTGTTCGGCACATCCAGTGGCACGTCGACCTGCGTCACATCTGTCCAATTAATACCATCGGTCGACTTTTGGACGACGAACGCCGTCTCACTGAGTGAGGTATCGATCCATGATAGGGTCTTTGTTGGTTCATCGAACACCAGTCCACACGGCACCAGCGGAGGTACCGCCACCGTAACCGGTCGCATCATGTCCATCTCTTCGTGGCTCAGGATGTGGCAGTGGTAGACGTACTCCCATCCGAAGTTGACCAGCGTGTTTAGGATCGGCGTAGTCGGGTTGCCCTGCGGATCCACATTGTTGAATCTCATATCCGAACCAAGTGGCAGCATTGGGTTTAGTGGACGGATCGAGTTGGGCAGCTCCCAGGGTAACGTCGGGATGATTGGGCGTAAAGCTACGATGGTATCTTCCAGCGGAGAGATACGTACGGTATCCTTCCAGCCCAGCTCTGAGGCATCCGGTGGGATGATGATATTGTCCCATGTCACCCGGTTCACCAACTGCACATCGTACAGGTGGAAGTGTATCGGGTGCGTATCCACGCCGTTATGCGTGATGCGCCAGATCTGCGTTCCATCCGTCGCACTGGAGATGGGTGTGACGGTGGTATCGCCGACTGGCAGTCCAGTCGCGTCAATCAGCTCGGTCGCCGGGTTCACATATGGGTACAAGACTACGTTCTGTGCTCCTGGGGTTGGTGGTTGTGCCTCCACGCCCAGGTTGGCTTGCATCCTGCCGAACTCGTCGAAGGTCGTGGCGTTCATCTCGTCATGGATGGCTTTCGGCTGGAGTGGTATCGTCATCTTGGTGTTCTGCCCGTTGAGCGTGTTGAAGCCGAATGTCGATGTGTCATCCACCCGCACATAGCCATCGCAACGCGTGACTAAGCTGCCAGGTGCGTTGCAGTTGCTGCTTGCAGCGAAGTTTGTGCCGTAGGCTGAGTTATAAGCAGCCTGACCGACGATGATTGGGTGCTGCCCAGACTCGAACACACCTGAAACATTCGCGTTGTGGCGGAAGGCTGCTTGGAGTGTCGATATGTTGAAAGCAGGGGCTGGGGGATTCGCGGCGATTTTGACCTGCAGGATGGTCCGGGTGTTGGGCCCATAGCCGGGCAGGGTGCTCGGTGCGCCGACCGGGCTCAAATCCGGAGCTCCCGTGTAGTAATCGTAACTGGCAATCCGGGCAGGGAAGGCCGCTGGGGCATCATTGTACAGGATCAGCGTCTGGCCGGCAAACTGCGAGAAGTCAACGATTACATCTGCACGCTCAGCTGGTGCCAGCAGTAGTGAGTGCTGATCAACGTTGCCGAAGTCGAAACGGGTCGGATCAACGATCCAGGTGGTCACCTGCTGGCCATCCACCACTACCGGGGCTGGCAGGAAGCCACCTTCGGTGCCGATCTGGATCCAGTCGGGACCTGACAGGCTAATACTCGTATCCGGCGTCGGGAAGCCGTTCGGATCGAGTTGAGCAGCTGCCAGCTCAGTCGGGTTTAGTGCCACTTCGGTTGCCCCGATCACCTGGCCAAGGCTGTTCATGGCGGTGCTGGCGGTGTTGGGGTCACCCACGTACCACTGGAAGTTAAAGAAGCGGTCGTTTGCCGCGTTCAGGATGCGCAGGCGATATGTCCTGGGCTCGAGTGTCAGGGTTGGG
>JBAPSY010000181.1:0-2109 GCA_049281855.1 Anaerolineales bacterium
GCCGGTAACACGACTAGCATAATATTAATGATCAGCCTGGGATTTTAAATCCCGTAAGTCTAAATCATCCGTTCTTTCCAAGTTTTGCAGTTATCACTCGCATAAAGGAGATACTATGGACCAAGATGTGCAACCAAAACCGATCAAGAGGACTCCTGTAATGCGGCGGGTGATTCTCTATGGCGCCTTGCTGCTTGTCGTCTTCCTGCTCGGCTTCGTACCCATGTGGTGGAAGTATCATGAAAGTTCAACTAGTCTTTCTGATGCAGAACACCAATTAAGTCTGGTCACGCTTCAAAATACCCTTGCATCCGCAGTCATTGACGCACGGCTGGGTAATTATGAGCCAGCCCGCCTAGCGGCCAGTAACTTTTTTACTTCCTTACGGGCAGAGACTGACCGTGGGAATGCTTCGGTCCTCTCACAAGCTCAAATAGAAGGAGTAACGCCGCTATTTACCCAACGGGATGAGATCATCACACTGCTAGCTCGTAATGACCCTGCTTCCGCAGATCGGCTATCTGATCTATATGTGTCATATCGCAAGATCATGATCAAGTGAGGTCGCGCTCAGAGAGATATCCTGCTCAAGCGTTTAGATATTGGAATCGCACTCCTCACACAAGCCTCTTCCGTATCCGGTTTTCCGCCAGAGCTATGCGAAACAGATTTGCCGTTGCGATATGGGGTGGAAATGTGTCAAGCCAAAGATGAAGGCGGTACTTGAGCTCGAAAATAGCAATTGGCACCTCATTACTCGATTTATGACCGACGATGACGGAACCATTGATTGCGTCGCGGTAACCATGGTAGACGGCTCTCGTTGTCATTCCAACCGGCACACGAAACTTGAGGCTGCTCTTTAGAAGCGGGGGTGAGTACCTGAATATTCAAGAGAAAGATTAACACCTGGGCTTAGAGAATAGAGGGCATATAAATGGAGCTTCACTCAACGAATAAACACCACAAGCGTGTCAAGCTGATCTTCAATCCCAGTGCAGGGGCAGCCAGAGCATCGCCCATAGAGATAGTGGATGTGATCCATGAGATGCAGACCTGGAAGCTCGTACCGGAAGCCTACCTGGTCGAACCGGGCTGCAACATACCAGGGGTTGTCCAGGATGCCCTCGCACAGGGGATCCGTATGTTTGTGGTATGTGGTGGTGACGGCACCATTTCAGCCGTAGCCAGAACCCTGGCTGGCACACCTGCCACCCTGGGGATTATCCCCATAGGTACGCAGAATAACACAGCCCTCAGCCTGGACCTCCCTACGGATATCTCGGCTGCTATCGCTATTCTGCGAACAGGCAGGCGGATTAAAGTTGATGTCGCTATGGCTACCTGCGGTAAAAATAAAACACCTTTCCTGGAAGTTTGCTCTGTGGGGCTAATTTCTACTCTTTTCCCGTCTGCCGACGATATCCAGCACGGCAACCTGGCTCGGATAGGCGATTTCCTGACAACCCTCGCATCTTCTCCGCCAGCCGAGATACATCTGCTATTGGATAACAAACAGGAGATCCACAATCTAGGTCACGTGGTGTTGGTTTCCAACATGCCCTATATCGGCCTCCATTATCAGGTTGGCTCCGCAGCCTCATTCAAAGATGGTTTGCTGGATGTGCTGTTCTTTGCCGACTTATCCAAGCTGGACCTGCTTGGCTATGTTTTCCAGGGGGTGGGTATAGATAAGCCGGAAGACTCACGTATCCAGCACTTCCACGTGCGCAGGGTGGATATTGACACCCATCCTGCCATGCCAGTCATGGCAGATGGGAGTGCGTTAGGAGAAGGGCTGGTGCGTATCGAAGTGCGGCGTCGTGTCCTGGCAGTGATGGTCGGACAACCAGCGCCAAAAGTACTGCCATGACCAGTCGAGATTCTTGAGCAGCAAACCGATAATGCAGCACTCGCCTGAAATTAAAGTACGACAAACCTGGGGTCGATTAACCCTCTGGGTGCGTCATCATCAACCGATTACCCGGCTGGTTGGGGTAACGGTCGGCATGATTATATTTTTCGCATTTCTGCCTCCATACATGCGGATTGCTTTTTGGGACGGTTTACAGTCCCATAAAATCCTGGCAAGCATGCTTTTAGTTTTTA
>JBAPSY010000182.1:0-17835 GCA_049281855.1 Anaerolineales bacterium
ACCGCATTATTTGTGGTATTGGCGCCTGGTGGGATCCGCTGGCGAAAAACGTGGGCATTGATCGCAAGAAGCCACTAACCGCCATGAAAGAGACGGTCCTGGTTTTGCGCCGATTGTTGAACATGGAACGCGTCACTTTTGATGGAGAATTTATTCACGTTAACGGAATCGAGCTGGATGTGGTGCATGGTCGGCGCGAACCGCGCCATGTACCGATCATGATCGGTGCAACTGGCGACCAGATGATGGAACTGGCAGGTGAAATCGCCGATGGCGTTGTGCTGAATTACTGCGCACCGCCCGAACATAATGACCATACTTTGGAATTACTGGAGAAAGGCGCCAAGAAGAGTGGTCGTAGCCTGGATAATATCGATCGTCCACAACTAATTGTCTGCTCAGTGGATCTGGATCACGACAAGGCAATTGGCTCCACCCGCGGGTTACTCTGCCAATACCTGGCGCAGCAGCCACACATTGCTAAAGCCTCTGGCGTATCAGAAGAGATTGTCAAGGAGATCCAGTCTATATTAGGCTGGCCTGCCACCGAAGAACAGATTGACCGGGCTAAACATTTCGTGCCCGATGAGCTGATCGACCTTATTACTGCCTCTGGCACGCCCGAGGAAGCGCGAGTTTGCGTCAACGAGTATCGCAAGCATGGCTGCACCTGCCCGATTTTGTATCCCGTGTGCGGGGATGTGAAGCTGTTGGTGGACACTTTCGCGCCGTAATCCACTCTCCTGTGGGTTCGCAACTGATATAATTTATAAGCAGCTTGCCCCCAACAGGATCATTATTCCTGATACCCTATGAAAAGCTTGTGTGAAGAGTATATCCTTACCCAGACTGTCGATGAGGTCTTGCAAATCCTGTCTGTAGCTCAGGGTTCCGCGCGAATCGTGAGCGGTGGGTCGGATTTGCTGCTGGAGATACAGCAAGGCAGTCACCCTCCAGTCCCAATGCTGGTTGATGTGACCGAAATTGCGGAACTGTGTGCATTGGAAATCCGCGATAAATCCTTGTTCATTGGTGCGTCTATCACCCTCTCAAGGCTCGCAAATTCCTCCCTAGTAAAACAACATGCCCGGGCACTGGCAGAAGCTACCTCGTTGATGGCCAACCCGCAGGTGTGCAATGTGGCGACCATTGGAGGCAATGTTGCCCATGCCTTGCCAGCCGCTGATGGTACGATCTCACTCCTAGCCCTTGACGCCCAGGCTGAAGTGGCAAATAAGACTGGCAGGCGTAGGGTTCTGCTCCATGAGTTGTTCAAAGGACCTGGGGAATCCACTCTGGATCCCGGCCTCGATCTGCTGGTTGGGTTTTATGTGCCTTTGCATGAGAAAGGACAGGCATCTGCGTTTTCGCGTCGTATCAGTCCACAGGGTATCGCCCTGGCGATCCTGAATATGGCTGTATGGCTGCAGCGTAAAGAGGATCGGATTGTTAATATTCGGATCGCGGTAGGCCCTTCGGGGCCAGTCCCGTTAAGGATGGTAGCCGCTGAAAAGGTTTTGATCGACCAGACTCCAACACCAGATGTTCTGGCTCATGCCCTGGAGGAATTACTGAAAGAAGCCCATTTCCGCACCAGCCTTCATCGTGCGTCCGCAGAATATCGCCGGCATCTTGCGGGTGTCCTGCTGCAAGAATCTTTCACGAACGCCTGGCAGAGAGCTGAATAAAAATGGTCCATAAAAAATGGCTCTCATTGATCGTAAACGGAAGCTCATACTGCCTGCCTCTCGTCCCCGGAGAGATGCTGGCGGACCTACTTCGCGAGCGCCTTAACCTGACAGGGACGAAGATCGGCTGCAATGAGGCTGAATGTGGTGCCTGCACGGTGTTAGTTAACGGGGAACCTATCTTATCCTGCGCATACCCTGCTGGGCGTGCCCAAGGTAAAGAGGTTACGACCATCGAAGGGCTTCCTCCGTTACTGGCCCGAGTGAACGAAAGTCATGGTTTACACCCTCTGCAAGAGGCTTTTATTACTTACGGTGCGGTGCAATGCGGTTTCTGTACACCCGGGCAGATTATGAGCGCATATGCGCTGTTGAAACGTAATCCCAACCCGACCCGGGAAGAAATCCGAGAAGCGATGAAAGGTGTCCTATGCCGTTGTGGATGCTACCCTGCCATCGAACGTGCCATTCTGGCGGCGTCTGATTCAATCCATCATAGTACACCTATTTTTTCACCTTCCCTTCCACTTTCCAATCGGCTCACTGCTCCGCTGTCCGCTCCGCGGAGAGCGGAGAATCACCGGGAAATTGGAAGAATTCAAATCCGTCCTGATGCATTCCAGAAGGTTTCTGGCAAAGCAAAATACACGGATGATCTGAAATTTGATGATATGCTTTATGCGCGGGTCAAGCGGGCGGAAGTTCCACATGCCATCCTACGCCAAGTGGATGTCAGTCGGGCTCGAGCGCTGCCCGGTGTCCATGAGCTGCTGACGGCTGAAAACCTTCCCGGTGATCGGAATCACGGCTTGGTCAGTGCAGATTGGCCTATCCTGGTCGGTGTCGGGGAACGCATTCGGTATGTTGGTGATGCGGTTGCCATCGTAGCAGCGGAAACGCGGGAAATTGCCGCTAACGCGTTGGACCTTATTACTATCGATTTTGACCCCCAGGCAGTGGTTAAAGGTCCTCATGAAGCACGTCAATCGGAAGCAGCAATCCTTCATGAGAGCGGTAACATGCTCAAACACATTCAGGTCCGCAAAGGGGACGTTAAACAAGGTTTCGATGAAGCAGACTTGGTCATTGAGCACACTTTTCTGACGCCGGCAGCTGAGCACCTCTTCATGGAGCCGGAATGCAGCATCGCACGTCCAATCCCTGATGGGCAGATGGAAATCTACGTCGGTTCGCAAATCCCTTACTCCGATCGCGAGCAGGTGGCTCGAGCCCTTGGTTGGCAAGAGAACCGGGTGCGAGTTGTGGGTCAGTTCGTTGGAGGTGCCTTCGGCGGCAAAGAGGATATTGCCGGGCAGATCCATGCTGCCCTTCTGGCTCAGGTCACCGGTCGGCCGGTAAAACTACTATTTGACCGCCATGAAAGCATGCTGGTTCATCCTAAACGACATTCTACCCAAATCCGTGTCAAGGTCGGTTCTAAACAGGACGGCAGCTTGACTGCCATCAAGACCGAATTGTACGGTGATACCGGTGCTTATGCCTCCCTGGGTGAAAAGGTGATGGAGCGCGCAACGACCCATTCCACCGGACCGTACGAAATTCCAAATGTGAGCTCAGATTGTTATGCCATGTACACCAATAACCCGCCTGCGGGTGCTTTCCGCGGCTTTGGCGTAACCCAGCCTATCTTTGCCATTGAAAGCTTGATGGATATGCTGGCTAAAGAGCTGGGCATGAATCCTCTGGTTCTCCGCCGAAAGAATGCCCTGCGCGAGGGTGGCATGACAAGCACAGGGCAGATACTGCGCGAGAGTGTGGGGTTGTTGGATTGTATTGATAAAGTTGAAGCCGAGATGAAAAAGCGCGGTGGGAATCATCCTTTTGCTTCACATACCGAAGGTTTCATCAATAAAGCCTGGGGATTTGCAGTCGGCTACAAAAATACAGGTTTCGGAGGCGGTGCAACAGATGCTGCCAGTGCGGAAGTTGAATTATTGGCTGACGGTACTATTGAAGCGCGGACCTCATCCGCCGAAGTCGGGCAAGGGTTATCAACCGTACTTCAGGTGATTGTGGCAGAGGAGTTGGATGTATCCCCTTCACAGGTCCACGTGCTCCTGATGGATACCGATCTGACACCGGATGGTGGGGCGACAACCGCCTCCCGGCAGACCTATGTGAGTGGGAATGCCGTGCGTTTGGCTGCCAGAACCTTACGCCAGGCGATCGTCGGTGTGCTGGCTGAGAAAATCGACCTACCACCAGATAAAATTCAATTCTCGGGAAGGCAGGTACAGGCAGGCAGTCATCGCTTTTCGTTACCGAGCATCGTGAAAATGATGCATTCAGAAGGTCGTGAGACTCGCGTCCGGTATGAGTATCAGGCACCCACAACCAGGCCGCTAGGTGAAGGAGGCGATACACATATTGCATACTCTTTTGCTGCACAGGCTGCCGAAGTCTCTGTGGATACGCGCACGGGTGAAGTGACTGTGCAACAAGTTATCACTGCAAACGACGTTGGTAAGTGTCTGAATCCACTGGGTTTGCAGGGTCAGGCTGAAGGGGGCGTGATGATGGGTATAGGGGGGGCGCTGACGGAAAATTTTATCGTCGACGATGGTATGATCTTCACTGATAAGATGGCGCGTTACCGTATTCCATCCATTCTTCATACCCCGGAGATTGTAAGCTTTGTCATCGAGCAACCAACCCGTGAGGGTCCCTATGGTGCAAAGGGGGTTGGTGAAATTGCTGGTATCCCCACTGCACCGGCTATTACGAACGCCATCTTCAATGCGGTAGGTGTTCGAGTAGATCGCCTGCCTGTCGATCAAGAATTTATCTGGAGATCATTGGAAAAAACGAGGAATGGCTACGGAATTTCCTGATAAATACTCTTATTGGAATTTGCTTTTTTTATAGTTAGGAGGGCATATGAACATTCGCGCTGATGTTGGGTTAACTTTTGACGATGTTTTACTAGTTCCCCGTCGCTCTTCTATCCTAAGTCGAAAAGATGTTACCACCGACAGTTGGCTCGTGCCTGGGATTCGCCTATCGATCCCCATCGTCTCTTCGAATATGGACACGGTGACCGAAACGCGCATGGCGATCGCCATGGCGCAGTTGGGGGGGATAGGGATCTTACACCGCTTTATGACGATCGAACAACAAACCGACTGTGTATTGCGCGTAAAGCGCTCCGAAAGCCTCATTGTGGAGTCACCACTCACCATCACTCCTGAGGCGAGTGTGGAGTATGCTCGCCATCATATGGCAGATGTCGATGTTGGTGGGCTAGTGGTGGTGGATGACGATAACCATCTGTTGGGGATTGTCACCAACCGTGATGTCTTGCTGGCGACGAACGATGATATACCTGTTAGCCAGGTGATGACCCCACGAGAAAGGCTTGTGATCGCTTCACAAGATGAAACACTGGAGGAAGCCCGCCGAAAGCTATACGAACATCGCATCGAAAAACTGCCTCTGGTGGATGCGGATGGTCGCCTGGCGGGACTGATCACGGCTCAGGACATTGTTAAAATCCAGCAACATCCTAACGCCACAAAAGACAACCGAGGGCATCTGCGGGTTGGTGCTGCAGTAGGAGCTCGACCGGCGGACATGGAGCGCGCTGTCAGTTGTCTGGCAGCTGGCGCTGATGTTCTGGTTGTGGATATTGCCCATGGACATTCGGATCATGTAACCAAAATGGTGCACAGTTTGAAGCAGCGCTTCCCAAGTGTGCCTATTATCGCCGGTAATGTTGCCACAGCGCAAGGGGTAAGAGATCTGGTTGAAGCGGGTGCAGATGGAGTCAAAGTGGGGGTGGGCTCCGGTTCGATCTGTACAACCCGAATTGTGACTGGCTTTGGAGTACCGCAGCTCAGTGCTATCAGCGAGTGTGCAGCAGCGGGGAGAGCGTTGAACGTGCCAACCATTGCGGATGGCGGCATTCGCAACTCGGGAGATTTGACCAAATCGCTGGCTGCTGGAGCCAGCACGGTCATGGTGGGAGGACTTTTAGCTGGTACGGATGAAAGTCCTGGTGCAACAGTCATACGCGGAGATAGGCGCTATAAAATCGTGCGCGGTATGGCTTCGTTATCAGCCAATATGGACCGGAGGATGCTTGATAAAGGCGAGCTGGCGATTGAAGAGTGGGGTGAAGTTGTGCCAGAGGGGGTAGAAGCCATCGTACCATATAAAGGTGCGTTGGTGGACGTCCTCTTCCAGCTTGTGGGCGGGTTACGCTCAGGGTTAAGTTATGCCGGTGCTCGCTCGATTGAAGAGCTTTGGCAAGTCGCCGAGTTTATTCGCATCACACCTTCAGGCATGCAAGAGTCAAATCCGCATAATGTAGAGCTGATTGAATAAGCATTGGCAACAGCCCAGTAGCACGAGTATACGTATGTTTCGAGCGGTTGACGCTTAATCTGCTCCATAATAGCCGAGGTGAGTAATATGGATGTAGTCAACCAATGTGCCGCCTTTAATTTGACCATCGGGCGGCACTGGATCACCGGCATGCATCTGCAAGGCGGGACGACATCAGCCGCATAAGCAGACATAAACATCTCTGGGTTAAATAAAAAGTCCACCTGGATTTGAGGCGGACTGGGGTAAAATGTCGCGCAAATGCGATGTGGTAGTAAATAGGATGGCGAGAAATTCGAGGGTGAATGGCGTCTCCATTCGTTGCTCAAAATCCTCTACGCCGTTCATGTCTGGTATCATTACATCTGTAACGTCTAAATCCGGTGCCTCGATGTGGTCTTAGCAAAAGGCATCTGCACCAATCTTAGCGACGACAACCTCATAACCGGAAGCGTGCTAGGTATAGCCAATCATGCGCAGAACCTTGGGCTCATCATCTGCCACTAGGATCTTAGTGCTCAAACTAGTTCGCTTTGCCATAGATTACATCTTTTTCATCATTGGGATCGTTATGGTGAATGTGGTCCCTGCTCCCAATTGACTACTAACAGTAAGAGTCCCTCCGTGAGCTTCCACGATTTGTTTTGCGATATTCAGCCCTACTCCCATTCCATAGACATTCTTATTAAGGCTATTAGATTGATAGTACTTATCAAATATTTTTGAACAGTCTTCTAATGAAATGCCACATCCTTCGTCAATAACATTGATGATTATTTCGTCATTCATTGACTTCCCTGTAACAAAAACTTTACCATCCACGTCAGAGAAATTGATCGCATTCTCCACTAATTTGATCAACACTCGTCGCATGCGTGACAGGTCTACGTCAGCAAACAAAGATGGATCCATTGGTGCAGCCGTCAGAGAAATCCGCCTCGCATTTGCTTGTTCTCGAAATGATTGCAGTACATCAATGATAACCTTGACAAGATCTACTTTCTCTAAATTCAATGTCAAGCGCTCGCTTTCCAATTGAGAAAAATCTGACAATTCGTTCACCAGATCAAGAAGACGATTTGCATCCTTGGACGCACGAGACAGGAAATCATTCTGCATGGTAGAATCGACCACCTTCCCGTTCCGCAATTGTTCTAAATATCTCATCAAGCTAAGCAGTGGAGTTCGCAGCTCAAGAGAAACATTGGATATGAATTCCTCCTTTAGCATTGCAAGACGCTTCTCTGCTTCAATAGCGTGTTTCCGCTCAGTGATGTCTCGTGTGATGCCAATAAATCCAGTCGAGGCTCCTGTATTGTTGCGAATGAGAGAAGTAGTGAGTTCCGCCGGAAATTGACTGCCATCCTTTCGCAGCAAGGTATACTCTGAATTTGTGACCTTGCCTTCATGGAGCGTCTTTTGGATATTCAGCCTTGCCAGATGCCGATCACCTGAAGCTACCAATTTAAAGATATGGATGCCAAGCATGGCTTCGGGATTATCATAACCATGCAAGCGTGCGGCTTGTTGATTGCACAATAACACATTGCCATCTAAATCGGCCAGCGTAATTCCGTTTGGAGAGGTTTCAACGAGGGATCGGTATCTAGCCTCACTTGTGCGTAGCACCGCCTCTACCTGTTTACGCTCAATGGCATAACGCAGAACACGCAGCACCAGTGGACCACTGATATCTCCCTTTACCAGGTAATCCTGTGCGCCCCGTCTGACCGCTTCGACGGTTATTGCATCATCGGCTAGACCGCTGAGTACAACAACTGGCATCTTGGGGAACCTTTTAATGGTAGTGTTAAGTGTGTCTAGCCCACGGCTGTCAGGCAGGTTGAGATCCAGTAGGATCACGTCATAATTCTGCCCACTAAGCTGGATCAGACCTCTGGAAAGACGGTCGGTGTAATCCAGCTTGATCTTTCCTGCGCCGATTTCAGCGAGAGACTCTTTTAACAAGAGTATGTCATCGGGATCGTCTTCGATCAACAAGGCATGAATTTGATGTGAGGTCATTTTGGTCCTTGTTATTTTTCCTGCTCCAAGTGGAACCGAACCACATGATTGCACCCCAGGCGTTTGGCTTGATATAGCGCCTGGTCTGCTAAATCGATGAGCGCATCGGCGGAATTGGCATCTCTTGGATAATCTGCCACACCGATGCTGAGCGTAACTTCGATATTCTCAGAAAGCCCTTTTTTGTTGGTTACCTGGATTGATAGAGCCTCTACCATCTTTTGTAAACGTTCTGCACCTTGGCAGGCTTGTTGGGCTGGTGTTTCAGGTAGCACGATAATGAATTCATCGCCTCCGTAGCGAGCTGGTAGGTCGCATCCACGGGTATTATTGATAATTGCCTGCGCTACTCGTTGAAGGATTTCGTCCCCGGTGTGGTGACCAAAGCGATCATTGATTTCTTTAAAATGATCAATATCTATCATCATGAGGGAGAATGGGTGATTGTAGCGCCGGCTTTTTATCACTTCATAATCCAAGAACCGGTGCAATTCACGAAGGTTGTATAAGTTGGTGAGCGCGTCACGCAATGCCAGTTCCCGGATCTTATTCAGTAAGCGGTTTCGCTCCAGTGCATAACGGATGGACCTCTCTAATAACTGTCCATCAAACTGACCTTTCACCAGATAATCGGTTGCGCCAGCCATTAATGCGGCCTGATCAATTTCTCGGTCAGATTGTCCTGTGACCATGATAATCGGCGCCTGACAGCCCGCCCGGAATGCCTCCTGGAGTAGATCCAAACCTGAGCTTTCTCCAAGGTAGTGATCTATCAAGTAGATGTCGTGATCGGCGCATTGTATTTGTGTCAATCCAGCCTGGTAAGTCTGCACCCAGTCCAATTCAAATTTCACATGGTTAGTGCGCTCCATGAGAAATTCTCGTAGGAGAAGATAATCATCCTCGTCATCTTCAATGAGTAGTATATGGATTGTTTTTGATTCAGGTTCCATGTAATTATTAGGCTTCCAACGAAACCACAGTGTAATTGTTATGATCCATTCGCACCAAAACTTTCATTGAGAAATGGATTTACCTGAAGAAGGCATAACGGAAATGTCACTCCCAGAGTTTTTTCCACTTTCACCACTGGTCAGTTCGACGATCTTAAACCAATACAGGTTCAATGCCTTCACGACCTCAACCATGCCATCAAAAGTTGCCGGTTTAATGATGAAGCCAGCCCCACCCTGGTCATAAGTGAGTAAGACATCCTCTTCGGCGTTTGAAGCGGTTAGCACCACTACCGGGATACTACGTAAACCTGGGTTAGCTTTTATCTCAGCTAATGACTCACGCCCGTCCTTTCGGGGCATGTTCAGGTCGAGCAGGATCAGATCAGGTCTTGGTGCCGATGCAGGGACAATGTAACTGCCCTGTTGGCGAAGATATTGTAACAATTTTATGCCATCCTGGACGAAGAACAAGTCATAATTTAGGCCACTTTCTCGAAAGGCTTCTTCAACCAACACACAATCGTCGGGGTCATCGTCTGCGGTAAGGATAGTAATTGACCGACTTTGGTCTGTCATATTTTCATTCCTGTAAGTTTTCCTTTACTGGCAAACGTACGATCTGTACCCAGTACTGCCCCAATCCCTTGATTGACTCGACCAGCCCATCGAAAGTCACTGGTTTTGTAATGTAGCTGGCAGCTCCGATATCATAACTACGCATGATGTCTTCCTCGGCTTTAGAGGTGGTCAGGACCACCACAGGGATGTATCTCAGGTGTGGATCGCTTTTGATCTCTGCGAGGGCCTCGCGGCCATCTTTGCGCGGCATGTTCAAGTCAAGCAGAATCAGGTCAGGAGCGGGAGCGTCACTAGGGTTGGCAAATTTATCCTGCCGACGCAGGTAATCCAACAGCTCGACGCCATCTTCAACGAAATATATGCTGTTAGATACAAGGCTCTCTTGAAAGGCTTCTTTGATCAACAGCCGATCGTCGGGATCATCATCAGCCATAAGAAAGATAACAGGTTTTACTTTTTTACGCATGGGAATTGTCTCCTTTGGATTGATAGATGGGTAAAGTAACCATGAAAGTAGATCCCTCTCCAAGAGCACTGACAGCAGTAATTTCACCACTGTGGCGCTCGACAATACGGCGGCAAATGGCCAGCCCCATACCGCTGCCCTCGTATTCCTGACGGCCATGCAGACGTTGAAAGGGTTTGAAGATGCGATTGAGATACTGCATGTCAAATCCGATGCCGTTATCTTTAACGGAGATCTGGCACTCAGTGCCTAAGATATTCGCCGAAACCTGGACGATAGGGGGAATGTCTTCTCGGTGGAATTTTAATCCATTGTTGATCAAGTTTTGCAACAGCTGGTGCATCTGGGTGGGATCAGCTTCGATCCTTGGCAGATCGCTGATTTCCAGTTTGCCTTGGGTACGGTCGATTTGGTTCTCCAGGTCGGAGATCACTTCCTGTATAAGTGAATTCAAGTTAACTTTGTCAAAGGGTTGGGCGCGTGTGGACACGCGGGAGAAAGCCAATAGGTCATTGATCAAAGTCTGCATGCGCTGACTTGCATCCCGCATGCGTTTCAGGTAGTCACGTCCGGTTTCGTCGAGCAAATCTCCATATTTATTTGCCAAGCGATCACCGAACGCCAATACTTTTCGTAGCGGTTCTTGCAAATCGTGAGAAGCTATGTAGGCAAACTCTTGCAGGTCGCGGTTGCTTTGTTCGAGCTTTGATGCATAGATCTGCAGGTTAACCTCGGCTTGTTTCGAGATGGTTATGTCATCTACGGAAAGAAGCAGGTGAGGCTCTGCATTGGAAAAAAAAGGAGTGAATCTGCAATCCAGCCAAATTTCTTTTCCATAGGTATTTGTCGTATGGATTTCCCGCCGTGTTTCATTACCACTGGCAACTGCCTCACGGGCAGACTCAAGCAGCCCTGATTTCTTCCAGGATTCAATATGGTTATAATTTTGTCCCAGAAGCTGATCACAAGTTGCGCCAAGGATCCTGGCGATTGATTCATTCGCTAAAATGCACTGCCCTGAAGCGTTATAAGTTCCAATTCCCAAGCTGGACGAATTTATAAGCGTTTTGTTGTATTCAAGCGCGTCGGTAATGCGTTGTTGGTCAAGTTTACGCTCAATCGCCAAGGCAACCTGCGTTGAGACAAATTTCAACAGGTCCACATGCTCTTGACTGTAAACAACACCTTCCGTATAACTTTGCGTCACCATAACCCCAGTCACACGCTCTCCCACCATTAGTGGTACTCCAATCCAATCTATGGAATTGGAACCAACCACTTCAACTTCACCTCGCTGGAGCAGCTGGGAAAAAACCTCAGTCGTAGCCCACAGAGTTCTTTTCGTGTGCAGTACATACTCAGTCAATCCATGTTGGGGTTTGGCTGGTGGCGGTGGCGGGTCATATTGATCTACGTAATAAGGAAAACTGAGCAGGTCGCTAGTTGGGTCATATAGCGCAATATAGAAGTTCGGGACCGGCATCAACTCATCCAGGATACCGTGAATGGATCTGAACATTTCATCAAGGCTGGTGGTTGTAACTACCGCATGTGAAATTCTGTAAATCGCTTGTTGGATCTGTTCTGCGCGCTTGCGCGCAGTGATATCAATCATAACCCCTTGCCAAAACAAGGATTTACCTTTCCTGTCGTGGATTAATCGCGTTTCATCGCTCACCCATATGACTCTTCCATCACGCCTCTTGATCCGATATTCAGATATGGATGGCTGTTTTTCTTTATAGGTCCGCGTGTATTCTTCCAAGACGCGCTCACGATCTTCCGGGAGAATTATCTTGCTCCACAAATCGTTATCAGCAATCCACTCATCTGGATCGTAACCTGTGATCATTTTCACCTGAGGGTTGATATACAAGGTCTGATACATATTATCTGCTGAGTCTGTATAAATAACGGCAGGGACCTGTTCCACCAGAGCGCGATAACGTACCCCCATGCTTGATTCCATGCTTTTTGATTTCATCCCCCTCTTACTTCGATTTTTAGTAATATCGCTCATATCTTTTGGATCCTTTTTGGGGGCACCGTTTCATTTCCATGCCAGAATCATTTAAATCAATCGTTAACCAATTAGTAGAAACAAATAACTATATTATCTATATGCAACATTCATACCTAATAATAACATTTGTTGCATGGATTAGACTTTAATCCTATAGAAATTGAAGCGAAATCGTAATTAAGCTAACCGCAGATCGGTTTTATGGTTTGCTTATATACGAACCGATTTCCCTGTAGGGTTAAAGTTCCTCTCGCGGTACAAGATGATCCTATTATTTGCATTTTATGAAAGTGGCTATAATAAATTAATATTAAATAGACACGGGTAGGAGCTCGATGGATAAAATTATGCCACACGAATCAATCTTGGCGCATCTTGCACCCTTATTGACAAACCAAATAGAGAATGTCGCCACTGATGCACCAGCCCATATAATATAACAATATCATTTCCTCGCTGATGCATTTCAAGAATATATTTCATCAGTGACGGTCGATTTGCCAGGCAATCTTACATTCACGACTCAGGCGAGATGGCAAGATACCGAAATTCCTGATTTGGTTGGTCGCGATGTGGAAGGTCGCTATCTTCTAATCGTTGAAAGCAAGTTTTGGGCTCCATTAACTCTCAACCAACCAGCTTCTTATATTGACCGATTACCTGCCGATAAACCCGCATTACTACTTTTCATTGCACCTGCTTCCAGAATGCGGACTTTGTGGCTGGAACTCTTGAGTAGATGCAATGCCTTATCAATCATTAGCCAGGATCAACAAGAAACAATATAAGAACAAATTCGTACTCTTCGCCTGCCCAGCAAGCATTTCCTTGCCCTGGTAAGCTGGGAATCACTACTAGCAGTTCTCTACGAAAAGGCCATTCTTGTAAAAGATGAGCACGCAACCGCAGACGTTTGGCAATTGCAGAGCCTGTGTGACAGAATAGATGCAGAAGAGTTCCGGCCTCTTACTGAAAACGACATTACATCCCCCACCAAAAGGCGGATCTTCCAATAACGAGGTCTAATCGACGACCTTACCAACCGCCTGGTTGACTCAGGTATTGTTTCAATTGAAGGATACAGGGCCACGCCAGGACCTGATTATTACAAGCGTTATATAGCCTTCAAAGATTTTCCGAAGAATTGGGGAAAGGATTGGTGTATAGAATATGACGAACAGTATAGAAAACAGTGTCCGCCGACAATTTTATGGCTTACAACTACGTTAATGCCGCAAATATCAGGTGTGTTAACCGAGAAGACGCCGGCAGGTTTTCTGCAGGGAAAGCGATTCCTCATTCCATTGGAAACGCCAATCGAAGTTGAAAGAGAAGCGATTCTGACCAGTTTACTTCTTCAGGTAATTGATGTTTCAAAGCGACTCATCAACCATTGAAATGAGTTTTAGTAACCAAACCGCGCCCAACCACCTGCTGAAGGGGCAAGATTCTCCTGCCCAAGGGGATTCTCAAGATTGAGGGGGGTCGTAAGGCCTATAAGTTGTACTGATATAGTTTGCCACGCAACCTAGCTGGAATGTTATCCTTGAACCTACCTCCACACTGTGGAGCTTGTTGACACTATCATTGACCTTTACAGGTATACACCGCACTATTCAAACAAATATGAAAAGAGACAATTGTCAATAAATCAATTGCATTTAGATCCCCATTACCCAATTTATCTTCAGGACATGAGCAGTGGGTCACGAAAAAACCCAAACCTAACTTTCATTGTCATTTATTCCTATACTTAGCTTTCTGAACCTGGATCTTCTTGTCGATAAACTCCTTCACCTCCAGCAGGTCTTCTAGAGAGAGAGAGGAAAGATACCTCATAGCCTTGTCTTTTTCTTCCTCTTTTAGAGTAGCTTTAGGATCAGGATTTGGCTCAAACTCACAGCTCTCCAAGTTATAATATCCAACCACCTTGAAGCCTAAACTATAGCCTGGCTCTTCAAAAAACGCATAGAAGTCTGAGAAGCCTCCTACCGATATGGCTCCCACTCCTATTCCATGCTCTATAGGCTTAGTAGCTGGCTTTATATCTACCTGAGTTCCTGGATACTGCTCTAGAAATGGTATGAGCTCTTTGGCCTGCTCCTCTGAGAATGTCTCTTCAGCTTGAGAGGTTACATATTGCCACCAATCTCCACTTGAGCCAGGAGTAAAACCTAAAGGTACCAGGAGGCTGATAGCCTCCTCTTCTGGCATATCCCACTGGAAGATAGTCATCTCTACATCTCTGAAGATATAGTTTCTGTGCAAATATTCCTTAACCTTGGCAGTGACAAAGTACCTGCCTGGCCAGAGGCTTGGCTCTGGAGCCTTGATCATTTCACCTCTAACCTTCTTGGATCTCTCAGTTCGTTTAGGATCTGGCTTGAGGACATCCTTCAAGGCATTTTTATCTTTTTGATTCTGTGTCTTTTTGCTCATGTAACTTCCTTTTCTTATAAAAGTTGTTACACTTCTCAGTTCCAACTGCTATCCCGTCAATTTTGGGGTGCAACGTTAATCATCAGGAAGAAATTCCGCTTTCTCATATATTTATTTTACACCCATCATTTCGTGGATAGTCAAGCAATCCATCCAATAGAGATAGATTTTGAATATATCCTCATTCATCCAGACAATTTCCGGACTTGCATGCTTGTCTGGTAAGAAGATTTTTTGTATCTGCAAATTACAAATTAGTAAAAATCCTAGAGATTTTATCGTACGACGATCAATCCTCCTTTTACCGTTTGAAGTTGTCAGAGCATCTCGGCGCCAGAGAGACTCCAGAAAGCCGAAATGGGTGGAATCGCATCATGTTCCTGCATTGGTAACTTTATTTTTGAAAGTGCTGTCGAACTTTCGCCGCAATCTGGCGATTCGTCATCTTATCCATCGTTTCAATCTCAATGATACGCCCCTTGAGTCCCTCTTTCTCGAGGCGTGCCTCAAGTTCGCCCTTGGCTTCCCCGGGACCAAAGATCTGAATGGATTCAGCCTCACGAAGACACGCAATGACGTCGTCGTAGTAACTGTTGAGACGGTTTCCAAATTGCCGGTCACGCACGTCCTCGGCCGAACCGTCTTCAGATGCGTCACTAGAATACCTGACGTGTTTCTCCATATTGGAGGTGATCTGTTTTGTTTCTTCACCTTCGTCTGAGACTATTACAATAACCGCCTTCCGATGGTCAATCCACAAACCAACTTTACTTTTCATAGTTTTCTCCTTTGTCTATAAGCTCCACCTAACGACTCTTCCTAACCCCAACGTCTAGCAGCGGGATTCATCTCTAATCGATGTACCAAGTATGGAAACCATTAATGTCTGGTTGTACCCACTTTCTTGAAATCAATAAATCCCCGCTCAACGTCCACTGACATCAATTGCACCCGCGTCCTATCGCCAACATCCAGGCCCTCGAACCCCTGCATCACCTTGCCCTCAACCGGAATGTTGAGCAGCCTGGCCCAGGTGCCTTTATCCGATGCGCCCGTAATGATGGCGTCAAACTGCTGGCCGATTTTCGATTCAAGCAACAACGCTGCAGCCGATTTTTCAACCTGACGTTCTACTTTGTTAGCAGCATCTTCCTGCTCTGTGAAGTGTTGCGCCATCACGCCCAGTTCAGCATAGCTGTATGGCGCAGCTTGGCCTTTAATGGCGGCTTTCAACAAGCGTTGGGTGATCAGATCGGTATACCGGCGATTAGGGGCGGTAGAATGATTATAGTCTTTGACCGCAAGACCAAAGTGCCCTGGGGCAGTGTCACCTGGGAGCTCCGCAACGTATTCGCCCGACCCTAAAAGTTTGATCACTGCCAGGGAGAGGTCGGGGAATCGTATCGGATCGGCGGCTTTCTGCTTCATCAGGAACTCTTCCAGCGCTTTTGAATCTGGGTTTCCCGGTAGTTTAAAGCCGTATTCTCCGGCAACATCGACAATTCGTTCCCAACGTTTGGGAGTACGCACCACACGGCGGATCGAGGGAAATTTTTTCGACGAGAGGTAACGGGCGGTCACCCCGTTGGCCGCGATCATAAAGTCCTCGATGATCTCCTTGGCGCGGTTCTTTTCTTCCACCTCAAGAGCGCGAATTTGGTCACCGTCAAAGATCGGTTTCGCCTCAATGGTTTCCAAACTAAGCGCCCCGTGGACATGGCGAAAATTCTTCATGTTTTGTGCTACCCCGTCCTGCATGTGCAAATTCTCATCCAGTCCATTTACAGCAGCGATAGCCTCCGGTACACTGCCACTCCCTTCCAACCAAGCCGCCACACTGTTGAAAGCCAGCTTGGCATGATTGCGGACGCGCGCCCGGTAGATATTAGAATCTTGCAGGGATCCATCCACGCTAATCACCATTTCAACGACAATAGAGATACGATCCTCATTGGAATTCAGGGAAGTGAGGTCGGTGGATAGCTTCTCAGGCAGCATGGGAAATATTTTGGCAGCGGTATATACAGAGGTCGTATTGTGGCGGGCGTGCTCGTCAATTGCTGATCCATCTTTAACGAGCGAGTCCACATCTGCCACAGCCACCAGAATCTTGGTCTTGTCGCCAGTTAGTGCCTCAGCTATCGTTAATTGATCAAGGTCGCGGGAGTCATCATTGTCAATCGACAGCCACAAGAGTTCCCGCAGATCGCGAATGGACTCATCGTTTGCTGCTATGGCCGGGGCGTGAATCTTGTCCAGTTCGGCGAGTGCGGCGGGTGAAAAATCGGGAAGCAGACCGCGCTCGATCATCGCCCGCCGAGCGATGCCCTGCAACAGAGTGAGATGATTATGATCATTGGTATGCGACATGTTCATGTGTAGCTCCTTTTCAGCCACCTTGAGCTCAGTGGAAGTATCAGTCTGCACCATTTCCAAGAGTTGATCGGAAAAGTGCGCATCTCTACCCCCGGCGAGATTACCCGGGGGCTTAGGTGGATTCGGGCGGTCTTTGGATATCCCATTCATATCTCCGCTATTTGTGATGCCTATTTCTTGAAATCCTCTGCATGGAATCGCTAGAACCGCAGCCCGAGCCAGTAGGGATTCAGAAGTGTCACCAGAACTCCCCAGACGGAACCCAATACGGCGCCTCCTATGACGTCGCGCGGATAATGAGCGCCAACATACATCCGTGTGAAACCAACCAGTAATGCGACTGCGTACAAAGCGATGGTTCCCCCTAACCCAAGCTGGAACTGATAGCTAAACAGTGTCGCCATGAAAAAAACCTGGCAGGTATGCCCGCTGGGGAAAGATCGCCCCATTGCCCGATACCCAACGATGCGCGCCTGGGCAAGCCGGATAAACGGCCGCGAACGGTGGACCAGAAATTTCACCAGCTCGACCACCAGCCATAACGTCAAAGTGCCTAGCATGAGTTCGTATGACAACAGGCGATTGCCTGTCAAAAACAAAACCAGGGCAATCAGCAGGGCAGTGATTCCGCTGCCAATCTGGGTAAACCCTAACATAATCCGGTCTAGCCAAATCGGGCGTGGTCCCCATACATTAAAGTACACGAAAGCCCAGGTGTCCAAACGTTGACCGGTTGACCATACCAATGAGATCGCCACTAAGCTAAAAACTAAAAGCATGCTTGCCAGGATTTTATGGGACTGTAAACCGTCCCAAAAAGCAATCCGCATGTATGGAGGCAGAAATGCGAAAAATATAATCATGCCGACCGTTACCCCAACCAGCCGGGCAATCGGTTGATGATGACGCACCCAGAGGGTTAATCGACCCCAGGTTTGT
>JBAPSY010000183.1:0-56546 GCA_049281855.1 Anaerolineales bacterium
GGATGGGCATCTGCAGGTGAAATGGGACGAATCTTTCTTCAACCAGCCGGATCACGTCGAAGTTGATATGGTCATCCTATCTACGGGCTTTGAAGCCCAAGCCGATACCGCTAAAGTGGCTAGCCTGTTTGGCATCAGCCGCAGCCCGGATGGGTTCTTCCTCGAGAAACATCCCAAGCTCGCACCTGTGGAAACTTCCACAGAAGGGATCTATTTGGCAGGTGCCTGCCAAAGCCCAAAAGACATCCCGGATAGTGTGGCTCAGGCAGGTGGCGCAGCAGCGGCCGCTCTTTCCCTGCTCGACCAGGGCACCATTGCACTGGATCCTTCCGTCGCTACGGTAAACCTGTTACGTTGTGCTGGCTGTGGCCTGTGTGTTAAAGCCTGCCCATATAGTGCCATCGAACTAAAAGAGAGTGTGGCTTCAGTTAATACATATCTGTGCAAGGGGTGTGGCACTTGTGCCTCAACCTGTCGTGATAAAGCCATCACCCTCATCCACTTCGATGATCAACAAATCGTCAATGAGATGATCGGTGCATTGGCAGCTGAGCCGATTGTTCCAGGGATCCTAAACCCATAGGAGGTGGTGCCATGCCATTTGAACCCAAAATCATTGCTTATCTATGCACCTGGTGTAGCTACACCGGTGCAGACACGGCAGGCATTGCCCGTCTGAAATCTCCTGCCAATATTCGTGATATCCGCGTTCCATGCTCGGGGCGGGTCTCGCCAGAGATCATCATGCGCACCTTCGAGCAGGGAGCGGATGGCGTGCTGGTGCTGGGCTGCCACATCGGCGAGTGTCATTACAATACCGGTAACCATCGGGCCGCCAAGCGCTTACCTGTCTTACGAGCATTACTGGCGTATGCAGGCTTGGAACCCGAACGAGTGCGGTTGGATTGGGTATCTGCTTCTGAAGGAGAACGTTATTCACGCATCGTAACTGAATTTACGGAGGCAGTACGGACACTGGGACCCATCCACTGGAGGATCGCCGATCGTGGGGCACATTTTGTGTGGGAACGGGAACCCATCAGCCATCGCTATTCAGCTTTTAGTGATGAACAACCAAAGCATGCCGTCTATCACACTCCCACCCACGAATTACAAACTCAAAATATTCGCACGATCGCCCGCGATTTACTTGTCAGCAACCAGGTGGAAAGTGTGATCGGCTTTGAGGTGGGACCTAGAGGCCGCACACGCCCCGCATTCATCCATCAGCCTGAAAATGTTGACCGGTTGGTGTGGAACCAGGATTGCACCCATAACCTATCGGCTTATTTAAGTAAAAAACTAGGTTGGGGCACAGACGGTGGCAAGAAAAAGCAGCCCGATCGTTTGCCGAAAGCTGCAGTGGTGGTTAAACCTTGTGATAGCCGCTCGATTAATGTTTTACTGGCAGAGAATCGCTTTTTACGTGAGCAAGTATATGTCATTGGCATGACTTGTGATGGCATCCGTCAGGGGGCAGGGTTCAATGATGATAAAAGCGGAGCGATCCAGACGCGTTGTGCGGCATGTAACGTGCGTACACCGGTCGTTTACGACACACTGATTGGGGATCCAGAGGCAACTTATCGTGAAATCCCACCGGAGCATATCTACCCTGGGATCGAACACTTAGATGCCCTCACCCCCGTTGAGCGGATGAACTTCTGGCTGAGCCAATTCGATCGCTGTATACGCTGCTATGCCTGCCGTCAGGCTTGCCCGATGTGCGACTGCCCCATCTGCTTGTACGAGCGGGACGATTCACTGTGGGTGGGAATGGGAATTAATGTTGACGAGAAGCGGGCTTTCCATCTGGGGAGAGCTTACCACCTAGCAGGCCGCTGCGTGGGTTGCAACGAGTGCGAGCGCGCCTGCCCAATGGACATTCCCCTCAGCCTGATCCATCGCAAGATGGCACAGGAGATGGAAAACATTTTTGACTTCCGAGCTGGGATGGCAGCGGTACCGCCACCATTTGTGACCATCCTGGGCGGAGAGGAGAACCTTCCATGAATTACCTTACCCACCAGGAGTTAACTGGTTGGCTGGATCGCTTGGCGCAGGAACAAACCCTGATCGCCCCATTAAACATTGCCGGCAACATACTTTACCGCCCGGTCAGCGATACACATGAAGTGGTGTGGGACTTCGTGCGCTCATTTATGTCCGTCAAAGAAGTATTCTTCCCGCCCACCGAACGACTGATGTTGATGGAAAAGATTGGTCAACAGGTGACACTGACCGAAACCCTACCGGAGGGTAATTCGACCATCTTTGGCGTTCGCCCCTGTGATGCAAGGGGGCTGCTGACCCTCGATGCCCTATTCATTGAGAACGAACCAGTGGACCCTTATTATGCTCGCCGTAGAGAGAACACCACCCTTATCGGGCTGGCTTGCCAATCGCTGGGTGCAAGCTGTTTTTGCACCAGCGTGGGTGGTGCTCCAGATGACCCCACGGGAATGGACATCATGTTAACCGCCTCCAGCGGAGGTTATGTAGCCGAGATCATCACCGAGAAAGGCGAGAAGATCAGTAAAAAGTTCCCAGTATTCGATGGACTATCAGAGATACGACCTCATCCCACCCATGCAAGGAAACGCGAATTAAAGGTTCCTCCCAAGGAAGTGTGGCCAGCCAGGTTCAATGATGACTTTTGGGCTGAGATGGCTGAGCGATGCCTAAGCTGCCGGATTTGTGCCTATGTTTGCCCAAGCTGCCGTTGTTTCGATGTACGCGATGAAGTATTACCGGGTGGGGAAGGACGAAATCAGTCAGAGCGAATTCGCTGCTGGGATTCATGCAATGGCATCCCATACCGGCGTGTGGCAGGTGGACACAACCCTCGTTTTATGAAGAACCAACGCCTGCGCAACCGCTTTTTCTGCAAGTTTTATTATTTTCCCTTACACTACGGACCAGTATCGTGTACAGGCTGCGGTCGTTGCATAGATGCCTGCCCGGTGAACGTGGATATCACCGAGGTATTGGGGTATGTTGGCAGGAGGTAATGAATGACAGATAAACTGGAAACCAACCCCATGCTGCCTTACCTTGGAAAGCTTATCGAGGTGAGAGACATCGCCACCGAGATAAAGCTCTTCCGGGTTGAGATGCTTAATGGTGGCGGTGAAGCCTTTCGCGACTATAAGCCAGGACAATTTGCGTTCGTCTCAGCCTTCGGGGTGGGCGAAGCACCCTTCGGAATTGCTAACATTCCCAATAACGGGGATACCGCCCTGGATTTTGCCATCAACCGCCTGGGCTCAGTGACCACCGACTTGCACGAGCTGGGTGTGGGGGATATGGTTGGCGTGCGCGGACCGATGGGTAACGGCTTCCCCATGGATAAGTTCAAGGGGAAGAACCTGGTGGTTATCGGCGGTGGAATTGGTGGAGCTCCGTTACGCCCGGTCATTCAGACGGTAATTGCCAACCGGAACGATTTTGGTCACTTTCAAATCCTGTGGGCAGCCCGGAACCCTTCATTACTGGTCTTCACCGACGAATACGACGACTGGCGCGCCACACCCGATACTGAGCTGCACCTGACCGTTGATCAGGCCGATAGTACCTGGAACTACAGTGTTGGTCTCATCACTCAGCTGCTGGAGCGCGTGGCTCCCTCTCCAGAAAATGCTGTCACCATCACCTGTGGGCCTCCCATCATGATCCACTTCGTTAATCGCGTCCTGGTGGAAAAGCTCGGTTTTATGCCCGAGCAGAATTACGTCACTTTGGAAGCGCGTATGCACTGTGGCATTGGCAAGTGTGGGCGCTGCAATCTGGGCACCAAATTGGTGTGTGTGGATGGACCGGTTTTCACCATGGCGGAAGTAGGCGCGCTGCTGGAAAGCTTCTTATAATCTCGATATATCAACGCAACATATCTGGCAGGATCCTAATGTGAGTTTCAGTGAACCTGCCAGTTTGATTTATATTCACTCAAGTTAATAAACTGGTAACGAAATAAGAAATCTAGGGTAGAATTCTCCGCATCTCTGGGCCAGTTTGGAGGGTAGAATGCCATACGATCAAAACCTTGCTGAGCGCATCCGCACCGCCCTGAAAGTCTATCCTGGTTGCGTTGAAAAGAAAATGTTCGGCGGAGTTGGGTACATCCTGCGCGGCAATATGGCGTGTGGTGTGCATGGGAATGACTTAATCGTCCGTATGGGGGCTGAGAATAATGATGCAGCCCTTTCTCGCCCCTTTGTGCGGCCATTCATGGTGATGCCCGGTAAGCCAATGGCAGGTTGGATCGTAGTGGCACCAGAAGGAATCACAACCGATCAAGACCTGCTCCACTGGTTGGAATTGGGATATGAGTATGCCTCGACCTTGCCCGAGAAGAAATGAGCCTAGCTTTATTGCAAGATAGCTTAATGGAGGGTTTAGCAGGTAGATGAAACCCCGCGGCTATTGGCTCGTCTTGCTGGCGGCTTGTCTGTGGGGTACCAATGGGACAGCCCAGGCACTGGCTCCGCAAGGTGCGCAACCCATCATCATTGGAACCTTGCGTATTGCCTTAGGTGGGCTGACCTTGTTGGTAATCGCGGCCTTGCGCGGCGCTCTACGAGATGGAAAGCGCTGGCCGTTTTGGCCGACCTTACTCGGGGGGTTGAGCATGGCGGCTTACCAGATGTTTTTCTTTGCTGGTGTGGCGCGCACGGGAGTGGCAGTGGGTACGATTGTTGGGATAGGCAGCACGCCCATCCTGGCGGGTCCGATTGGCTTTCTCGTGCGTGGTGAGCGCCCCAATCGTCGCTGGGCTCTCGCCACCGTTATGGGAATCGTCGGTTGCACGCTCCTGATTGCAGCGGGCGAGAAAATTCACATAGACTTGCTTGGAATTTTCCTGGCGATCTGTGCTGGGGGGTCCTATGCGATCTTTACCACTGTCAGTAAAGGGTTGCTAGAAGAGCACGCACCTGAGACTGTCATGGCAGTGACGTTTTGCCTGGGGGCATGTTTCGTCCTGCCATTGCTCATCACTGCCAATCTCCACTGGCTGACACAACCGGCGGGGTTCCTGGTTATCCTTCATCTTGGGGTGATTACCGCAGGTTTGGGATACACCTTGTTCGCCCGCGGGTTGCGCTTGGTGCCCGTGGCGACTGCAGCCAGCCTAACCCTGGGTGAACCTCTCACTGCTGGGTTATTGGGGGTGCTCTTTCTGCATGAGGATTTGTCCATCCTGGCAGGTTTCGGCATCTTATTAATCTTTGCAGGGCTGGTCTTCCTCACCACCGAGAAATTGCAACCTTATTTAGCCCCCCCGTAAACCGGTTGCGTGTTATTTGCCCGGTTTACTTCATCTAAACCGTGAGATACCAACAATAAGGTTTATTCGCTTTTATAAATGCGTGGCACACGGGTATTGATATTGGTCAGGATCTCGTAAGGAATGGTCCCTGCCCAATCCGCCAGGTCTTCACAGGTAATGGATTCGGCACCCGATTCTCCAATCAGAATGACCTCGTCATCGTTATAAGCGCTATCCCATTCGATATTGATTACGATCTGGTCCATGGAAATGCGTCCCACAACCGGGTATTTTTTGCCCCGCAAGATCACCTGGGCTTTTTGCGACATGCTGCGAAAGTAGCCGTCTCCATAACCCACAGGTACTGTGACCGCCCTTACCATGTGATCAGTCTGCCAGATAGAGCCATATCCCACTGGGGCCCCGGGCAGAATGACCTTGAAATACACCACGCGTGACTTCCAGCACAATGCCGGACGTACGGTGACTGTATGAGGCATCTGGGAGGAAGGGTAGACCCCATAGAGTAATAGGCCGGGGCGGACCATATCAAAGCTGGCTTCAGGTAGCTGGAGGATGGCAGGTGAATTCGCCATATGTCGCATGGGTGGAGGTGGTAGGCTGTGCTTATCGTAAAATAATAGTACTTCCTGGAAGCGCTCAAGCTGTAGACATGCCTCGCACAGGTCGGGTAGATCGGCATTAGCAAAGTGGGAATAAATGCCTTCCACGATTATCGAACCACACTTCAAGGAGGTTTCCAGGAAGTTAGGCGCATTGTAATAATGCACCCCAATCCGCTCCATGCCCGTGTCGATCTTCAGGTGTACTTTCGCCTTTACCCCAAAATGAGCTGCAATTTCATCCACCTGGCACAATTTATCAATCGATGAAGCCGTGATGGTCAGGTCATACTTCAGGAAACCTGGCACCTGATTGCCCAGGATGCCTCCCAATACCAGGATGGGCATGCGGATGCCATTTTCGCGCAGCAGTATACCTTCTTCAAGAACTGCCACACCAATATAATCCGCACCAAGCGATTCCATCAGTTGAGCCACACGCAATAAACCATGACCATACGCGTTCGCTTTGAGGATGGGCATCACCTTGGCGGGGGCAACATGCTGGCGAATAACCTGAAAGTTGTCGGTAAGCCGTTTTAGGTCCACCTCAACCAAGGTTGGGCGGACAATTTCGTTCGAGCTGATGGTGGGGTCATTAATGGATGGCATGGATTCAATACCGCGTCGCAGGGTTTCTCAGTGGTAATATAAAGTATACCAATAAAAACAGGGACGGGTAGACGCCAGGCGTCTGCTCGTCCCTGTCTCAATATTAAATCAAATTATGGGTTCAAAAGTCCATCGATAGTCGTTTTGAAAGTATCAAAAGACTGAGCCCCAACCACGGCTTTCCCATTGACAGCAAATGTGGGAGTGGATTCTACTCCCAATTGCCGGGCTATATTGGATTGCTCTGTGACGAACTGGGTATATTTCCCTGAGTCAAGACAAGCGTTGAAAGCGTTCGTGTCCAAACCCATATCGGCCGCGAATCCTTTCAAGTTGTCCTTGCTGAATGCACCCTGGTTCTCTCCATTCTGATGGGAAAAGAGGTAGTCGTGAAATTCCCAGAAGGCATCCTGATCACCGGCACACTCGGCGGCTTCGGCTGACCATTGTGATTCATCACCCAGAATGGCAAAGTTGAAATACCCAAAATATACTTTGCCTGTTTTTACGTATGTTGTTTCGATCTGACGACCCGCGTCAGCGGCAAAACGCCCGCAGAATGGTCATTGATAATCGCTAAATTCGATGATCGTGACTTTGGCGTTGGGGTCGCCTTGTAAATGCTTTGTGTGGCTGACGAGATAATCCATCAGCTGTTGTTGGTTGCTGATGGCTGCCATAGTCGGGTCTATCGGGGTCGTTGAAACGGTGGCTTGATCAGCCGGGAGGGTCGCTGCCGGGGATGTCACCACAGCAACATCTCCAGTCGTTTCCGAGCCCTTATTCAACAGCGGGCGACCAAAATAACCACCCAACAACCCAACCACCAGCGCGATAACCGCCACTGCTGGAGTCCACCAAGACTGGATGACCACAGTCAGGGCGGGCTTTTCTACTTGAGGTTGGTCTATCATTAATATACTCCTTTAATTGATGTGGGCACAATTCTATCATATCCGATGGGCCGTTCTTTCAAGGAGGTTTATCGGGAGGATGATGAGCATCAGGCACAATCAGCATGCTAGAAGGTATGTAGTCAAATTAAACCCGGCAAATAACTGTTTCATGCCAGCATGATCAGCACCAGACCTGCAAAGATGATACCGATGCTGACGAGTTTGGGGGTGTAGGCGGGCTCTTTCTTTACCAGGCTACCCAGGATTGCTCCAAGCGGGAGGCTTAATTGGCGAAAGGCAGCGATTTAACTGACGTTGAGGGTATAAACCATGGCTGCCAATACCAAGCCGTAAGTGCCTACGATCAGTAATCCAGGGACGGATGCGATCCCTTTCCCCTCCCGCCAGATTTTTTTAGCTCGACCCGTTCAGTGGCGGAAAGCAGGATATACCCGCCCATCACTATGGCGATTGTGACGCTCTCCATCGCCAGATAAAAAAGGCGATCTCGATCCAATCCAGCCCGAAACCCGGCGCAGACCGCAAGTCGAGTAACGCCAGGTTATCCACCAGGGTGTACCCGGTGGTACCCAAGGCTGCCAAACCTGCCAACAGGCAGCAGGCGGTTGAATAATTACGGAGGTGGACCTGGCGCAAGCTGCGCAGTGGCAGCAGCAGGCAGCCGAACGCCACCGCCAGGATACCCACAACACCGACCAGACTGAGAGGTTTGCCAAGATTCAAAACCACAGTAATCACAACCACCAGGATCACTGGCAATGCGCATACCAGTGGATATGCCACCGACATATCACCATGCCAGTACGCTCCTGTCAACCCGACGTAATAAATGACCTTAAACAGGCTGGTGAGCCCCAGCCACCCACAACCGCGCTAGGATGAACGCAATGGCATCCCGGAAGACTAGCAAAAAGGGGGAAAAGCACAATGCTGCAAACGCTGATGCAACGAAGAAGAAAGCGGTGGATGGATTTTGCCGTTTGCCCAGCAGGTTCCAAAAGGCGTGGACGAAGGCCAAGATGGCGACAAGAATTATGGCGATGGGTGTCATGACGAGGGAGTACAACGTAATGAAGGAAACTACCAACTGATTAAGAAGGGTGGTCAGCGGTGTTCACCCAGTACAATGATGCTATGATGTCTTTTATGTCCTATATGTGGTGGTAGAAATGTCCAACACGTCCACTATTTCCATGCAGTGTTATCTGAATTACACCACTGCATGATGCAAGGGGATATTAGATACACCCTGTCCGATGGGGGATTAGATGGAAATGATGATCTTAAGTGGCATCCTCTCTTATTCACTTTTCCGTTCTAACAATTAAAAAAACTCTTCTCAATGCATTGTAGTTCGGTTTTCTAGTGCGCATTGGAATACAATCTGTTGAAAAAGTAACCGACAGCGCTTCACCTCCTTCTACTGCTGAGGTCATTCTAATCTATTGTCTCATGATAACAACTGCCGGATATCGAAGAAACCAGAGGGTTGTGCACTTGACTTTCTGCAAAAAATTCGATAATATATAGTTGTACGATATATAGTTTGACTATATAAGGAGTGCCTATGGAAGCCCAGGATTACCTGCCCCTCACCGAAACTTCATTTTTCATCCTTCTTAGCCTTGCGACCACGCCCAAACATGGCTACGGCATCATCAAAGAAGTGGAGGCAATCAGCGCTGGCAGGGTTGTCCTGGCTGCTGGCACCTTATACAGCGCACTCCGGCGTATGCTGGAGGATGGCTGGATCGAGCGCCTGGAAGATAATCAATCCAACGGGGATAGCCGGGGGCGTAAGCTCTACAGTCTTACCGACTTTGGCCGGCGCATTTTCGAACTGGAATCCAAACGCTTACAAAAGCTGGTTCGCCTCACCGCGCGCCTGAACGCGAGGCAATGAAGATGGACGATCCCGTGGGGCGCCTGCAAAGCCTGGTCCTGCACCTGTATGAATATTTGCTGGGGCTCTACCCGCCCCGTTTTCGCGGCGAGTTTTCCGCCGAGATCCGGGCGGTATTTTTGAGTCGTATACACGAGGCAGAAGGGCGCGCGGGGTACAGCTGGCTTGCTGCAGCTTTTCAAGAAATCATGGGGCTCGTAATATCCATCCTTCGAGAATGCTGGCACGAGCTCAGGGTCCGAAAGGAGAAAACAATGGTTCCAGAAGATCAACTTCAAAAGGAAGGTGGCGGGATGCGGGTTCTCCGACCGGCAGGGACTCCTGGCGCGCTTTGGTTTACCGGCTGGACACTGCTCACTACCGCAGCAATCCCTGCAGCGCTGATCACCATGCCGCTGCTTGCCGCCCTGTTTGTGGGCTTGATCAACCTGGGGGTTGAAGCAGGCTTTTGGCCATCCGCCAAGATGTTCCCAGCGGAAGGGCTTGGCTTTCTGATCAGCCTGGCGCTCACGCTGTCCTTGGTCCAATGGGTTCTGCTGCGCAATTTCCTGCCGCGGGCACGCTTGTGGTTCCTGGTAACCGGCTCAGGCATATTGCTCGGCGGTCTCGTCACCGGGCCTGTCCTCCTTGGATCCTCCGCACAAAACTGGGATCCCTTCTTGATCATGGCAACTTTGCTGCTGTCGGTTGGCCTGGTGCTTGGCCTGGCGCAGTGGCTCTATTTACGGCGCTTCCTGCCAAACGCTTTCTGGATCATCTTCATCGATGTTCTGGCTGCTGGATCTATCCTGGTGGCTGGAAGGACCTATACCAGCCTGGCCGAGCTGGCGGTCTTCGTCCTTCCGGGGGCAATTACCGGGCTGGGGCTGTGGCTCCTTTTGGGCCATGCTCAGCCCAGGATGTCTAGCCCGGTGCAAATGGAAGCCAGCCGGGAAGATGACCGGCGCTTGCCTCGCCTCGCCCGTGTTGGGCTGGGGTTGGCGGCGCTGGTTCCACTGTTTTTTGTGTGCAGTTGGGTCTATGCAGCTTCCCAATTAGCCCTGGCGAAAAACGCGGGGGTCTACCCCACGGTGGAACAAGCCATAATTGCGAACAACAGCCATGGTTTCGGCGGCGCCGAGGTGATCCGCATCGAGAACGTTCGAGCAGAGCCAAACCGTCGTGATGCTCAACCTCATGTCTGGTTTGGTTATGCCACAGTCTACCTGGACAAAGTTCCTCAAGGATACAATTCGGATCACGATCACTATATGTCGGGCAACTATTACATTCGTGTCAAGGAAGGGTGGGTCTTCGTTGGGGAAGGAGCATTCCCCGAGTTCATTGGCTGGGTGATGGAGCTTTACAAAATGGAGGGTGTGAACCGGTAGCCTATAGAAGGCTACCGAATTTGCAGACGAGCTCTAAGTAATGCTTTCGCCAATCAGCTCCGCGGGCAAGAACGCTTCCGGGATCTATTACTGTTTGTCATTGGCATCAATTCCGCGCTGCGTATCTCCGATTTGCTCGAATTGCAGGTTTCCCATTTTTTGGATGACCAAGGCCACATCCAACGACGCTTTTGGATCAAGGAAAAGAAGCGGGGTAAAAGGCAAGAGGTGGTCATCAACGAGAGCATCCGGGAAGCCCTAGAAGAATATCTGGCTGCTTATTCGGGGATCAAGGAAAAGCTGGAGAATTTCATTTTCTTCAATCCCAAAACCAACGATTATGCTCGTCTGATCAAACGAGGCCAGGGCTGGAAGTTCATCACTTCGATCTGCCGAGAAGTTGGATTACGAGGCAACTTCGGCACACACAGCCTGCGCAAAACCTGGGGCTATCATGCGCGTATGAGTGGGGTAGACCTGGCGCTCATCATGCACAAGCTCAACCATAACAGCATTGCCTACCAGGCCGGTAACTAATCATTGCCCCGGTGCATTTGACTGAAGCCAGACAATGCCGGCACAGGCTTTTAACGATGTAGATTTAATTAATAATTTCCAAGCCACGGAATATCGAAAGTGTTATGGATCAGACGCAACCCAAAACACCTTGCCCTTGTTTCGTTGGTCCATCATCCGTTCTGGCGCAATCTATAAGCAAGAAATCCTATTTGGATCATGGATTACAGAATAGCACTGAAAAATGAACCGGCGCGTGTGCATGTTCGAGAATAGTCGTGGTATTTGCTAGTTGTAAATAACCACAAAATATCATATAATATGATTGAAAATGATTGATTTAGATTGAATTAGAGCGATTATGGAAGCTAATTTCGTTTCAAGCATCGACCGTCAACTTCAGATTTTGCAATTGGTTGAACGCCAACAACGCATCAGCGTGGCTGACATTTGCACCACGTTCGATGTCAGCAAAGCCACCGCCCGGCGTGACCTAGTCACCCTTGCCAGCGAGGGCAAGGTCCAGCGTGTCCATGGCGGCGCAATTGCTTTGACTCAGACTCCACCTGAACAACCGATCCTCCAGCGCCAAAGGGAACAGACGGACGAAAAAATCCGCATTGGACAGGTCGCTGCAGCTCTCGTTCAGGATGGGGAGACGGTCTTCCTCGGCTCAGGGACAACTGTCCTTGAGGTCGCACGCACCCTGCGTGTGCGGCGGAATCTGACGGTACTCACCAATTCCTTGCCGGTGGTCAATACTCTGGCAGGAGTTGAGGGGATTACGGTCATTTGCCTGGGCGGGATGCTGCGTGACTCCGAACTATCATTTATCGGTCATATCACCGAGCAAGCCTTGGCCGAAGTTCGCGCCGATAAGGTTTTTATTGGCACACGCGCCATCAGCCTGGAGTACGGCCTGACCCATGAGCACCTGCCCGAGACCATGACCGACCGTGCCATCCTGAAAGCGGGGAAAGAAATCATCGTGCTGGCTGACCACACCAAGTTCGGCCATGCTGCTACCGTCCGGCTGGCACCATTGGAGCGAATCCATACCATCGTAACGGACGAACAAATGCCACGTGATTTCGCCGACGTCGTACAAAAAAAAGGTATCCGCCTCGTCATTGCATAATTCGAGCTGACAAATCATCTGATGGGTGCACTCGAGAAAATCCACTCCATAATGCAGAAAATCATGCTCAAGCAAGGATAAGTTATGGAAAAAGGACAATATACTCAACAGGAAATCCTCTCGCAACCCGAAGCCTGGACTGCCGCTCTCAAAGTGTTGGATGAAACCCGCCAGAGTGTTCTGGACATGGAACCTGTCCACCGTTTCGACAGTATCCTATTCACCGGTTGCGGTTCGACATACTTCCTGGCTCTGGCTGCCGCTGCCCTGACCCAACAGATGACCGGCCTCCCGAGCCGCGCTTTCCCGGCCTCCGAGCTCTGGCTTTATCCTCGCTCCTCATACGTGGACAGGAAGATATTGCTGGTGGCCGTCTCCCGCTCGGGCGAGACCACCGAGACTTTACAGGCTTGCGAGTCTTTCTTAAAAGACAAACGCGGCACGCTACTAACGCTCTCCTGCTACAACCAGATGCCGCTGGCGAAGATGGGTGCTCTAAACATCGTCCTGCCTTCCGGCCAGGAGCAGTCAGTAGCACAAACGCGCGCTTTCTCGACTCTTTACCTAGCCACGGTGGCACTTGCCAGCCTGTGGGGAGGGTGCGCGGACCTTTTCGACTCACTGTCCCTTCTGCCTGAAGCTGGTCGCCGGGTGCTTGAGCAGGCTGCACCTCTAGCAGCTGAGATTGGTCCGGATGCATCGATCGACCGCTTCTACTGGTTGGGTTCAGGCCCGCGTTATGGACTGGCCGCTGAACTCAGCCTGAAGATGAAAGAAATGTCGCTCAGCCACAGCGAACCATTCCACTTCCTGGAGTTTCGCCACGGACCGAAGAGTATGGTCACAAAATCATCCTTAGTCGTTGGTCTTCAGTCGTCGGTCAACGAGAAACGCGAATCAGCAGTGTTGAAAGACGTGAAAGCCCTGGGGGGCAGAATCGTTGAAATAGCGGAGGCGGGCGACTCGGTCCAATTCAAATCGGGCTTGGATGAGGCCATCCGCAATGTGCTCTACCTGCCCTTTGGCCAATTGATCGCCTTTGAACGATCTTTATCCAAGGGTTTGAACCCAGATTTGCCGAATAATCTCGATCCGGTGGTTAAACTATAAGGAGGTGAGGAGAGGTAAATTGATGAAATCAATTTTTCGGTATCCTTCTAGAATCCGATCCGAAATCACCAAATTTCATAAAGAGGAGAGACAAGATGAAATATAAAATTTTGACCCTGGTGCTAGTGCTGACCTTTGTGCTGACCGCTTGCGGCAGTAAGACTCCTACCGCTCCGGTACCTGAAAGCGGTAATCCTCCTGCCACTACTACAGTAGCTGAAAGCAGAGAACCTGCCGTCCTACGCATGTGGGTACACACCAACAACGCTTTCATCGCAGGCTATGAGCCCATCATTGCGGCCTACGAAACCGAGCATCCCAATGTGGACATCCAGCTCGAGAATTTTGATTATGAGCTCTACCTGCAGACTCTGCAGACTGCCATGCCTGCTGGTGAGGAAGCCGATATCCTGCAGTTGTTTGGAACCTGGACATCGCAGTACTATGAGCGCCTGGCACCAGTACCTGCCGAAGTCTTGACTATTGAGCAGGCCAAGCAGACCTTCTATGCTGCACCAATCGGTGGTTATATTGTAAATGGCGTACTTTACGGCATGCCGCAGGAATTCAACATGGAATACGGTGGTGTGCTGGTCAATAAAACCAAGTTCGAAGCTGCAGGCCTGACTTACCCTCCTCAGTGGCAGACGATGGATGACGTGCTGGCTGATGCTCTTAAACTTGTCCAAAAAGATGAGAGTGGCATGATGTCCACCGCTGGTTTCCACTTCACTGCCGCTGATCCAACATGGGCATCTTTCCTGGCTGGCATCAAGCAACGCGGTGGGGATTACTGGAATGCCGATCAATCTGGCTTCACCTTCAACACCCCCGAAGCACGTGCCCAATTGCAATGGACGCTGGATGCTGTCAATTCCGGTGTGGTAGACCCGATTGTCTTTAACGACAGTACCAACTTCGTTATCGATGCCTTTTTCCAGGGCAAGGTCGGCATCGGTTACATCGGTAGCTGGGCTATCGCCGAAGGCCAGGCCAACTTCCCCGATTTCGCTGACAAGTGGGATTATGTCTACCTACCATCTATCCAAGGTGACCCGGTCTTCGTGGCTGATTCCGGCTGGGGCCTGACGGTTTCACCCAACAGCAAGAACCAGGATATTGCCTGGGATTTTGTAAAATTTATCACCACCAACCCCGCCAATGCCTTGCAGTGGAACATCGCCAGCGGCACCATCCCAGCCATGCCAGCCGTGGCAGAATCAACCGAGATCGCCACGACCATGCCCTGGGTCCCGAAGGCACTCAACATTCTGCCTTTCGGTCAATACATGGGTAACATGCCCGACCGTGACCTGGTTATGTATGAGATTATCTACCCGCACATCCTGAATGTCCTGCAGGGTGTGGAGACGGTCGATCAGGCATTGGAAGCTATCGATACGGAAGCCAATTCCACTTTCAAATAATTCCTTACAGGGGCGTGCAAAACACGCCCCTCTGTCATTATCCGATCATCCTTCAATTCTATCTGCTTAGGCGGTGCCGTATGAACCTGACTGCGACCAGAAAGAGGAAATCCAAGGGAGGCCTGGTCATTTCCAAGCGACGCTGGGTGACCAGTGTCACCGTGCCACTATTGTTGTATGAATCGCTAGGCCTGTTCGTACTGTGTTGGGCTTTCGTGTTGATGTTCTTTGACTACAGTCCCGGACGTCTCGGCGGATCAATCTTGGGACTCGGAGGCAGCAACCCGTTCATTGGGCTGGGTCATTTCATCGAGATGATTAAAGGTACCTCGGTGCAAGCGAATCTCTTCCGCATCAGCCTGAAGAACACGATCATCTTTGCCGTGGCCATTCTTCCGCTCAACCTGGCCATTACCCTACCCTTAGCCTGGCTGCTCGAATCGATTGGCACCCGCTTCAAAGCCCTATACCGCACCATCTACTTCTTGCCGGTATTGACCTCCTCAGTCGGGGTGGCCCTGATTTGGATGACCATGTACGACCCCCAGGCCGGCTGGATCAATGCCATCATCCGCTTCTTTGGCGGAACGCCAGTTGCATGGCTCTCCGACCCGCGCGCTGGCCTCGCCAATGTCTCGGTGGCCATGTGGGCAGTCATCCTGGCCTACCTCTGGCAAGATTACGGTTACAACATGGTCATCTTTATCGCAGCCTTGCAGGGTATTCCCCAGGAACTCAGGGAGGCGGCCTTGATTGATGGCGCTAATCCCTGGCAGGCATTCCTAAAAATCAGCCTTCCGCTCATCCGACCGACCATGCTGTTCGTCTGCGTGATGACCATGCTCTCCTCATTCCAGATCTTTGATATTATCCAGGTGATGACCAATGGTGATCCGAACAACCAGACCCAGGTGCTGATGCTCGATATCTACAAAAGCGCCTTTCGTTACCAGAACATGGGCTGGGCGGCGGCTGAGTCTTTCGTCCTGTTCCTGATTGTGATGGGTGTAACTATTTTCCAGATGCGCGTCCTGCGCACGAATTGGGAGTACTAACATGGCTACAACCACATATCCTGCAGACGCAATCCGTACCCGCAGGCCAATCTACAAGGGGAAGTTTTTCAGCCAGTTCCTGGCCTACTTCGCCCTGACTCTCGGCCTCTCATTAACCTTGTTGCCATTCATCATGATGATCCTGAGTTCCTTTAAAACAAACCTGGAGAATTTGCGCGTCCCTCCTACCTTCTGGCCGGAAAACTTCACCCTGGAGAACTACCGCGCCATATTTAATGATCCTAAACTTCCATTGTTGCGGTTTTATTTCAATAGTACTTTCGTGGCTTTTTTCAATGTGGTCTCCACCCTGTTTACCAGTTCCCTGGTCGGTTACATGTTCGCCAAATTCGAGTTCCCCGGTAAGAAGCTGCTCTTCGGTTGGTTCCTCACCATGATGATGATCCCGATGCAAATTACCATGATCCCCAGCTACCTGATTCTCTCGAAATTGCACCTGATCAACTCGCTGTGGGGGCTGGTCATCTTCAGCATGGTGGACGCTTTCGGTATCTTCATGATGCGGCAGTTCTGTGAGACACTGCCCAGCGAACTGCTCGACGCCGGCCGCATCGATGGCGCATCCGAGTGGCAGATCTACTGGCGCATTGTCCTGCCACAATTGAGTGCGCCACTGGCTACCCTGGGTATCCTAGGTTTTATGGGCAGCTGGAATGCCTATCTGTGGCCGATGATCGTCCTGCAAAAGATCAATGTTCGTACCCTGCCTATCATCCTGACTTGGTTCAACTCGACCCACACGGGTCAGGGAGCGCTGGTCATGGCTGCCACGGTTCTGATCATCATGCCAATCCTGATCGTCTTCATGTTCTTCCAGCGCTGGATCGTCCAAGGCTTCACCATGAGCGGCATGAAGGGCTAGGCCCTTTCACCTGCATTTACTAACATTATAGGAGGACCTATGACAAAGATTACATTCATCGGCGCGGGTAGCCTCGGTTTCACCGAGGATCTCGTACGCGACATACTGACCTTCCCCCTGCTACAGGATGCCACTCTGGCCTTGATGGACATCCATCCCGAACGGCTGGAGTTCGCCAAGACCGCGGTGACTAAGATCATCACCGAAGGCAAGTACCCAGCCAGGGTCATCGCCACCCTCGACCGGGCCGAAGCTCTCAAGGATACCAACGTGGTGCTCACTACTATACTAGCTGGCAGCACCGAGGTCTGGAGGCACGACATCGAGATCCCCAAGAAATATGGTGTGGATACCAACGTTGGTGACACCCGCGGCCCGAGCGGCATCTTCCGCTTCCTGCGCACACTGCCGCCCATGATGGATATCGTCCGGGATATGGAGAAATACTGCCCCAGCGCCGTTCTGCTCAACTATACCAACCCGATGGCCATGCTGTGTGCCGCCCTCCAGCGTCAGACTTACATCCCAGTCACCGGGTTGTGTCACTCGGTGCAGGGGACAGCCATGATGCTAGCCGATTGGATCGGTGCTCCGTACGAAGAAGTCACCTACACCTGTGCTGGGATCAACCACCAGGCCTGGTACCTCGACTTTCGTTGGAATGGTTCAGACGCCTACCCGCTGATCTACAAGGCGGTCACCGAACGTCCGGAAGTTTACAACGAAGAGATCGTCCGCAATGAGATGTACCTGGCGCTCGGCTATTACGTAACCGAGTCGAGCGGGCACAACTCGGAGTATAACTGGTGGTTCCGTAAGCGACCCGACCTGATTGAGAAGTATTGCACGCACGGCACTGGCTGGAACCCCGGCGAGTACGCCTACATACTCAAGGAATACCAGCATAATGAAGCCACATGGAAGGACCAGGTCAAGGCACGACTGGCTGATCCATTGACACCTAAGGATCTGCAACGCGGCCAGGAATATGCCGCCTATATCATTAACGCCTTGGAAGGAGGCGAGATGTTCAAATTTAACGGCAACGTGCCCAATACCGACTTGGTCACTAACCTTCCGCGAGGCGCCTGTGTCGAGGTGCCGGTGGTGGTCGACCGGGCTGGGTTCCACCCTATCCACGTTGGTTCTCTACCACCGGAGTGTGCTCTGTTGACCCAACTCAGCTCGGGCATTGAGGAACTCGCCATTCAGGGCGCTCTGACTGGCGACCCAGTCGCCATTTACCGCGCTATCGCCCACGACCCACTGACTGCAGCCGTGCTTTCGCTTGCCGAGATCAGGCAGATGGTGAACGAGCTCTTTGCCCAGCATAGGGATTATTTGCCGGAGTTCAAGCACTACAACGTATAAATGACCAAACGTGTGCTTCTTCTCTTCCTCATGGCTATGCTCCTGTTCCCCGGCTGCTCAGCCAGGCCGCAAGGACCCGATTGGCCAGCCGTGGATGATTTTCTATACCAGCTCCAGCGGGCTGATCCTGACCGGATCGGCGAGACTGCCTTCGACCTAGCCGTGGTTACCCTGGCCACCGCTGGTAGCTCACCGGAGGTTATCCCAGCCCTCAAAAATAGCCCCGGTGGACCTAAGATCATCCTGTGTTATATGAGTATCGGCCAATCGGAGACCTACCGCTGGTACTGGAACCCGGACTGGGAGACGAACCCGCCCTCCTGGTTGGACGTCCCCGACGGGGTTTGGGCTGGCGATCACTGGGTCCACTACTGGGACCCTGGCTGGCAGCAGATTATCTATGGGGAACCCGACTCATACCTCAACCAGATCCTGTCTCTCGGCTTCGATGGCGTTTACCTCGACCGGGTGGATGCATACTGGTATTACCAGGACCAAGGTCGCACAACGGCTGCCCAGGAGATGGTGGACTTCGTCCTGGATTTTACGGAATATGCCCGCAAGAAACATCCCGGCTTTGGGGTTTTCCCGCAGAATGCCGAAGAGTTGGGAGTGTTGTTCCCTGAATTTATGGACGCCATGACCGGTATCGGCGTTGAAGACTTATACTACGGCTACCCGCGTGACCACGAGCCCAGCCCAGCAGAATGGACTGCCGAGCGCGAGGTCATTCTTGACCAATGGGTGGCAGCTGGCAAACTCGTCCTGACCATTGATTACACCGCCCGCCCCGAGCAGATTGCCGACGCCTATTTCCGCTCGCACAACCACGGCTATGTGCCCTACGTGACTGACCGCTCGCTCGGCCGTCTACGCATCAACCCCGGTTTCGAACCCGACAAAGATCCCAGCGAGTGGGTCTCCTACACCTCAACTCCTTAGCCTGGTCAGCCATGCGCCGCTTAGAATTCACCCTGGTGAACCAAAACGGACTGTGGTTTTACCGGGTGACCAGCTTGCGGTCCTGATTTCTGGTTTACAATGCAGGTGTCATGAAAATATACCTCCTGTCCCTGTTGCTGACGTTGACCTTGACCGCCTGCGGAGCGGACGACCCACAGCCCGATAAGCTATACAAGGAGCCTCTGACCATGCTCAAAACTCCCAATCCACATCCCGCTGCAGACTGGTGGCGCCCCGCCCCTGGCCTGACCTGGCAATGGCAACTCGACGAGGAAGTGGATACTTCTCTCGCGGCTGAAGTCTACGACGTTGACCTATATGTCGACCAGTCAGTGATCAACGAACTCCATTCCCGCGGTGTAAAAGTCATCTGCTACATCTCCGTTGGTTCGTGGGAGGACAAGCGCCCTGATGCGGATCAATTTCCTACCGAAATTCTCGGCAATGATTACGAAGGCTGGCCGGGTGAGCGCTGGTTGGATATCCGTCGTACCGAGATGCTATACCCTATCATGCAAGCCCGCCTGGACCTGTGTAAAGCCAAAGGTTTCGACGGTGTCGAACCTGACAACATCGAAATATACGATAATGATACCGGATTCCCATTGACCTACGAGAACCAGCTTGCCTATGCCCGCTGGCTGGTGGATGCTGCCCATGCCCGTGGCCTGGCGATCGGCCTCAAAAATGCCCCTGATATGGTGACCGATTCGCTCTCGTTCTTCGATTTTACGATCACCGAAGACGCGTTTTACTACGGCTGGGTTGACAAGGTATTGCCCTTCATCGGAGCCGGGAAACCCGTCTTTGCTGCTGAATACACCGACATGGATGTGGATTTCAACGCCGCCTGTACCTGGGGTCGCCAGCACAACGTCAACTTCATCCTGAAGAACCGGATTCTCACTGCTTTTCGAATCACTTGTCCGTAAGTCTTACAGGTCAGGATGTCTCACAGGTCCGACTTGTTAGACTTGCAAGACTTGTTCGACATACAAATAAAGGAGAACATTAAACTTGAAACGGGAGAGGTGTAACAATGTTTGATATCCTCGTTGCTGGTGAGATCAACCCCGACCTAATCCTCTCCGGGAATGTTACCCCCGAATTCGGTCAGGTGGAAAGGCTGGTCGACTCCGCCGCGTTGACAGTCGGATCCTCATCCGCCATCTTCGCCTGCGGGGCAGCCAGGTTGGGATTGAAAGTAGCCTTTATCGGCGTGTGCGGGGATGATGTATTTGGCAGGTTTATGCTGGAGGAGTTACAGGCACGTGGCGTGAATATATCGAACGTGATCCTGCTCCCCAATGGGCAGACAGGCTTGAGTGTCATCCTTAGCCAGGGCGTCGACCGTGCCATCCTTACGCACTCCGGCCTGATCACCGCCCTGAAAGCCGGGGATGTGACCGACAGTTTGCTGCAACAGACCCACCATCTGCACGTTGCCGGTTACTTTCTCCAGACTGCCCTCCAGTCCGGACTCCCAGGTCTGTTCGTCCGCGCCCGGTCCATTGGACTGACGACCTCCCTCGATACCAACTGGGACCCATCCGGCGAATGGCGTGGATTTGACGAACTCCTTCGCCTGACGAATATCTTTCTCCCCAACGAAAACGAGGCTTTAGCCCTCAGTGGTGCCTCTACAGCGGAAGCCGCACTGCAAATATTGAGTCGGAAAAGCCAGGTGGTGGTTATTAAGTGTGGAAGAAGCGGCGCGCTGGCCAGACAAGGAAACATTACCACCTCCGCCCCAGCACTGCCGATGCAGGTTGTGGATACCATCGGCGCAGGGGACACTTTCGATGCCGGGTTCATCTATGGCTGGTTGAACGGCTGGGGCTTAGAAAAGTCACTTATGCTGGCGGTAGCCTGCGGGTCGCTCTCAACCCGGGCTGTAGGAGGTATATCTGCCCAACCAACCTTGGAGGAGGCCATGAAGTATGTTCAATCTATTGGATGAGATCATCCGTGCCCAGAAGGAGGGGGAAGAGCGCGGCATAGCTTCGATTTGTTCCGCCCATCCGTGGGTGTTGAAAGCAGCCATGCGTGGGAATGGCTCGCTTCTGATCGAGTCCACCTGCAACCAGGTTAACCAATTTGGAGGCTATACCGGCATGACCCCGGATGCCTTTGTCGCCTACTTACATTACCTGGCTGCTGAGACCGGTTTCCCTGTTGGACAGTTGATCCTGGGCGGCGATCACCTGGGGCCAAGCGTCTGGCAAAATGAGCCTGCCGCCAGCGCCATGCAAAAATCTGAGGATATGGTACGGACCTACGTGCAGGCTGGTTACACCAAAATCCACTTGGATGCCAGTATGAAACTGGGTGATGATAACCCATCCCATCCGCTGGATGTGGAATTGGTCGCCCGACGTACCGCCTGGCTGGCGAAAGCTGCCGAAAGCACCTATTCGGACCCCGGACCGGATTGCAAACTGCGTTACGTTATCGGTACCGAAGTTCCCCTCCCCGGTGGAGCCATCGTGCATGAGGTCGACGTTAGCGTGACGAAGGTGGAGGATGTCTGTCGCATGCTTGAGGTAACGCGCGCCGCGTTTTTTAGCGAGGGATTGGAGGCAGCTTGGGATCGTGTCATTGCCCTGGTTGTCCAGCCGGGGGTCGAGTTCGGCGACGATTTCGTCCTGGACTACAATCCTGGGTTGATGTGCGACTTGGTACGCTTTGTCGAGACAACCCCATTTGTCTACGAAGCACACTCCACTGATTACCAGACGAGTGATAACCTGCGGAACTTGGTCCGCGACCACTTCGCTATCTTGAAAGTTGGCCCGGCGCTGACCTTTGCCTTCCGTGAGGCGGTCTTTGCACTCGCAATGATGGAAAACGAGCTGATGCCCCCTGAGCAGCGTTCCCGCCTGATCGAGAGGCTGGACGAAGCCATGCAACGTGAGCCGGTCTATTGGAACAATCACTATCGGGGTACAGAGCGAGAAATAGCATTTGCCCGAAAATATAGCCTGAGTGACCGGGTTCGCTATTATTGGGCACAACCAGACGTGCAGTCAGCTCTTAATTTGCTGTTTAAGAATTTTGGTGAGAAGCCTTTTCCGCTTTCGTTGCTGAGTCAATATTTCCCCCGCCAATACACGCGTATACGAGAGGGGAGATTGGGGAATTCGGTGAAGCCGATTTTAACCGAGAGTATTTTCGTGGTGCTGCGCGATTACATTCAAGCCTGCGAACCTGTTCCGGGTATTGCTTAGAACGAATGCATTCAGTGATTCTCCCAATTACCGAATCAATTCAAGGCTATATACTGATTGAAAATACTTGTAAATCTTGCAGAATCCCAGCCATCCGTGGTAGGGACAAGGGAAGACGCCTGGGATGTAGGTGAAGGCAGCCTGTGGCTCTCTATTTCTTATGAGAGTGCCTCAATACCATCACCATGTCTTGGTTTTCATCCCCTGCCATATCGAACCGGACATGAAGTTTTTCCTCATCCGGCTCTCCGACAACCTTCTTCCTGCGGCTTTTAAGTCTTGAACGCAGACACTCCGGGTAGTTAGAAGTATTCGAATCCATGGTGAATTATCAAAGTCCGAAAGGCATGTTCATTCCAATGCCCCTGAGACCCCTGTCTTGATCGAACCCATTGTTCCAGCCGGTATATCACATACCGGTCGAGTTGCTGGAATTTCAGGGTTCAGTTCCCCATGCAAGAGTAATTCCGCCATCCCCGTATTACTCGATTGAGGAATTTTATCACTTCGGAAAATAGATTGCTCAATCGCTTCCTTTCGGTGATGAAGTGGATTTTGCTGCGAACTGCTTTCATGGCCTTTGGAGCACGGCGGGATGTAGCAGGTGCTCTAACTGAGATGGGCCGAAGTCTTCCAGCGCTGGGAAATGACGCCGAAGCCGGACACGTCTGGCACGAGGCATTCCAGATTGCAACCGAAACCCAGGGAGCCCACGTCAGACTCGAAGCGCTGGTCTGAATCGCGAGGCTGCAATCGAAAGAAGGTCGTCTTGAGTATGCACTTGAATTGCTTTTTATCATCATGAATAACCTCGCCAGTGTCCAAGAGATAAAAGACCGCGCCTCCGATCTGTATATCGAATTGGAAGTGCAATTTACATAGAAGCAGGATGAGGCAGTTCATGCCCGGACACAAGCAAAAACCCTCGAGGCAATCGTGGACGATGTTCTAAAGCAGATTTAATTCACTTGAAGAATAATTGTCCTGTTACCAAAATACCTCATCTAGCCAGTCAAATGCAATTTAAAATAACAGCACCTGGTCTTTGATTTGGCAGTGTGTGTTGGCACTCCCTGGAATTAATTATTTTCGGTTGAATTGTTGTGTTTCTTAAAAACAGCAAAAGTGGGGGATTATCAGCAAAAATCTGCCGTAGGGCAGATCTTGGTGGAAGAAATCACACAATTATTACCAAATTCTGGAGTCGAAGTCGGAAATGAGTGAGCGTGGAGGTGTAAAACTGGTCACCGAGACAGGTGATGAAAAGTTGAGCTTGGGTAATCTGGTTGTGCCGGGGAAGGTCGCCCTTGCAGAATCTGTTCTAGAATTTATTATACGAATCGCTCATCCCGCGGTACTCGATGAACGGCTCGTTGATTTGCTTGACACACAAGGCAATCTGGCAGGCCTCTTCCAGCGTGGATGACCAGAAAAAAGCTTCATCCAGCGTCTGGCCAATGGCGAAACTGCCGTGTCCGCGTAGCATGATGATTTTGTAATTCTTCAGTACCTCAGCCACTTTATTCGCCATTTGCGGTGTGCCGGAAGGAAATTCTTCCGTCACTACCGGGATTTTCTTTAGTAAATACGAGGCTTCATTATCAATTGGTACAATTTCATCACGTGAAAGCGAGAAAGCAATTGCAGTACGCGGATGACAGTGACAAATCGCCAGCGCGGGGGTGTTCAGGTATATCGTGCGATGGACAAGCAACTCGGTCGAGGCCAATGCCACCCCGCTGTCGTTTTTATCGAGGCGGGTTTCAATCAAATCATGTTGCTTAAGATTCCCAAGCATCGCCCCGCGCCGCTTGATAACCACCCGGTCACCCAGGCGGATGCTTAAATTGCCGCCATGCGATGAAACCATATTGGCGGTGTAAAGGTCGCGGCCAATTTCGCGGAACATTTCATAAATCCGTTCGTCAACCATAACTACCTCCTATACCAGATCCGCCAGGCTTAATTCTTCCAATTTCTGCCGTTTCGGGACACCATTCTCGTCCCAGCCGCGCGTGCGATAATATTCCTTCAGCATGGGCTCCAGGTGAGACACCCAGCCCTTGGAAGGTCCGTCCGCCACCGGTTCGTTCAACAAACGTGGCGGCAGGCTATCCTGTTCCTTGGTAAATCCTTCCCGCAGATTATAAAGCTTCTCCAGATTCCAAACCCGCTCCCCCGCCTTGATCAAGTCCCCGGTGGCATAGGGGAACCCGGTCACGGCAGTCAGGACACGTGCAAAGTACTCCTCTGCCACCCCCATGTTGGTGAACTTGCACAGCACGAGCGAGTCGATCGCAGCGGCAATATTCTGGTGCAGAATGACAAAGCTGGACTTGCCCTGGACCTGGAAGCGGTCGATCAATTTCGGCAGACCGAGGACTTCCAAGCCGAGCATGTTACCACGCATATGACAACCTCCTCGGTTGGAGGTGGCGAACAGCAGGCCTTGTCCTTGCAACCCACGCGCATCGTAGGCGGGTATTTCCATTCCCTTGACCGACATGGAGAGTTCAGGGTAGCCATACTTCGTAGCAAAGCGCAGGCTTCCATCAGCAAGATCAGCCCCCAGACCGCGGCGGGCGGCCATCTCCTCCAGCGTGGAGACTAACATGTCGCCGCGGCCAAAGCGCAGATCCGAGTCGACGTAACCTTTTTCACTCATCTCCATCGCGCAGCCGATGGTTGAACCGGCTGATATCGTGTCGAAACCCAAGTCGTTACAGACATGATTGGCTTCGATGATGGCTTCCAGGTCGCCAACCCCGCACTGCGCCCCAAAGGCCCAAGCGGTTTCGAACTCCGGTCCCTCGCCCTCGACTTTATCCGTCTTGCTGATGCGTGTGCAGGCGATCGGGCAGGCCCAGCAGGCAGCCTTCCTGATCAGGTACTTCTCCGTCAGCGTTTCCCCGCAGATGGCCTCAATCTGCTCGAACTGAGTCTGCTGGCTGTTACGGGTAGGCAGCGCGCCGATGTTATTGACGATGTTCAACATGACCGATGTGCCAAACTCGGGTAGGGCCTGGCTGGTGAGCGGGTTGGCCGCTAGGAGTTTGCGGGCTTCGTACAGCATGAACTTGAATCGTTCCTGATCCACGATCTCCGGCTTTTCATTCCCCTCGACGACGATCGCCTTGAGATTCTTGGAACCCATTACAGCCCCGGGGCCGCCGCGCGCCAAGGCGCGTTCCCCGTCGTTCATGATGGCAGCTATGCAACTCAGGTTCTCGCCTGCCGGGCCGATGGTGAGCACGTTACGGTGGTTCTTGTTCTGGCCTAGTTTTTCGGTCACGGCCAGCACACGCATCCCCCACAGTTCCGCCGCCTCATGAATAGTCGCCCTGTCTTGTATGATTTCGATCCAGACGGGACGTTCCGCCCGGCCGCGCACGATCAAAACGGCATGCCCGGTCTTGCGGAACTGCATTCCCCAGAAACCACCGGAATTGGCGTCCAGGATCGTGCCGGTTAGCGGGCTCTTTGTGCTGACCGAAAAGCGATTGCTGGTCTGGTAGCCGGTCGCCGTCAGCGGACCGTTGGTAAAGACAAGCACATTTTCGGAAGAAAGTGGATCCACACCCGGACTAACCAGATCCCATAACAGGCGCGCTCCCAGACCACGCCCGCCGACGAACAGGCGCGCCATCTCCATGTCCAGCGGGTAGGTCTTGATTGTTCCGCTGGTTAGATCAATATCCAATATCTTTTCAGCCCAACCACTCATGTTTATATTCCTTATGTTGTTGCCCGCCCGAAATGGGCGGAAAGATGGCGATCTGGTCCTGTTCTGAGACCGGGGTTTCAAGAGCAGTCTGCAGGTCGAGGGTGTGACCATTGAGGGTGATTATCGCCCGGATCCGGTCGCCGTCAAGGAGAAAAGCCTGCAAGTCCGGAAAGTCGCACGTCAGTGCCTCCAGGATCGCCTGCAGGCTGGTGCCTGGGACGACCTTCTCTTTTGCGCCAGTTATTCGGCGCAGGTTGGCATAGAACTTGACAACCGGCATATTAACCCCTGCCTGCTAGTTCGCGCTTCTCATAATCTTTGATCGCGGTCATAAAGTCTATCCCCAGGGGAACGCTCTTGCGAGCGCAATAGGCATCCCAGACGGCACTGAACGGCATGGATTTCAATTCTTCCTGCAAGGCCAGGCGGTTGGAGAAGTCAACTTCCATTTCAAACTTATTGAGGCGTTCAACCGGTTCGAGCAGTGCTGTTAGTAGCGCCAGCAGAGTGTTGCGCGCCCCGATCGTCCAGGCTGCAATACGGTTCAGGCTGGCATCGAAATAATCCAGCCCAAAATGAATGCGCTCCAACGCCTGGCAGCGGACAGCTTCCCGGGCGATGGCCTGCAGGTCATCACTGAATGTCACTACGTGGTCGCTGTCCCAGCGCACCCCCCGACTGACGTGGAGCAGGAGTCCTTCCAGGTAGAGCAGGAGCGAGGGAATCTTGTCAGCGATGCTCTCAGTGGGGTGGAAGTGCCCACTGTCGAGGGTCAATAGGATTTTCCGGCTGACGGCATACGCCAGGTAGAACTCCATCGAGCCGCTTACGTAGCTCTCCGAACCCAGGCCAAAAAGCTTGGGTTCAACCGCGTCCAGGTTAAGCCGCGGGTCGATCTTCTCTGCGAGGATGGCGTCCAGGGACTCCAACAGACGCTGGCGGGGCCCCAAGCGGTCAGCAGGGGTGTCCTTGTAACCATCCGGGATCCAGATGTTGGTCACAGCTGGGGTCCCAAGCTTACGCCCGAAATATTCCCCGATCTTGCGGCTGGCGATGCAGTGTTCCACCCAGAAACGGCGGATGGCCGAATCGCGGTGAGAGAGGGTGAAACCGTCCGCGGCCAGGGGATGCGAAAAGCAGGTCGGATTGAAGTCCAGACCGTGGTCATTTGCTTTTGCCCAGTCCACCCAACTCGAGAAATGACGGGGTTCAATCTGGTTTCGTTCGACCTTTGTATCCGTCTCTAGATAAATAGCGTGCAAGTTCAGGCGGTGTCGACCCGGCAGCATCTGGTAGACCAGATCCAGGTCACGGCGCAGTTCGTCGGCGTTGCGCGCCTTGCCAGGATAATTACCGGTGGCAGCGATCCCACCGGTCAGCTCACTGCCTGGGTTTTCAAAACCGCTCACGTCGTCCCCCTGCCAGCAGTGCAAACTGATTGAGATTGAATCAAGTCGGGCGAGGGCGGCTTCCGTATTCACACCCAGGGCGGCATAGCGTTCTCTGGCGAGCTCATATGCAGTTTGAATTTGGGATTCTGATGTATGGTTCATGAAAGCTGTCCTTAAATAATATCCTGCTTGATATTGAAGGTTCTGCAAATCGCGCGGATCTCTTCACTGCTCAACCCCTCCCCCGCCTCGCCCATCATGTGCGTGAGATCATCGAGTTCAGGATAAGGTGGATTTAACATCAGGATCTTCCTTTCATCGTTCTGACGTTAGCACAGCGATGCGGATAGTAGTTTACCATAAGCTTTTTCCCACCCGTCCTGCTTCCTCGGATAGTACTCTTCAATCTCAAAGGATCGGCGCACCAGCAGGCGGGCTTCTCCCAGCGAGTCGAGCTGTCCCAGAGTGATCGCTTGCATAAGAATATTGCCGATCGCGGTCGCCTCGACTGGGCCGGTGACAACCGTCCGCCCAATGGCGTCCGCCGTGAACTGGTTGAGTAGGCGGTTCCTCGTCCCACCCCCGGTGATGTGTAGTGGTTCAAGGCGCTTTCCGATCAGCTCTTCCAGCCGCTCGAGCACGAAACGGTATTTGATAGCCAGGCTTTCCAATGCCACGCGCACGATTTCACCTTGCGTCTGCGGAACAGGCTGGTTTGAATCAGCACAATAAGCTCGGATTTTTTCAGGTATGTCACCCGGATGTAAGAAAACATCGCTATCTGGGTCGATCACAGCCAAGAAAGGTTTCGCTTCTGCGGCGAGTTGGGTTAATGCATCGTACGACAGGTTCCATTCGCGTCTGCACTCCTGTACCAGCCACAGCCCCGTGATGTTCTTGGAGAGTCGCCAGGTACCGAATACGCCGCCTTCGTTGGTAAAGTTGTATTGCAAAGCTTTTTCGTCTAAAGAAGGCTGGCGGACCTCGGCACCCATGATGGACCATGTCCCTGAACTGAGCCAGGCGAAATCCTGATTCTGGCTCGGGACTGCGACCACCGCAGAGCCTGTATCGTGACATGCGGGAACGACGATTTGGACTCCGCTCGCGCCTGTCTCTTCGGCGATGTTCGGGAGCAGAGTCCCGATCAGGGAACCGGAATCGGTAATCGGTCCGAAAAGATGCGAGGGAATATTTAGAGCGTCAAGAACAGGTTTCGCCCAATCCCGCTTCATCGGATCGAGACATTGAGTCGTTGTCGCGTTGGTGAATTCATTGGTGATTTGTCCGCTTAGCCAGTAGTTGAACAGATCGGGAATGGTCACAAAAGTTTTCGCCACATCAAACAGCGGAGATTTTTGGATTGACATTGCCAGCAATTGATAAAGAGTGTTGATCTGCATGAATTGAATACCGGTATTGGCAAAAATTAGTGCGCGCGGCATACGTCGAAAAGCCTCATCCAACATGCCATTTGTTCGCGCGTCGCGATAATGAAATGGGTTGGATAATAGCGAGCCATGCTTGTCAAGCAAGGCAAAATCTACCCCCCAAGCATCCAAGCCGATTCCACCTAAAATTCTATCGAATTTCAAGGCAGACACAGAAATACCAGATTTAATTTCGCTCCACAGGTGCAGGACATCCCAGTACAACCCATCAGGGGTGCGAATAGGAGAATTAACAAAGCGGTAGGTCTCTGTGATACTGAGTTTTCTGTTTTCAATGGTGCCGACAATCGCACGCCCACTTTCAGCACCCAAGTCGAGAGCCAGGTAATTTTGCGGTGACATCACAGCCTCTGTTGAACCTTGAGGTTAATCGAATTGGCTTGAAAAAGAGTATGACCCGGACTCGACTGCAAGAACCGCAAACCCATTTTGCATGCGCAAAAAAGTTATCCCTTGTACCTTGTCGACAGAATGCCCATTTTCGGCAACATGTGATACCTCCTTCGCAGGCACATAAACTGTCGCAGTAGTATTCGCTGGAACTGTAATTTGCCAGTCAAAAGTATCATTCTGCAGAGTCCATTCGCTCCAGATCAATCCATACAGCGAGCGTAGCCCCGCTTTTGCATAGGTTAATCCACCCCCGGGTTGAGGGTGCATGATGATGTGTTTGTAGCCGGGCTGCTCTGGGTCAAGATCAATACCACCGATATCAGCATACATCCAGGCACCAACGGCACCATAGGCGTAATGGTTGAATGAGTTCATCCCCGGATCCTGAAAGCCCTTATCATGTGTCCAGCCATCCCAGCGTTCCCAGATCGTCGTTGCCCCTTGGGTGACAGAGTAGAGCCACGAAGGCCAGGTAGTTTGTTTCAATAACGCGTAAGCGGTATCTAAATGATCTACCTCACTCAAAACCCAATTGAGGTAAGGGGTGCCTACAAAACCAGTGCTGAGATGATTATCCCTCTGCCTGATATTTCGCACTAGTTCGGCCGCAGCGATTGCGCGAAGAGCCTGGGGGAGTAAATCGAATTGCAGGGCAAGGACATAGGAGGTCTGTGTTCCTCCCTTAAGCGTACCATCGGGAAGAACAAAGCGTTTGACAAATGCTTCGCTAACTTGCTTGGACAATTTGTCATAGCGCTCTGCATCCTCACCCTTGCCTAAAATGTGTGCGATCTTTGCAAGCAGGTGGCTGCTATAAGCAAAAAGAGCTGTGCCAATCAATTCCTTGGACGTTCCACCTTCACGTCCATCACTTCCATCTAGGGCGAGCCAATCGCCAAAACCAAGCCAGCCCGTATATCCAGTGTAGCAGCGTAACCCATCCTGACTTGTCTGGGATAAAAACTCGATGAAACGCTGCATCGAGGCATAATGTGCTTCGAGCAAGTGGGTGTCGCCATAGCACTGGTATATCGTCCAGGGACAGATCACACCAGCGTCGGCCCAGGCCGGGCCACCATCTCTGATCGACCAAACCGAAGGATTAGGAGCCACTGCCGGGTAGGCCCCATCAGGATATTGAGCATCTTCCAGGTCACGCGTCCACTTCGTAAAAAAGCCGGCAACATTCATATTGAAAGCCGCAGTGCGGATAAAGACCTGGGCATCCCCCGTCCAACCCAAGCGCTCATCTCTTTGTGGGCAGTCAGTGGGAACGTCCACAAAGTTACCCTTTTGCCCCCAAATGATATTGTGTTGAAGTTGGTTAATCAATGGATCGGAACATTCAAATGTACCAGTTGGGGGTATATCAGAATGGATGACAATTCCAGTAACTGTTCCCTCCGTTGGAATACCGGGGAAGCCCGATAATTCGACATAACGAAAGCCATGGAACAGAAAATGTGGTTCCCAGACTTCCTCCTCGCCTCCCTTCAAGGTGTAATAGTCAGTATTGCGAGCGGTGCGCAGATTTGCGGTATACAGTGTTCCATCAGGATTGAGAATTTCTGCATACCGAATGGAAACTGTCACTCCTTTTTCTCCGCGAACACGTAGACGTACCCAACCGACCATGTTCTGACCCAGATCGAAAATCCAGCGCTGGTTTACAAAGTCTGGAATTTCACGGATATTCATTGGCCGCAATACTTCCTGGAATTTTACTGCGGGCCCATTTGTAGCCACCAACACCGCATCATGAGCTGGAAAAACTTCCGCAGACCACCAAGAACCATCATCGTAGCCAGACTTGCACCAATCTGTTAATTCTCGCCTCGCATCATAGCTTTCGCCCATCATCATATCCGATTCCAAGATGGGGCTCTGTGTTATTTTCCAGCTTTTGTCGGATGCAATGATCTCCTGACTACCATCAGTGTAGATTAGAATAATTTGTGCCAATAGCCGCGGGCGATCTGTATAACGTTGTCGACCTACCCAACTGATATGTCCCACGGCCCACCCATCGCCTAGGATCGCACCAATTACATTCGCCCCCGAATGGATGAAAGCAGTTACATCATAAACCTGGTACTGAATCCGTATGTTGTAATCCGTCCAACCAGGTGTGAGAAGCGCGTCCCCCACGCGTTTACCATTCAGGTAACACTCATATAGACCGAGGGCTGTTGCATACAGACGTGCGGAAACGATTTGTTTGGTAACACCGAATTCCTTCCTAAGATATAGAGCCGGACTGGTAGTCCTTGGACCACCGGCAAAAGGCGCACCGATCCATTGTCCCTGCCAGTTGGTTTGTTCCAATAGGCCCATTTCCCACCAGGCAGGAGTGCTTTCAGCCTCCTGCCCGCCCTCATCCCAAACCCATACCTTCCAATATACACGTTGACCGGACACAAGCCCTGGACCTCCATATGTCACATGAATGGATTGATCAGATGTAACCTTGCCACTATCCCACAGCACGTCATCACCAGAGAGAGCGGTCTCGGATCCGGCGGCGAGGATGCGATAAGCCGTCTGACGAGTGCCACGTTGATTGCTTTCCAATTGCCAGCTCAAGCGAGGCTGGAGCACATCAATCCCAAGCGGATTGATTCGATATTCGCAAGTTAAGTTTGAAACAATTAAGGACATCATGATCGCCTCTGTCTATTTTAACCTGCAAATGACCGTGTTATCTCTTGCGGGTCAGATGCAGTCCCAACGGCTCGCCGTCATCTTCGCCAGGTTCACCGGCGAAAGTCAAACCGCAGGCGGTCAGCAGCCCAGCGCCGAAGGTGCGCAGCCATTGGAGGTCTTGTGGGTCGAAGTACATCGGGTGGCTGAAGCCGGTAGGGGAGACCCATGCCAGCGGCATGCCTTTGTACGACGTCAGCCCGATGTCCATGCCGCGATTGAGCAACACACTGAAGGTCAGTCCCGACCCGGTGCAGACGTCGGCGACGCGCAGGCCGCGTTCGACACCTTCCGCCCATTCGCATAGTTTGATCCCGGTGATTTGAGACAGGTCTCCTACGTAGTTCAACAATTCCGAAGGTGTCCAGGAACGATTGAAGAGATTTGCCATAAGAATACCTTTCCTTAGGTTGATGAAAGGTGAATGGTTATGCTGTATACGTGATTGACGGAATACCACCTCCTCACTTCAAATAGAGCAATTCCCAGTATGCTTCTGTTCTTTTCACGCCGCCAGGTCGCGCAAATAATCGGCCATCAATGGCCACAGGCGCTGGTATTTGGCAAAACGCTCGTTGTATAAACCCTGCTTTTTCGGTTCAGGGTAGAAAGTCCGGTCCAATTGGACCATGGTCTCGACACCAGCTTCCAGCGAGGGGAAGACGCCGCATCCCACCCCCGCCAGGATGGCCGCGCCCAAGACACCCGCCTCTTTGATTTTGAGCCGCACAAATGGCAGCCCCAAAATGTCGGCGCTGATCTGAATCCAGACATCCGATTTGCTGCCGCCGCCGACGGCGCGGAAATCCGCAACCTCGATACCCGCCCCTGCAAGCGTTTCAAAGGTCGCACGGATGTAAAACGTCATCCCCTCAATGAGACCCTTCAAAATCTCACCGCGTGAAGTTTCCAATTTCAGGCCAGCCATTACGCCGCATGAATCGGCGATGAAGTCTGGTGGGCCAGTGACCGCAAAATGAGGCAGCACCATCACCCGACTTACATCCTCGGGCATTTCCGACATCAAAGCTACGTACAGGTCTTGTCCGTTGGCCTGGGTGTGCTGGCGTTCTGCAGCGGCAAACGTGTTGCGGAACCATTTGACCAGTGACCCTCCCTGGTTGTATAGAAAGCTGACATACTTCCCCGAAATGACGTGGTGCTCGGTGTTCAAACCGCGCGCGAGCATGACCTCTGTTTCGGGCCGCTGCCCAAAAACCGGCATCAGGCACAAGTAGGTGCCCATGCCATACATGGCCTGTCCCGGCGCGACAACACCGCAACCGATACCATTACAGCACTGATCGTGCCCGCCGCTGACGATGGGAATGCCCGCTGGCAAACCCAGCTCAGCAGCAATGACCCTTGCCACCGAACCAATCACCACCCCGGAGGAAACCGTGGGTGGCAGCTTCTCCCGGTCCAGGTGCGCCAGATCCAGGATTTCATCCGACCAATCACTGCGTTCGAGATCGAAAAGCAGTGTGCGGTTCGCCAGTGAGTAATCCGCTTTGGCGTCAGCACCCAACATAAAGGAGACGAAACCGCTCCAGAGCAGGAAGAGTGGGGTCTGCCGGTAAAGGTCAGGCTGGTGCTGCTTCAGCCACTTTAACTTGGTCAGCGTATATTGGTTGCCAAGTGTGTTCCCGTTAATCTGGTATAACTGCTCGTCGCGGATCAAGTCCCGTAATTCGTCGAGATATTCCTCACCGCGCACATCAAAATTCAATAAGGCGGGCCCGAGAATACTGCGGTCGGCAGTTACCGGCACGACGGTCTCACCCAGCGACGAGACACACAAGGCCTTGACGGGATCACCCCTGGCATCCGCCACCGCCTGTCCGATCGTGCGTTTAACCTGACGCCAGACCTGGAATGTATCCAGCTCTGCCCAACCCGGCCGCGAGTGTTTATAGTCGTACTCCTCGTATGCCAGTCCGAGCAGTTGCCCATCTTCCGAAAAAACCGCAGCTTTACAGCCGCCGGTGCCAACGTCAATTCCCAGAAGGCTCATTGTTCCACCACCGCCTTCTGGATCCCAGCCACTCCCAGCCATTCTTCCAGGACCCAGCGGGTGCGGGTGTACACGACGTCCTGTGCCCTAGAAATGCTGCCCACTTCCCTAAATGCCATCTCGTACGTCTGGCGGATCTCTGTTGCAACATTGATCTTGGCGATACCATCCTGCATGGCGAGACGCACATTCTCCTGCCGGATACCAGAACCGCCGTGCAGCACCAGCGGGATGCCCGCCGCTATTTTCAGCTCCTTCAGCCGGTCCAAATCCAGGCGCGCCTCGACTTTCTTCCGGTCTTTTTGACCCGCCACGATCGCACCATGAATATTGCCCACGGCGACCGATAGCCAGTCGCAGTGCGTGGCATATACAAACTGCCCTGCCTCGCCCACATCGGTGAACCCTTTGCCCGAGGCAAAAAGTTCTTCATACGGAGGCAACTGCCCAGCCGCGTGACCGAACACCGCTCCGAGTTCTGCTTCCACTGGAACCCCGGCGGCGTGTGCTAGCTCGACAGCCTGGCACGTGGCGCGGATATTTTCGTCTAACGGCAGGCGAGAGCCGTCAATCATTATCGATTCGTAGCCCAGGGCAAGTGCCTCCCGAAAGATCGGCAGATAGTCAACGTGCAGGTCGTCTTCATCAATTACCGGCACGTGATCGAGGTGCAGGCGGACATGATCGGGGTTGCGCCATTTGGCGAACTCTTCCGCCACGGAGCGGAGGTCCCGGCTTTCGAATTTGAGCCATTCCAGGCGGGCAACGGCTACCAGGGCAAAGGAATTTGAATCGATGACCGCCCTCACCACCGGCTCCATCATTGGCAGGTATGGGATATTGAAAGCCGGGATGGCTAGACCGAAGCTGTAGGCTTTATGAACGATCTCTGCAATGGTTCGCATGTGACTGATCTCCGATCTTCGGTCTCATCGACATGAAACTAGTTCTGCGGGAGCGCCACTTCGAAGTTGAGATAGTTCCCCAGAGCCTCACACAGTGGACTCTGGACCTGTCCGGGTGTTATGCTGACATGGTGCCGGTGCCCGTTTTTACCGATGTGGAATAGCACGTCCTGCAAATTGCGGATCTCAGCCACCCCGCCCACGCCGAAGAAGTTGTCCGGGATCGGGTCAGAGGTAAAGCGACCCTCGCCCATATACATTTTCACGCGGCCTTCATCGGTCATCAGGCTGCTGAAAGTGAAGTCCATTGGCTTGATGCGGCCCACATTGCAGCCGAAACCGTTCCCCTGGCCGACCGCGTTTGCCAGGATGGCGTGGTCGGCTACGCGTCCTTGGCCCTCCATCAGACTTGGCGGCATCGGACCGCAGTGGAATAGGATGCACTTGTCGTCTTCTTCGCCGTAGTTGTTGTTCCAATCCAGCAAGCCGACTGGTTCGTAGGAGGCGAGGTGAAGCGCCCGCATGGCCACGGCGTTGCCCAGATCCACCTCGCAGGCGGCGGCCAGGCCGGTCTCGTTGAGTAGGCCCATCGCCACACAGGGGCTGATGCCCATTTGCAACTGCATTTCCGTCCAGCAGCGGATTGCCATAGCATCCAACCTGGCCTCTTCGGCCAGTTTATCCAGCGTGACACCCAGCCGCACCAGGTTATCGAAGGCTTGCCCTGGCACATCCTGCCAGGAAGAGGCGGCGCGCAGTTTTTTGGCCTTTTCACCATAGGCAGTCTCTTCCGGCTTGATGACTTTCATGCGCAGGAAAATATCCGACAGGTCAAAGGTCTCGACAGTAACGCCGTGTCGCTGCAAAGCAACCTCGTCAATTCGCACGGTCTTGAAGGGAGTGGTGCGCGCCCCGATCGCGCCAACGACCATGCCCTTAACGCCACCCACTACCTGGCAGATGCGGTCAAACTCGTCTACGTTTGCATTAAAACGCTGGCTGCCAGGTTTGACAGTGTGCGGCTTGAGAGCAGTGAACTTCACGCCATACTGGCGAAACACGTCCATGATCGAAATCTTACCGCAGAACGAGTCGCGCCGCAGAGTCGGACTCATCTTATCGTATTCGTCGGGGTAGGCTTGAATCCAGACCGGCACACCGCTTTCCTGTAAAGCAGCCACCGCCCCAGTCTCGTCGCCGAAGTTAGGCAGGCAAACGATCACGCCGCCAAACTTGCCACGGTTGGCCCGCAGGAAGTTTGCGTAGACCTCGCCCTCCTGCGGCGTTTCGACTGCGCCATAACGCGTGGCTTCGGTATCCAACATCAAGACTTCGTGCCCGAGGGCGTTCAGCTCACGCTTCATCTCCTCGCGAGCACTGGCGATCAAAGATGCCGGGAAGAAACCACGGTTGGCAAAGAACAGTGCAAAAGTTGTTTTGTTCATGAGATTGACCTCGCTTGTAGAATTGAGAGTGCGGATTTACGCGTATATGCACGGATTTTCAAGTGAGCTGTTTCCATGTCCCACAAAAAGTGCATGTGAATTAATGATCTCTATGACTGAAAGATACCATAAAACTCAATACTACGCACGTACCAACGCCTTTGCATGATTTCTCACTGCCAGTTTCTCAAAGATATGAGTGGGGTGTTTCTCGGCAGTTTTGAGGGAAATGTGACTTTTCAATAGGGGGACCTCGTTGTAGGCGATCACCTTTTTGATGATTTACGGCTTGCGCTCGAGGGAGGTTTTACCCTCAAAGATCAGGGACCGGACATATACAAGAAGGGAGAGCTGAGTCCAGCCAGGCCTGGCTGTTGATCTCGGCAGGAATGGCGAGGTTACGGCAGCAGGTCACTCAAATGGTGCAGGACGCAGGTCGGCCGGATGGACGAGCCCGCCAGGGCAGATTCAGGAGCGGCACCGGTCAGCGTCAGTGCGGTGGACATGCACGCCTCCTGGCCCATATTCACGTCGGTCTCCAACCGGTCGCCGGTCATCAGACAGTCCGCCGCTCGGAGATCCATCAGGTTCAGGGCAGCTTCGAGAAAGACTGCTGGATCGGGTTTCCCGGGCATAGAATTAGCAGAAATCAAGGCTGAGAAGTAATGCCGGATATTCAGGTCGTCCACCGTGGCTACGATATTCGCATGAGGTGCCGAGGATGCTACTGCCTGGAAAATTCCCCTCTCCTGTAACCGACTTAATCATTACAGCGTCCCCGGTAGAAGCTGCAGGTGTCCATGGATTAGCTGTCGAAATAAACTCTCTTTACGGTTACTGACCCTCTCCAGGAAATCCACATCAGGCGGTTTTCACAGTTGAATAGTCAGGATCCCAGTATTGTTCATCCCAAAGATCAAGCGGAATTTGTCACGGTCGAATAGTATAGACAGAGCTGTCAGCGTTTCCAGCCAGGACTGAAAATGCAGCTCACCGCTGTTCACCAGGACGCCATCCATGTCCTATAGTACCGCGTGCTTACTGACCATACTCCTCAAGATAGCGGCGGTGGGCGCGGGCGATTTCCTCAAGCGGAATCTCGTCCGGCTGACCGAGCTGCAGGGCAAGGAATACTGTGTGGGCCACATCTTCAACCATAACGGCTGCCTTGACTGCTCCCTCAGGAGTCCTGCCGATTGTGAATACACCATGATTTTTCATCAGGATGGCTGTGCTGGATCCAATCGATCGTAGGATTTCCTGCCCGATTTCGTCCCCACCAATTTTGGCATACTCCCCGACCGGAATTGGACCTCCAAACTCATCACAGATGGCTGTCAGTACAGCTGGGATAGGCTTGCCAACTGCTGCCCAAGCGGTGGCAAAGGTTGAATGGGTATGGACGATGCCATTCACGTCTGGCCGGTGGCGGTAGACGTAAACATGTGCAAAGGTGTCGGAGGAAGGCTTGTTCTTCCCTTCGATCACCTTTCCCTCCAAGTTCACCACGCACATCGACTCGGGAGTCAAATCTTCATAGCGAATTCCGCTTGGTTTGATGACAACGAAACCGGTCTCGGGATCCCGACCGCTGACGTTACCGCTCGTCCATGCCACCAGGTTGTTGCGCGGTAACTCAGCATGCAATCGACAAATCTCCGCACGCAGTTCATCTAGCATGTTTGGCCTCGACTTTTATACGCTTCAAGGTTTTCATTACGTCATTTTCACCACGGCCGAAGTAATCGTGTAGCCGCAGATATTCAGCAAAGAGTTCGTCGTAGACTTTCTGGTTCTCAGGATTGGGCTTGAAGGTTTCATCCTTGAGATGGGCCATGGTCTGTGCAGCGTCATAGATGGTATCGTAGCCGCCTGCGGACTTGCCAGCCGCCACCGCTCCAAACATGGCGGACCCGAGGGCGGGTGTTTGTTTCGATGCAGTCACTTTAATCTCGCGCCCGGTCACGTCGGCGTAGATTTGCATCAGCAGCTTGTTCTTCTCGGGCAAACCGCCGCAAGCCACCAGTTCGTGGATTGGCACGCTGTTCTTCTGGAAGGTGTCCACGATCACGCGTGTCCCATAAGCAGTGGCTTCGATCAGGGCACGGTAAATCTCTTCTGCCTTGGTAGCCAGTGTAGCACCAAGCAGAAGACCAGTCAGGTTGACGTCTACCAACACACTGCGATTACCATTCCACCAGTCCAAGGCTAGCAAGCCAGATTCACCTGGTTTCAGTTTCGCAGCCTTGTCCTCAAGCAATTGATGGATATCAATGCCACTCTCTTTCGCTTCTTGCTCATATCTGCCTGGAATACAGTTCTCCACGAACCAGGCGAAGTGGTCGCCCACGCACGACTGCCCAGCTTCGTAACCGAATAAACCGGGGATGATGCCATCTTCGACATACCCGCACATGCCCGGGACGATGTGCTCCTCGGAGCCCAGCACCATGTGACAGATGCTGGTGCCCATGATCATGACCATGCGTCCGGGACCGGTGACCGTCGCTGCCGGTACGGCCACATGGGCGTCCACATTAGCGATAGCGACCGCCATGCCGGGATTAAGGCCGGTCCATCTAGCAGCCTGTTCGCTCAGCCCGCCCGCACGATTCCCAATTGGCTGGATGTCGCGGGTCATCTTCTCATCCACTACATTCTCAAGTCGTGGATCAAGGGCTTTGAAGTAGGAGCTATCCGGGAAACCATCCCGCTTGGACCAAAGTGCCTTGTAACCGGCAGTGCAGGAGTTACGGGTTTCTACGCCGGTCAACTGCCAGACGACCCAGTCAGCGGCTTCAAGCAGCCGGTCAGCAGCGGCGTAGATTTCCGGAGCTTCATTCAGAATTTGTAATACCTTCGAGAAGAACCATTCTGATGAAATCTTACCGCCATAGCGGTCGAGCCACTTTTGACTCATTTTGCGGGCAGTCGCGTTGATCTTGTCCGCTTCGGGCTGGGCAGCGTGGTGTTTCCACAGTTTAACCCAGGCGTGTGGCTGCTGGCGGAACTCCGGCAGTTCGCACAACGGCGTACCATCCTGCTTAACCGGCAGCATGGTGCAGGCAGTGAAGTCAATCCCGATGCCGATCACGTCTTCCGGTTTCACTTTTGACTGCTCGAGCACCGCTGGGATGGTGCTCTGGAAGGTTCGAATATAATCTTGGGGATCCTGCAATGCCCAGTCCGGTTCAAGGTGGATTTCTTCACCTGGGATGGGAAGTTTCTCGTCGATAACGCCATGCAAGTAGGGGTAAACGGCCGTAGCAACCTCCCTGCCGTCAGCCACATCTACCAGCACAGCTCGTCCCGTTTCAGTGCCGAAATCCACACCGATAGCATATTTCGTCATACGAGCCTCCATTTATGGGTTGATAATGACTTTCAGACCATCTCGTCGTGCAGCAACAGCGAAGGCTTCAGCAGCGTGTTCGAGGGAGAATGTGTGTGTGACCAGCGAACGCACATTCACTTTCCCACTCTCGATCAATTGGATGGCGCGCGGGTAAGTGAGCTTCATCCTTCTTACCAGTTTGAGGGTCAAGCCCTTACGCCGCGCAAGCGATGCAGTGAACGAGGTTCGGTCGTCGGGTGGAATGCCCACCAGTATCACCTTCCCACCCGGACACGCAGCAGCGACTGCCATCTCAACCGCTGCGTTTTCCCCGGCCGCCTCAAAGACTACATCCAGCTCCCGCCCATCAAGCAATGCCAGTTCCCGATCACCGAAGTTGTCTTCTACCAAATGGGTTTCATCCGCCCCAAGGGCGCGTGCCGCCTCCACACGGTGTGGGAGGATGTCTGTGGCAAGAATTTTGTTCACACCAGCCAGCCGCGCCAGCTGGAGAATAAGCAAACCAATCGGACCGCAGCCAAAGACGCCAACTGACATGCCGACCTTCAGGTGAGCCAAGTCCACAGCATGGATGGCAATTCCCAACGGTTCCAGCATAACCCCGTCAGTGTATGACATCTGGTCAGGTATTGGAAACAAGCAGCGCCTTGGCCAAGCCATTTGCTCGCGCAGTGCACCATCCTGGTTACCGTGCCCAGCAAAAATCAGATTTTTACATAGATTAGGATCACCCCGTTTGCAATACTCACAGACCCCGCATGTGATGGATGGATCAACCGCCACACGCTCACCTTCATCGGTTAGGGCGGTAAACTCATGCCCGAGTACCAGTGGTTTCTCCAAGCGAGTGTCCCCAATCCCTGCCTCGTTGAACCAGTGCAGGTCCGAGCCGCAGATACCCACGGCTGTGACACGCAACAACTTTTCTCCTTCCCCGGGAACCGGAACAGGCTCTTCATGCAGGCGTAAATCACCAGGATTGTGGAGACGGAGGGATTTCATTTGAGGAATTAATTCACGATCAGTATATCCGGTCGTTCGATGATCTGACCAGCCACATCAACCTTCACCATCGGCCAGTTCGGAATGGTAGATAGAACCTCAAATCCGCCTTGGCCGATCAAAACCGAATCCTCAGACTTGCTTCCGGTGATGGAGGGGTTCCAAGCGTAGACTTGACCGGCGATGACTGTGTCTTTGGAATCAGGAGTGGCTACATATTCGCGCGGCTCGTAACCTGCTGGGCCGCCCTGATGATGCAATTGCCACTCGTCAGCGTAACCAACCGCAGCATAGGCTTCCTGTGCGATCTTAAAAACCTGCCCGAGGGTACTGCCCGGACGTGTGGCAGCAATCAGAGACGCGTCCACATAGGCAACCGCTTCCTTTTTACAACGAATTTCATCGGGCAATTTGCCAAAGTAAACGAATCGCGTCAGCGAGCAGACCAGCCCCCCGCGGCGTCCGCATAGGACCATCATGACATAATGGTCAAGTTTTTTATCGGTGGGGAGGGGGTGACGGAAGTTAAATATGCGTTCGTCCACAGCAATGAGGTTGACGATCGCTTCAACGCCGCGGGTCTCCGCTTCTCCTGCCAGCAGGCCGGCAATCTCATACTCGGTGTGGCCGGGGTGAACGGACCTAGCAGTTGCGTCCATAGCTTGAGCGCAGAGCTGACCGAGAATCCGGAAGCGTTTACCTTCCTCCAGATCCAGGTTTGCACGTAAATGGGCAATCTCTCCCGAGAGATCCAAAGCGCCCGGAAAATAGTTATCCGCTCCGAGTTTTAGGCTTTTCGTCAATTCCTGAGTGATAACCTCTTTTTTAAACCATGGGGTAATCTGAAAATCCCAACCCTGAGCAGCAAGTCTTTCTTCTTTTTCCAGGCGCTTCGCTTCAATGTTGTTGGTAATCAAATACTGATGATTACCAGTAATAAGTAAAGAAGCTTCGGCGTTGCTTTGGGCAATGTTCACATAGACCGAGGCCCCACCGGTAGCCCAGGCAATGCTGCTAACGCGCTGTAGCAAGATTGCATCCTGAGAGTGCCTGACTGCCAGGTCTCGTAGGAGGCTCAATTTTCCAGATATCTCACTCATAGTAACTTCCATTCCCTAGATTAAAAACCCCTAGCCAGAAGATAATACATATCATTCCACTTGAGTTCGTTCTTGAGTTTCGCCAGGTTTGTATTGTTGTCAATGACCACCAATTCTATACCCGCAATCTCAGCGAAGTCTTCGAGGTGCTTTGTGGTAACGGATTGACTAAAGCCAGTATGGTGAGCCCCACCGGCCAGGATCCAGCCATTTGCTGCAATCTTGAGATTGGGACGAGGAATCCATACCGCACTGGCAACCGGTAGTTTCGAGAGCGGTTTCTCCGGCTGGACAACGTCCACTTCGTTCACCACCATACGAAAGCGGTTTCCCATATCAAGCAGCGTAGCGTTGACTGCCGGGCCGTCCCGCACTTTGAACACCAGACGTGCCGGGTCAGCCTTGCCGCCGATCGAAAGTGGGTGAATTTCCAGAGAGGGTTTCTTAGCCGCAATCGATTCACACACCTCAAGCATGTGGGCACCCAATACCTTCGGACTTTTTTCGTTGAAGTCATAGGTGTAATCTTCCATAAAAGATGTACCACCTGCAAGACCACTACCCATGACTTTCATTGCCCGAACCAGGGCAGCTGTTTTCCAGTCGCCCTCTGCCCCGAAGCCGTAGCCCTCCGCCATCAAGCGCTGCACTGCCAGACCTGGCAACTGTTCCAAACCGTGCAGATCTTCAAAGGTTGTGGTGAAGGCTTTAAAATGACCATCTTCAAGAAATGCCCGTAGCCCCAATTCTATTCGTGCGGCATCCCGCAGCGATTGGCGCTGATTGCCGCCAGCGCACAGCGATTCAGCAACTGTATAGCTAGCATCATATTCAGCTACCAGTCGATCGATTTCCGCGTCCGTAACGGAGCTGACGAACTTGACCAGGTCGCCGACACCGTATCCATTCACTGAATACCCCAGTCGAATCTGCGCTTCGACCTTGTCTCCCTCAGTGACAGCAACTTCGCGCATGTTATCGCCGAAGCGGGCAATGCGAGCGCCCTGGGCATCATGCCAGGCACTAGCGGCACGCATCCAGGTTGCGAGGCTGGAAAGCACGTCATCATCCTGCCAGAAACCAACAACGACTTTCCGGTTCAATCGCATCCGGCTGCCGATAAATCCAAATTCGCGATCGCCATGTGCAGACTGGTTGAGATTCATAAAATCCATATCGATCTCAGACCAGGGCAGATTGCAGTTATATTGCGTATGCAGGTGTAAAAAGGGTTTACGAAGCAGGCTCAGACCAGCGATCCACATCTTCGCCGGTGAAAAAGTGTGCATCCAGGTGATCAGGCCAATACAGTTTTGGGCGTTATTCGCTTGTTGGCAAAGCGCTGTGATCGCATCAGGGGTCGTCACGACCGGCATGAATACGACTTTTACCGGCAGTTTACCCGATCGCGTCAACCACTCTGCCATTTCCTGCGAATGCTGCTCCACTTTCTTGAGCGTTGCTTCTCCGTATAAGTGCTGGCTTCCGATCACAAACCACACTTCGAACTCGTTGAAATTTATCACGAATGCCTCCTAAGAAACCTTGAGTTTCATCCAATTTGACACAAATAAATCGGTTGTTGCCCGGGTATACACTATTGAAGAACGGTGCTCTCACGGATAACCAGTTCGGTCGAGAGTAAAACTGTCTGTGCTTCTATTTGTTCGTGACGGCGGGAGGCTTCAATCTGCTTAACTACTTCTTGTACCGCCCGGCATCCTAACTCATGATGATTATGGTTGATGGTTGTCAAGGAGGGCCAAAAATATGCTGATTCAGCGAAATTATCGAACCCGACCACCGCCAATTTTTGAGGGATACAAATTCCGATACGATTGGCGATGCGGAGTACTGAGAGCGCCATTTGGTCGTTGGCCGCGAATACCGCGTCCATCTCGGGATAAGATTGCATCAACTGCTCAAAAGCCGTTGCCCCACTAGCAGAGGACCAATTTCCTATTGCCCAGTGATTGTCCGTTACTTTAATACCGGTTTTTTCTAGGGTTTCTTGCCAGGCGTGTTTACGCTGGCGGGCTTCCCACCAATCCAATGGACCGGAAATGTGACCGATGTGGGAAAAACCCTCTTCCAGCAGGTGCCGGGTTGCCAGGACCCCTCCGGCATAATTGTCGACCAATACGATGGATACTCCTGCTCGAGGCTGCATGGTCAGAAAAACAACCGGAACAGGAACATCATTCAGAATCTCATCAACCCAGCGGCGGTTGTCTCCTACTTCGGGTACGGCCCACACGATCCCATCCACGTGGTGGGAGAGTAAATCCTGTAAGAGGGGCTTTATATCTTCGGTGTCGAAGCGTGGGAGTTCTTCAAGCAGAAGGGCATACTTCAATTCCTCAGCCATGCTGGTAATGCCGTTCAACGTGCGCGAGGGACCAATGTATTTCAATCCAGAAGTAACGACCCCGAGGGTAAAACTGCGCTGTTGGATCAAGCTGCGGGCCAGGGCGCTGGGTTGGTAATTCAGTTCCTCGATCACCTGGTGGATACGCTTCCGGGTTTGTGGGGCAACATCGGGTCGATCATTAATCACTCGCGAGACAGTTTGGGTGGAAACGCCGGCAGCCTTCGCTACCTGTTTGATGGTTGAACGTTTATTTGTATTCATTCGAAGCCTTATATTGCTAATATCTCATATATATGTTATCGTTCCCGATATCGATAACATGATAACAAATTCACAATGAATTGTCAAGAGATTGCTGACAGAAAGATTAAAAACCCGAGAAATCATCAAATATTACATAAAAAACGCGTTATTCGGGAGAATTATACGTATAAACCCTTGTTTGGGTTGTTTTAAACGCATTAAATATCCCTTCCCTCTTGACAAGCACCATCTTTTTTGCTAATATATCAATGTCAATTGTGATCGATAACGGGATCGATGACAGGAACGTTAGCGGATGTAAAAATAGCTGATGCATATTATTAAAAAAGCAATTATTACAAGTGCATCCACCAAGAAAGGAGAGTGAAGGTGTAATTATTTATGACATGGATCGTAATTCTCGACTTCAGCAGGAAGGTCACGGTTGCACGAACACCGTACAGAATCGAAAAGCGAACTTCACAGGAAGACGCTTCGCACAATATTCATATAACCAACCTATAAGGAGAGAACTAGATGAAAGTCACAAAGATTTTTTATTTCGTATTAGCAGTAATATTTGTTTTGGCCGCAGTAGGATGCGGACCGGCCAAGACTGCTGTGCCCACCACGGTTTCCGCTACCACGGCTCCGAAAGCCTTTGGTGTAGCCGCCTGTGCTCCCAATTGTACCTATAAAGACATGGTAATGTGCTTCCCTCAGCTCGGTGCGGAAAGCGACTGGCGAACGGCCGATACCGCTTCGTTCAAGGATGAAGCCGCGAAGGACGGCTTCCAACTGGTGTTCTCCGATGCCCAGCAGAAGCAGGAAAATCAGATCTCTGCTATACGCGCCTGCATCCAGCAGGGTGTAAGCGTGATCGCGCTGCCTCCGGTGGTTGAGGACGGTTTCGAGGCTGTTTTGACCGAAGCCCACAATGCCGGTATCCCTGTCATCATTGTGGACCGCTCCGTCAGTGCTGATAAATCCTTGTACGCGTCTCACATTGGTTCCGATATGGTATTGGAAGGCAAACGCGCTGCCGCCGAATTCAACAAGAAATTCCCGAATGGCGCAGCCATTTTGGAACTGTCCGGCACCACGGGCTCCGGTGCAGCGGAAGGCCGGGCGAAAGGCTTCCGCGCAGACCTCAATTCCAACATCACGATTCTGGATTCTCAGACAGGCAACTTTACCCGCGCGGAAGCTCTTCCCGTGATGCAGGCTTTCCTGCAGAAATACAAAGCCGGTACTGATTTCCAGGGCATCTTCATCCACAACGATGATATGGGAATCGGCGCCATCGAAGCGCTCAAGGCCGCGGGCATCAAGCCTGGCGATCTTTTCATCGTCTCCGTGGACGGTACTCGCGGTGGTTTCCAGGCAATGGTCGACGGATGGTTCCAGGCTGATGTTGAATGCAATCCATTACTGGGACCACAGGTTGCAGAAATGGCTTTGAAGCTCATGAACGGCCAAACGATTGAGCAGGAAGTGCTCACCAACGAGACGGTCTATTACCCAGACAACGCCGCCGAATTATTGCCGACTCGTAAGTACTAATTTTGACAGTCGGATGAAGTCTACGCATCTCTGCGTCGACTGATCTGGTTGACAGGGGAGCGGCACCAATCAAACGCCGCTTCCCTGCACCAAGTTGTGCTGAACGTAAAGGTGCCGACCGACGGATTTCTTCCAAGATATTCCGACAGTTGTAAGATTGCGTCGCCCAAAAGCTCATGTTGGGGCACGACATTCATTGTTTCCGAGGTGTTGAGTGGTGAAGGATGATGGAAGAAGTACTTCGAATCAGCATCGTATTGCGCGACTGCGTGAGCGTAAAACGGTCGTTGAATATTCCGGAAGCATGGACGATCAGATTCTAATTCATACCAGTGTAGGAGAATTATGAAACCGATGTCATTTCTTAGGCGAATGCGTAATAGCCAGGTATTCTGGCCGTTTATGGCCTGGCTCATTATCCTGTTATTTAATGCCATCGTTAAGCCAAGTTTCTTTAAACTTAGCATCATGCAAGACCCTGTGTACGGAAATCATTTGTACGGCAATATCATTGATATTTTCAATAACGGGGCGCCGCTCATGTTGGTGGCGATTGGAATGACATTAGTGATTGCAACAGGCGGGATTGATTTATCGGTTGGTGCCGTGATCGCGATCTCGGCTGCAATGGGCGCCGTGTTGATCAATCCTGCGCTGGGAAAAAATTTGATCTCAAATGAGATTTTAACCAGGAATGCAACAAATACTCCATTGCCGATCATCATCCTAGCCGGCCTGGCTGCTGGCACACTATGTGGTTTATGGAATGGATTCCTCGTTTCCAGAGGAAAAATCCAACCTATGGTTGCCACGCTGATCCTGATGGTTGCAGGTCGTGGAGTGGCCCAACTCATTACGAATGGGCAGATCATGACGATTTATTACACTCCCTATTTCTGGTTTGGAAATGGTTATATCCTGGGTTTGCCAGTCTCAATTTATATTGTTGCGTTAGTATTGCTCCTGGGTTGGGTATTGGTGCGAAAGACTGCCATCGGTTTGTTCATTGAGTCGGTCGGAATCAATGCCAAATCGACTTACTTTAGCGGCATTAGCGAAAAGAACGTCAAACTGTTTGCCTATGCCTTCTGTGGGTTTTGTGGCGCGATCGCCGGTCTGATCCTCAGTTCCTATGTCCACAGCGCAGATGGGAATAACAATGGTCTGTACTATGAGCTGGATGCTATCCTGGCGGTCGTCATGGGAGGAACTTTGATGACCGGTGGACGGTTCTCCCTGCTTGCCAGTACAATTGGTGCGGTCGTTATCTGGACCTTCACCGTCACAGTCTACAGCCTGGGTGTGCGGGCCAATGCTCTGTTAGCTGCCAAAGCAGTACTGGTCCTGCTGGTCATTCTGCTCTACTCTGATTACGCCCGCCGTTTAATAAATCGATTGTTCGAGCGAAGAAAAGGTACTCAACATGATGCAGCGATCCAACATAACACTAAGAGCTAAACTTTTCCTTTTACGCTACGGTCCACTGCTATTAACCTTTGCTATCTTCCTCGTGGTCTACTTTATCGGCGGTCGGCTGTATCCCACCATGCGGAAGCCACAGGTGTTTTTCAATCTGTTCATTAATGATGCCAGCTTGTTGCTTGTTTCGATTGGGATGACGCTGGTGATTCTTACCGGCGGGATTGATCTTTCGGTGGGAGGGGTGATTGCTCTGGTCAGCACTGCTTCCGCTGTATTGCTTCGGAGTGGGGTGAGTCCGTACATCGTCATTCCGCTGATGATCGTCTTGGGTGTCGCATTGGGGGGGCTGATGGGCTGGATTATTCAATATCTCAAAGTCCAGCCTTTTATTGCGACATTGATGGGTCTTTTCTTCGCACGTGGCATGGCTTATATCATCAGTATAACTTCGGTGACCATTAAGGATGCGGTTTATAAGAAGCTGGCGTTGACACCGCTCTATATTCCGTTCATACCCAAAGCGTATATCTACCCTACCACTTTGGTTGGTCCAATCATGTTGCTGGTGGCGATTTACCTGATCTTCTTCACACGCTTTGGCTACACGATCTATGCCATGGGTAACAACGAACAATCCGCGCTCCTGATGGGTCTGCCGGTCCCTCGTACAAAGATTTTGGTTTATGCATTCAGCGGCTTTTGTTCAGCTCTGGGCGGTATCGTCTTCAGCACGTCGTTGCTGGCAGGCTATGGGCAGTTCGCAACAGGGATGGAGCTTGACTCCATTGCCGCCGTAGTGATAGGAGGGACTGCATTAACGGGCGGTGTCGGCAATGTCATTGGCACCTTGTTTGGTGTATTGATCCACGGTACGATCGTGTCCATTCTCCAATTCAATGGCACACTGAGTTCTTGGTGGACTCGAATCGGCGTCGGTGCGCTGACCTTGATCGCTATCGGAATTCAAAGCGTAACCTATATCAGGCGAAAGCATTCATAAGAAAACCTGTAGTGTCAACTCAAATTTTTTCCTGAATGGAGAAGTGGCTTACAAGTCGCTTCTCTACCGAATAGACCCAGTAAGCTTCATCATTATAGATCGAGGTAAAGTATGGCCGACCTAAGCAAAGAAATCGTGAACATGAAAGGCATTTATAAATACTACCCCGGTGTCCAAGCCCTCGACAATGTGGATTTTTCGCTGAGGCGAGGCGAGGTCCATGCCCTGGTAGGCGAGAACGGGGCAGGTAAATCCACCCTGATCAAGGTATTGACCGGTGTTGATCAGCCAGATGCAGGCAATATCATGCTCGACCAACAGAAAGTAACCATCCGATCACCTCAGCATGCCCAGGCCCTCGGCATCAGTACGGTCTATCAGGAAGTCAACCTTTGCACCAATTTAACCGTAGCAGAGAATATCCTGATCGGCCGGGAACCCATGAGATGGGGGAGCATCGATCGGAAAGCCATGAATACCCGCGCCAAAAAAGTCCTCCAGGGACTGGATATTGATCTGGATGTGACCCAAACATTGGGCTCCTGTTCTGTTGCCATCCAACAGATGGCGGCGATTGCGCGGGCACTGGATATTTCGTACGCCAAGATCTTGATTTTAGATGAGCCCACCTCCAGCCTCGAAACGCATGAGACACAGCAGCTTTTTAGCGTGATGCGCAAGCTCAAGAGCGATGGAGTGGCAATCATTTTCATCACCCATTTCTTGGATCAGGTATACGAAGTTGCGGACAGAATCACGGTGCTCAGAAATGGGACATTGGTCGGAACTTATGAGACGCCCAAATTGTCGCGTCTGGAATTGATTATAAAAATGATCGGACGGTCCCTGACTGAGCTGAATGAAATGTCCAAGATTAAGCAAGAAAGCAGCCGACGCATTCGAAGTGAGGCATTACTTGAGGCAAAAGAACTTGGCCTCTCTGGTTCTTTGGAACCAGTATCCCTGGAATTGCATGCCGGGGAAGTGGTCGGGTTAGCCGGTCTGCTTGGCTCGGGACGCACCGAAATCGCGCAGCTTTTATTTGGCATTGACAAACCGGATACGGGGTCGTTGAAAATGGAAAGCCAGCAAGTGAAGAATTATTCGCCGATCGGCTCTATCTCACGCGGGGTGGCTCTGTGTCCGGAGGATCGCAAGAATGCCGGCATCGTCGGCGAATTGACTGTGCGGGAGAACATCATCTTGGCCATGCAAGCCAGCCTGGGCTGGTTCAAGCACTTGAGCACCCAGGAACAATACGTGATCGCAGAGAAATACATTAAGCTGTTGAACATCGTCACCCCCTCTGCCGATCAGCCGGTCAAGAACTTGAGCGGCGGCAACCAGCAGAAGGTGATCGTGGCGCGCTGGCTTGCTACGAACCCCAAGCTTCTGATCATGGATGAGCCCACCCGCGGTATCGATGTGGGCACTAAAGCTGAAATTCAGAAATTGGTACTTTCGCTGGCTGAAGAAGGCAAGTCCTGTGTGTTTATTTCATCTGAGCTCGAGGAAGTACTGCGCACGAGCCACCGTATCGTTGTAATGCGCGACCGAAAGAAGGTGGCCGAGTTTACCGGCGAAGTGGATGGGAATAAAATCATGCAAGCGATTGCAGGGAGTGAAGCATGAGCCTGTCTGAATCCTCTTCTGGTTGGAGAAAGATCACCGAGAGTAAGCTCTGCTTCCCTCTTGTCGCATTGGCGCTCATTTTCTGGTTGGTCTGATCTTCATCCCTGATTTCTTTAATAAAGATCACGTTTTAACAAGGCCGCGCGTGTGGCGGCCTGATTAATATCCTACGAAACAGTACTCCAGTGATTGCGCTGGCAATCGGTATGACGCTAGGTGATCGCCACCTTTATTGGCTCGCAAGATATCAACCTGCGGGTTCAAGAGCGCGGCCAGTTCTATCGCTGTGTATTCTTTCCCAGCGATCCGTTCGCCTGCCAGACTCCGAATGACTTGAGGTTGCCGCGACTGCCCTTCGGGATTATGACACCACATGCAAGACATGGGACAACCTTTAAGAAACACGGTCGTGCGGATGCCGGGCTCGTCATATATGGCGAATTCTTTGATGTCAAAGACAATGCCAGAAGTCATGGTCAATCCATCAAATATTCCTAGATCGGTTCATGTAAAATCGATTTCTCATCAACCCTTTTCGAGGAGGAGCACTTTGGCACAGGAGGCAGCCGAGGCTGCATCCGGGGCGTACCCATCTGCTCCAATGTCGGTTGCATATTGGTCCGTAACCGGCGCGCCGCCGATCATCACCTTTACCCGATCGCGGAGCCCCGCGTCCTTGAGCAAGAGGATGATATCATTCATACGTGGCATGGTCGTTGTCAGGAGCGCGGAGCAGGCGACGAGGTCCGGATGGTGTTCTTTTACAGCAGCCACATATTTATCCGGTGATACGTCAGCACCGAGGTCGATTACTTCAAAGCCAGCTCCCTCAAGCATCATACTGACCAGGTTCTTGCCGATGTCGTGCAAGTCACCCTGCACCGTACCGATTACAACCTTGCCGACAGCTTGAACATTGGCGGCGATCAGATGCGGACGCAACAACACCAGACCGCTTTTCATCGCACGAGCTGAGATCAACATTTCAGGGACGAAGAATTCATCACATTCAAACTTACGACCGACTTCCGCCATCGCTGATATTAGGCCATCTTTGAGGATTTGTTCGGGTGGCATTTTCTCCGCGAGGGTTTTTTGCACCAGCTCCTGCGTAACATTCATTTCACCATCGATCACACTTTGACGCAGGTCATCAAGTATACTCATTCGATTTCTCCTCTTAGTTATTCCAATACCCTGGCTGGTCTTGGATCAGTTCGATAAAGGCCAGCATGTTCTCTAGCGGGACGTCACCTTCCACATCGTGCGCGGGGGCAAAGATGTAGCCACCCTCCCGTCCCATCTTCAGTAGCCGCTGAGTTTCCGCCCGAACCTCCTCGGTGGTTCCATACGGTAATGTTTTTTGAGTCGACAGGCCTCCGTAAAAGATCAATCGGCTGCGATACTTCCGGTGGAGGGCGGGCACATCCATTACCTCAGGCTGGAACGGATTAAAGCAGTTCAAGCCAATTGCGGTGAGATCATCAAACAACTCATCGACATCTCCACAGGAATGGATGAATACATATCTACCGCCCTCATGTACGGCGCGATACATGCGCTCCAAGACTGGATAGATAAATTGGCGCCAAAACTTTGGCCCCATTTGCAGGCCGTGCTGTTGACCCCAATCATCTCCAAAATACACCGCATCAATGTCATATTTCAAGGCTTCTGTCACCTGAGCGATGTTGTATTCCGCAATTGTAGTAAATAACTCCTGAACGAACCGGGGATGATCGTAGAAGTCCATCAACAGGTTCTGCATGCCGCGCATGGTCCACGCGCGCTCATACAGCGAGAAACCGATCTGGAAAACCCGGAAGCGGTCGCTATATTTAGCGATGCGCTCGGGGATATCAGCGAAAAAGCGCTGGTCGAGTGGATTGGGAAAAGTGTAATGCTCCAGTGTTGGTTTAGTGAGCATACAACCTTCGACATTGCCGATATCCTTATCGATGCTGCGATCCCAAACAACGCCGAAAATATCTTGAACGTGATTGTCGCCCAGATCGGTAAAAAAACCGATATCGCTACCCAGTCTGAGCAGGTGATTCTGGAGAGCATCTTCTATTTCCAAAGGCTTGAAATGCTCTTTCAACTTTGCCCTGGCTTCTTGTGTGAATCCACATGACCAGGGCACGTATGGTGGTACCTGCCCTTCAAGTACGGTGTGAATGACTTCCCGTTTGGTCATAGTTTATTTATAAATTCTGTTGTGATCAATTCAAGTGTTTATGAAATTGCCTGATAAGGCGTTTGACGGATGGTATCAACCATCGCCCAGAAATTCTCTAGGGGCGTATCCAGTTGTAGATTATGCGTTGGCCCGATGAGCAGACCGCCACCACGTCCGATGGTCTTTAGGCGGGTTATAACCTCATTTTTCACATCACCCGGTGTACCGAAGGGAATGGTCTGCTGGATATCTATCGAACCCCAGAAACACAGCCGGTGCCCGTAGTTTTCCTTCAATTTTTCCGGGTCCATCGCCATCGGCTGAATCGGATTCAACACATCCAGGCCAATTTCGATCAAATCCGGGATGATCGGATAAACCACCCCATCGGTATGGTAGGCGATTTTGATCTCTGGATTGATTGCACGCAGTGAGGTAATCAAATCGGTCATACGGGGTTTGAAGTATTGACGCCACATCTTTGGAGATATCAACATGGAATTCTGCCCACCCACATCATCGCCCAGCCAGATCATATCGACACCCAATCTGACCAGGTGCTGGGTGACGGCCATGTGATAATGATAAGGGAGATCCAGCACCCGATTGGCCATAGTAGGGTTGGTAGCCATGTCCACCATTAATTGTTCATAACCACGCAGAGCCCAAGCTGTTTCAAAGATCGTCGTCGGGGTAACACCAACGATCCAATACTCGCTTTTATAGTCGCGGATCACGCGTTTGGCTTCAACGTATAATACGGGGCGATCCGGATCGGGTACCGAATACCTCTCCAACTCCCGATCATCCGCTAGCGGATGGCCAAATGGTTCAGTATATTTTCCCTTGCCGAAACGCGTCTGATATTCGATCGTCCTCCAAGTAACTCCCCATTCATCCAGATAACTATCCACATCTTGATAACCGTTTTGGTAGTAGCCATTCACCCATCCCACTGAGGTCAATAACATATCTTCGTCCAAGAGGCGTTCAAGTCCATATGTATTGCCACCCCCATGAGGATTATGAAATCTCTGTCCCTTGAGTTGTAGATCAGCCTCGAGACGAGCAGCAAATTCTGGTGTGAAGCTGATCTGCATCGGGCAGCGATCGGGTTCTTTGTGGTTGAGCGCAATCAAGACGCGGTCACGGTGCTTCATCAAGCTTCTTCCTTAACGGGTCGATAATCATCATCCACTACGGATGAAGGGTGACTTCTACCATATTGCAGCGCAGTATCAAAAGCCGCGACGATATTCTCCGGTGGAACGAATGCCTGGATGTTGTGCACTGCTGCAAATATAAAGCCTCCATCGGGTGCGAGGTCATCGATGCGGCGTTTCACCTCGTCGACAACTTCTTGCGGCTTGCCAAATGGCAATACTTGCTGGGTATCAACACCACCACCCCAAAAAACAATATCCCGTCCGAACTCAGTTTTCAGTTCCTTGGTATTCATACCTTTTGCCGAAACCTGGACCGGATTCAGGATATCAAATCCGATCTCGATCAAGTCAGGGATTAAACCGCGTGTTGCTCCGCAGCTGTGGTAGAACAGCTTGGCGTCCGTCTTTTTCTTGATCGCTTCAACCAGGCGTTTTTGTTTAGGCTTGATCAGCTTTCGATAAACCTCGGGATTGATGATCCAACCATTTTGCCCGGCCAGGTCATCCCAAAAGGTGAAAACCTGGATATACCGGCCAACATGCTCGAGGTACATGTTGCAGGATTCAATATAGATATCGGTGATGGTCTCCATCAAACGATCTGTAAAAGCCGGTGCTGTGAGCAAGGCCATTAAAAAGTTCTGCAAGCCCATGACCCGGGCAGGTTGTTCAAAGATGCCTCCACCGATCACTGCGCTGCCCACGAGTGCGTAGTCAGTGGTTTCATACAAGGTTTTCGCCTGCAGACCCAGTTGTGCGTTGACTTCTTGTGGATCAGGATGGGGCCATCGATAGTTGTCCAGTGCAGACATCGTCGCTTCTTTGATCGGGAAGTCGACCCAATCAAAATACAATCCACCATTTTTAGGCATATGCAATTTCGAGCCCCAGCGATCAACGAAGGCATAATACTCGCCTTCTTCGAAAATATCCACCCCGACCGTCGTCGCAGCTGGTAGTTGCACCATACGGAAATCAACCCCGAACCGCTCCATTAATCCATCATCAATATAGGGCAGCTGCTGCACGTAATCCAGCATCTTGATCTGCTCAACTGGCATGCCAAGATACTGTTTGAGTTCGATGTAAGTCTTCTTGACGATCGAACTGACGATCGTCGCTCCCAGATCGATCGGGACTCGATCGGGTTCTTTATGATTGAGGGATTGCATTACCCTTACGCGGGACGTCATTTCGCTCTCATCCACCTAGCTAAAGCATCATCGCAGGACAGCCTGGAAGGTAACAGATGCGATGATGATAACACCTTAGATAATCTGAGTCTAGAATGCTATCCACCCGGAGCCATAAATCCCGGGTTGATCAAAGCGATGTGATATTAATATGCTGTATCATTCGTTTTTTGCGTTATTGGTCGTTATGTTATACAATTGGCTCGAATAGAGGCAGTATAAAAAGCTTTTTTAGAAGATTGTTTTTGTTCACTTTATTGATCTCCTTGCTGGGGTGTCAGCCACGGGCGGACTCATTGATCCCTGCAAGTACAACCCCTGGCCCTCTCGTGACTATCCTGGATCAGCGTGAATATGTTGTGCACCAGCAATTGACGCTCGTCAATGAGGGATCGGGTCAGCCAGAGAAGCAGAATATTTGGATAGCGTTGATCCGAAATGTACCTCCTTATCAGGACGTGCCCTCAATGGAGATTTCTCCCAAAGATTATGAGTTGGTGGTTGACGAATATGGCAACCATTATGCTGAGTTTGATTTTTCCAGGCAGCCCGCTGGCACATCCCAAACGGTACAGATCGACTATGGGGTAGTTGTAAACGAATTGGCATACGATTTGTCAGTATGCCAGGGAACACTTCTGGACGATTTCATCCAACCCGAACTGCATATCGAATCCGCTAATCCACAAATTGTGGCGCTTTCAAATGAACTTTCGCAAGGCAAAGATACTGTTTGCCAACAGGTGCGGGCGTTTTATGATTACATTGGCAATGAGCTGGTCTATACCTCCAATGGAGAGAATTGGGGAGCGCAAGCGGCACTGGGACCAATGGGTTCTGACTGCACGGAATATACTTCTTTGCTGGTGGCGCTTAGCCGGGCGCATGGCATTCCGGCGCGTTATTTCGAAGGATTGCTGTATCTGGATAAGGGAACGAATGCTATTGCAAAAATTGAGCACGCATGGCCAGACGTGTACATGCCCGGCGTCGGCTGGGTGGCAATGGACCCTACCTTGGGACGGCCACCGGTCAACCGTGATACTTATTTTGCCCACTATATGCCAGATCATATTATCGTCACGCTGGGGGCAAACCCGTCTGTGTTGCGGGGCAATAGCTACTGGACGCATCTCTACTGGCCGGGGAACAGTACCAACATACGGGTAGATGGAGAGTGGAAGATTGAACTCGTTGACGAAGAGGGGCATTAGATATAATCTCTATTCATCATATTATTCCTGTCCCGTCAAGGCAGAAACGGCAATGATTGGAGACAGATTTACAAAGGAACATGGTTTATTATTAAAAGCGGAGCTAGATTACTCCCCCCGCTTGCGCAGATAAGTGTGCATAATCACCGATAGCACGATGATAAAACCATAGATCAACTGGGTCCAGAATCCCGTCAAGCCGATGGCCACAGTCGCAGCTTCGATGGCACCAATTATAAAAGCCCCCAGGAACGATCCCAGAATCGTACCAACACCACCGAAGACGGACGTTCCACCCAGGAAGACGGAGGCTAGGGTGTTCAGCAAATAACCGCTGCCCAGACTGGGCCAAAAGTAGGCAACGTAAAAACTGTAGAGCACGCCGGCAAAGGCTGAGATTATGCCTACCAGCATGAAGGCTTGGATGCGGGTGCGCCCGGTATTGACGCCCATCAGTTCGGCACTGTTAATGTTGTCGCCGGTCAAATAGATGTGTGCACCAAATCTATGGCGGTTTAGCATCACCCAACCAAGGATCGTGATCACGACCAACCAAACCATTTGCATGGGGAAGTATCCACCGATCTTGCCGACCAAAATTGGGTACCAGATGGTATCTTTTATATATTCCAAAGGGAAATTCGCCCCTGATGTGAGCACTAGCACAGCACCCCGCCAGAAGAATTGCGTACCGATGGTGAC
>JBAPSY010000184.1:0-7547 GCA_049281855.1 Anaerolineales bacterium
AAGCGCAAAATGCACATGAGCTACTAAAGCTGGTCGGCAATGAGCGTTGGGATATCGTAGTTTTAGATCTGACCATGCCTGGTGGCAACGGCCTGGAAGTTCTGAAACAGATCAAGCACGACCATCCGCAACTGCCGGTGTTGATTCTCAGCATGTTTCCGGAAGACCAATATGCGGTACGGACGATCAGAGCCGGGGCGGCGGGCTATTTGAACAAAGAGAGTGCACCGGAAGAACTGGTGCAGGCGATTCGCAAAGTATTGCATGGCGGTGAATATATCAGCACATCGGTTGCCGATGAGCTGGTGCTGTATGCCCGGCATGAGGATGATCAACCACCGCATAAACACCTGTCGGATCGAGAGTTTCAAATACTGTGTCTGATCGCTTCTGGTAAGGAAGTTAAAGAGATTTCCACCGAATTATCGCTCAGTCCCAAAACGATCAGCACCTACCGTGCGCGGTTGTTGGTCAAGATGAACATGAAGACAAATGCCGAGCTTACCTATTATGCGATCCAGAATGGCCTGGTCATGCGAGACGTCTGAATGAGTATATGAACACCTGCGAGCCGCAGTAGAGAGCCTGGATTCATGATAACAACAACGTATGACTGGACATTCCGTCGGGTTGTTTGGGCAACCCTGATCCTCGTTTTTATCGCCCTCAGCTTCTGGCTTCTCTATCGTTTTAGCCAGGTCATTTTCATCTGTTTTATTGCCATTATCATCGGCACAGTGATCAGGCCAGCCGTGACCTGGCTGTATTCACACGGGATACCCCGTATCGCGGGAGTCATTCTTATCTACCTCTTGCTGCTCGCCCTGCTAATCAGCTTCGTGCTATTGTTATTCCCGTTAATTATCGAGCAAGGTACAACGATTGTTGCCGCAGTACCGGGTTACTATCAAAACTTACGTCAGTGGATAATTAACTTTCCAATTCATTTGATTGTACGCTTAAGTGAGTACCTACCAGCGACACTACCAAGCCTGGCACCGGTACAACAAACCGGACAGCAGATGTTGGCAACTGCAGAGCAAGCATTGGGTTACGTGACATCGGCGGCTCAGGCCATATTTACGGCCACAGCTATTCTTCTATTGGCCCTCCACTGGACGCGCCACGGCCCGCGGACCATTCAATCTATGTTGCTGCTTGTTCCAAAGGGTCAGCGCGAGAGTATTGGTGAACTGATTTCGGCCATGGAGACCAAGGTTAGTTTCTACATTGCCGGAGTAAGTATTCTCTGCCTCGTTATCGGCATCATGGCGCTGGTTGCCTATCTGCTCATCGGCTTGCCCAATGCCCTGGTGCTGGCGCTCGTGGCGGGTGTGCTTGAGGCAGTACCAATGATTGGACCGCTGCTTGGCGCCATTCCTGCCGCGTTCGTTGCCTTATCCATCGCTCCTTCCAAGTTGGTTTGGGTGATCGTTGCAACGATTGTGATTCAGCAGTTGGAGAATAGCTTGCTGGTGCCGCGCGTCATGCGTAAGGCGGTAGGGGTAAATCCATTCGTCTCTCTACTGGCTCTTTTTGCTTTTAGTTCTTTATTCGGTATTGCCGGCGCGCTGATGGCAATCCCAATAGCGGCCATTATTCAGCTCTTACTCGATCGCTTCCTCTTTCATCCTACAGTTATGGAGGCAGAAGTATCGACTGGTCGCGATTATGCCAGCCGGTTGCGCTATGAAGCACAAGACCTGATTCAGGATCTGCGCAAGCAGGCGCGGCTCAAGAAAGGGGGCTCAGACCAAAAGGTCATGCAGATTGATCAGCTGATGGATGAGATTGAAGCTATTACAACAGACCTTGATTCTTTATTGGCGCAAATTCCACCTTCAGGTGAACCATGATGAAGCGACTTGTAGGGATCGGAACTGCAGTTATGACCACGTTGCTGGCGTTGTTGGTGCTGTGGCAGTTCCGTATTGTCGTCGTTTACGTGTTGATCTCGCTAACACTCGCCGCAGCGGTGCGTCCATTGATTAACCGCTTGGTCGGGCGGGGCTTCGTGGTGCGTGTAGCTTGGATTCTACTGTACCTGGTGGTCTTGGGCGGTTTCGGCTTCTTACTCTTTCTAAGCGGTAAGACTGCAATGAATGAGATTCAACAGTTAGGCCACACTGTGTCGGTGCAGGACCAATGGAAGCTGCCGATTTGGTTGGAAGGCAGCCCGTTCCAACAGGCGCTGGTTGCCCGACTGCCACTGCCGAGTAAACTTTTCGAAGCAATTACCGGCAACCAAGGGCAGCTCATACTTCCGGCCCTACTCGGCATCACGCAGGGCATTGCCGGTGTTGTGAGCGGGGTACTCGTCATTTTTTTCTTAACTCTCTATTGGATCATCAATCAAAATCATTTTGAACGACTCTGGCTCTCGCTGCTTCCATCTGGACAGCGCAAACAAGCACGTGATATTTGGCGCACAATCGAGCCTGACCTCGGCGCTTACATCCGCAGCCAGGTAGTCCACAGTCTTCTGGTCGGGCTGCTATTAGGCCTGGGCTACTGGGCACTTGGGTCACCTTACCCGACCCTACTGGCGCTGGCTGGTGCTCTGGCATGCCTGATCCCTGTAGTTGGTGCGGTTCTAGCGGTGATTCCACCACTCTTGCTGGGGCTGCTAACGGGTGTGCAGCTTATCCTGTTTACGGTTCTCTATACGCTTATCGTCTTGATTGTCCTATGGGTATGGGTGAAGCCGCGACTATTTAACCGAATATGGGATAATCCCATCCTGACCTTAGTTATACTTATTGCCCTGGCAAACGTTTTTGGCCTGCTCGGCATCGTCATAGCGCCATCCATCTCAGCTGTATGTCAAATCCTGTGGAATCTCCTGGTCAGTCACCGCCTCGCTTCAGGGGCTGCGGCTCATGTTTCAGACCTTAGAGAGCGGCAAGAACATATATGGACCACTATAAAGGCAATGGATGAACCGCTGCCCTTGGTCATCAGCAGCATGGAGCGGCTTACCAGTCTGATGGAGAAAGCCAACCCCATTCTGCAAGCAGCTTTGGCGGTTGAACCTCACGAGTCATCATTACCCAGTGCATCCCAGACCGAGCAGGAAGAGAACAATGGCAACACCCAAACTGGCTAGAGATATAGGAAAACTTTGGCAACGGGGTATCCTTAGCGCACACCAGCTTGATGAGTGGACGCATGGCTGGTTGGGGATATTTGCGAGCGCAGCCAGGGATACACTAAAGCCTGACTCGGCAATTACGGCCGCGGCGATTGCTTACTTTGCCCTCTTCTCCCTTTTTCCCTTCACCCTTTTGAGCATTTTCATTGCCAGCTTTAACCTTGGTCCATTGATGGACCAGCAACTAATCTTACAGAAGCTTGAGTTTATTGCGCCAGCCTTGAGCCAGTTGCTGGGTAAAAATATTGCCGAAATCATCCGAGCGCGTGGACCGGTTACCGGTGTTGCTTTGATTGGTCTGATCTGGTCAGCCTCCACAATTTTTTACACCCTTACCCAGACCCTGAGAGGAATTTGGGGTTATAAACGGAGAGGTCCTATTTGGAAACGGCGTGGTCTGGCAATCCTATTCGTGCTGGCCTTCGTTGGTCCGGCTCTCTTCCTGGCTTCGTTTGCTGGCAGCATGATTGCCAACTTACGCACCTGGTTACCCGATCAAATTATTCCGCTTGGGGGCGGTATCAGTCTAGTAGTGGCTATCTTGCTCGATGTCATCTTATTCATGGTGCTTTACATCATGCTCCCCCATGGAACTTCAACCTGGCGTGAGATTTTACCCGGTGCGATTGGGGCTGGTTTGCTCTGGGAGCTTGCCAAGAAAGCTTTTTTGTTATTTGTTTCCACCTATGTCTCCGTCTCGAACCTGGTCTATGGTTCCGTAACAGCCATTATCGCCTTTCTGGTCTGGGCTTACCTGAGCGGTCTAATCTTTCTCTTTGGCGCTTTCTTGAGTGTTTCTTATTACCAGCTAAAGCAGGAGCAACAAGAAGCGGTAGGCCAGATAAAAAAGACTAAATAATCAACGAATCTGGCGAATTTTCACCCCACTGTGTTTAGGAAACCGGCTCTTAAAAAACTTGACCAAGTTCAATATGGTCTACGTATCACTAAGGCTTTGGTTGTATCCACAATTGCGGACATCACCAAAGCAAAAATGGAAATATCTAAATCGAAAAGCCAACGCATGCTTTAAGAGAGCAAGTATTGGCTTTTATTTTGGAATTTTTCACCGTGGAGAGGTGGCTCACCCATGCCGAAGTACAGATTATCGGAAGTTCACCGTGGGTCACAATCAAGGGGATTCAATCCCTCAAGGGGACCAAGTTCGAATCCCGCCCTTTCAGCAAAGAGGAAGTCTTCAAACAGCGCGTTACCGAACCCCAAATTCAAAGTGCGAGAATACGGTTTAAGAACGACCGGTAGTTCTGCAGTGCAATCCGGAGATCTTCAGTTGAGATATCCTGGTGGTTGGTCCACTGCTCGTTCAGGATCGTTCGGTTATCAGAAAACACCTGCTTAATCCGTTCCAATGCCTCTGTTACCAATCCATCAGCCTGCTCTACAGCTGCGTGCGGTTCATCCACAAATTTGATCTGGATTGAGTTCCAGCGTGATTTCAGTTTATCAATTTCCTCGACACTAAGCCAAAGGTAATGGCTCGCTTTCCACTGCTTTCGGGGTTGCTGCTTGCTCGTGGAATTCTATATTTTCTTCTTGCCTGGGTTCCACGGTCGGCGTTGACTCTAACGGTCCTTTTATCCGTTCTTCATTCATTGCGTTGTAATCATTCATTTGGTTGCTGCATCGTTTTCATTGGCTTCCACGGTCCCTAACAATTCCTCAAATAGGGAATGGTAATAAACCATCGCCTGCCTGAGTTCTTCGGTTGAGGCTTCGTTGGACTGGTTCTTCAATGCGATGGCATACGCATTGCGATAATTTGGAACGAAATTCGGATACATAACAGATAGGTCCGCTGCACGCTGTTCGATATCGGCCACTGGGAATCCTCGGGCAACCATCACCTCCATAATCAGCCGGTTGGCTTGTTCGACCGATTTAGACGGATTATCCACAAAATCGGTTTGAATTTTATTCCACTCTCCGTGATAACGCTCCCTTGCATGTTCATCCAGGGCGCGGATATCCAGTTTGTTAACCCGCTTCTCTCGCTCTTTGAGTGTTTCTTCAGTCTTGCGCTGGCCTCCTACTTTTTCCATCGTAAAATCATACTCGGGACCATATTTCTCGCGTAGCTTTTGGCTGCGCCCCTTTCGTGTGCCAGTCAAGATGGCAAGAACGACTACTGCCAATATGCCGACTGCGATCAAGATTAAAATCAGGGTTTCGGTTTTCATTTGAAGCTCCTTTTAAACTGATTAACTGTTGGCTGAAAACATTCACGTAACGTGTCTACTATATCGCTTTAGACTGCCGCTGGCTATCAGCGTGAGGCTGATTTGAGTGTAAGCCAATGTTGAGATCGACTGTCAGTGTTTGGACTACATGCGCTCAAGAAATCCGTTTTAACACTTCAGCCGGACAATCTAGGGCAATAATGTACTAGGTGATGCTGTTTTAAGCGTAGTTCCGTCGTTGACTAGTATCAGAAGGAAGGATGGTTGGTTCGATCCAGCTCCAACCAGTACCTTTGTCCGCTGAAGAGAAACTTCGTCTTCAAGCGCGATTGCTGAATGCGGTGAAATAGGCAATTCTGGTAGTCGACCTGAATGGTCATACCGGTCTGTTGGTGATATTCAAATATACCAATGCCATCCCAGTGACGTTCGGCAAAGCTTATTACCTGCGCTTCCAGCCCGACAAGTTAATGATCTTCGACGCCTTTCCAGATGAACTTCTGGACTCCAAAGATCTGCAGAGTATCATCAACTCCATTGATTTCATTGATAATGAAACTGTGAACCTGCCAGCTTACGCGACCTCCACATCGTTGATCAAGGTGCCAGAGTCTTGCAACAAATAACAGATATAGCCTGCCAATATTAGGTGGATGGTTTGAAAAGTCTTGTAGGAGTGAGAGGGGAGAACGAATATACAATTGTTCGCCACCCTTTTTCACTTTAAGGGCACGCTCCTACATTCGTAGCTGGGTTAATTCCGGATGACAGGATTATTAGGGGAAAAAATAGGTAAAATAGATATTACGTGTAAATAACAATTGCTATATACTCGGATAAGTATCTTGGATACACCGAAAACCAAAAATCAACAATTACTGATTTTGCAGAAAAATTAAAGTATATACAACCGACGTTAGTAAATGAATATATAGTGGCGTGAGATCCACAATCTTAGGTTGGGCGCTGATACCCAAATGCTTATGAACGAGCCAAGATTGGATGTTCTATACAAATGAAACATTTGATGCTTAAACGAGATGATATCAAGATGAGTTCCGGAGAAGCCGAATGAAACCCCTCCCAAATCATACATCCAGTATACTGCCCAAAGCGGGGCAGCCAGTCGCTCAGGCAACTCCAGCGGCTTATTGGAACGTCGTGCCTGAGCAACTCCTCTCTGCATTACACACCACCCGAAACGGTCTCCAACAGGCAGACGCTGAGCAACGCCTGAAGCAATATGGACTGAACACAATTAAAGCACAGCAGCAAGCCACCGCGTTGCGCTTGTTACTGAGCCAATTTAAAAGCCCGCTCGTTCTCATCCTCATCTTTGCTGCAATTGTCTCCGGTATCGTGGGGGAGTGGGTAGATGCCAGCATCGTGCTTGCCATAGTGTTTGGCAGCACGATCCTTGGCTTCGTGCAGGAATATACCGCTAGCAACACCGTCGAGAAATTACGCTCCCAAGTCACGATCAAATCCAGCGTGCTGCGGGGTGGCCAACCGCAGATGCTGCCCTCCGAACAAGTGGTGCCAGGCGATGTAGTGCAGCTATCCGCGGGCAGTCTGATTCCGGCCGATGGTATCGTGCTGGAAGCAAATGACTTCTTTGTCAACCAGGCCGTGCTTACCGGCGAAACCTTTCCAGTAGAGAAGAAACTAGCAACTGTCCAGGCAAATGCCAGCTTGACGGAACGGATTAACTGTGTCTTCATGGGTACCAGTGTCGGAAGCGGAACTGCGCAGGTGCTGATCGTGCTGACGGGAAAGGCCACGGTGTTCGGTCAAGTGGCGGAACGGCTGAGACTGCGCCCACCGGAGACCGAGTTTGAACGTGGCATCCGTCACTTCGGTAACCTGCTCACGCAGGTCATGCTGGTGATGGTGGTCATCGTTTTAGCGGTCAACGTCTTCCTCAAGAAACCGATAATAGACTCGCTTCTCTTTTCACTGGCGCTGGCGGTAGGCCTGACACCCGAGCTCTTGCCCGCAATTATCAGTGTCACACTCTCCTTCGGCGCACGGCAGATGGCCAAGCGCGGCGTAATCGTACGCCGTCTAACCTCCATTGAGAACTTCGGTAGCATGGACATGCTTTGCACCGACAAGACCGGTACACTCACCACAGGTGTCGTTAGTCTCGACAGCGCATTCGATACGCAAGGGCAACCATCCGAGGCCGTTCTGCGCTA
>JBAPSY010000185.1:0-1587 GCA_049281855.1 Anaerolineales bacterium
TGTGCTCAGGCTTCCGAGCTGCTCGGCAGGATTGAGACAGTGGTCGTCAAGACCGCCATCAGCCGCATGGCTGCCGAATGTCTCCCACCGCAAGTCACTGAAGAGCTCATCCAAAGTGCTGCCAGTAAGGCAGTGAAACGCCTGCAGGCTGGAGACGCCCCCAAACCGTTTACTGTCTCCACCCCTGTGCATGTCACCCTCGACTTCAATAGCTCCGAACAAGCAGACCAGGCCTCCGACCTGCCTGGATCCAAGCGCTTGGACGGCAGGCGCTTGATCTTCACCGCTGATAACATGCTGGCAGCCTACCTTGCCTTCCAGGCAGCGGTGGGGTTGGCGTCTGGGTAGGGGCTAGCATTGATACTGTACACAATCGGTCATAGCAACCATCTGATTGATAAATTCATATTCGTGGGGATGGCAGCCTCATAAACGCGAAATCCATCCATACCCCGCTGGATCAGTCGGAGGCTGAGCGACTCTCCTTTTAGATGTAAATCTTAACTTTGTACGTTTCCTGGGGATTCGTAACGATCATTGCTGAGTGGACTTCTATACATGCTATTCTCAATTTCCCTTAAACTAACTATGCTATAATCCCCCCGCAGAAAGGGTAAATATGCTCAAGAAATTCGTTACCATTCTCGGTGGTGACCCTAACAAACGAGCCATCAGCAAATCGAATGAGATTGTCGACCAGATCAACAGTCTGGAACCCCAGTTCGAGCAGCTGAGTAACGAAGCTTTATTAGCCAAGACGGCAGAGTTCCGCTCCCGCCTGGTAGATGGTGAGACGCTCGATGATTTGCTGCCTGAGGCTTTCGCGGCTGTGCGCGAAGCCAGTAAGCGCACCAATGGGCAACGCCATTATGATGTCCAGCTCATCGGCGGGATTGCCCTGCATCAGAACAAAATTGCCGAGATGCGTACCGGTGAGGGCAAGACCCTCGTTGCCACACTGCCACTTTACCTGAATGCCCTAACCGGACGTGGCACCCACCTGGTGACCGTGAACGACTACCTGGCACGTCGTGACGCCCGTTGGATGGCTCCCATATTCAATTCCCTCGGGCTCAGTGTGGGGGTGCTCCAGATGGCCGCCCGCACCGAGAACGGCAAGAAAGCCTTCATCGTGGACTTTGAAAAGTCTTCCCCACATGAGGATCAGCACCAGCTGCGCCTGGTGCCACGCGCCGAGGCTTACGCGGCTGATATCACCTATGGCATCAACTCGGAGTTTGGCTTTGACTACCTACGCGATAATATGACCATGCGTCTGGATGAACGCGTCCAACGCGGCCACTATTATGCCATCGTAGATGAGGTGGATAACATCCTCATCGATGAAGCCCGCACCCCGCTCATCATCTCCGGCCCTGCCCAGGATGACGCCGAGTGGTATGTGCGCCTGGCACAGGTCGTACGTCAGCTTCGTGTGGAGGACTACGAGCTTAACGAGCGCGACCGCAATATCACCCTCACCGAGATTGGTGAGATCCACGTCGAGGAGCTGTTGGGCATGGCCATGCGCGACCCCGACCGTCCAGAAGACGTCACACCCGAGCAAGCACGATTGATGGGCTTCCT
>JBAPSY010000186.1:0-12885 GCA_049281855.1 Anaerolineales bacterium
GGTTGGAGCAGGGCATGCTCGCCGTCCAGATCCATTGCGGCTCGCGTGGCTTTGGTCACCAGATCTGCACCGATTACGTGGAGGAATTTCAGGATGCGGTACGGCGGTTCGGCATCCACCTGGTGGACCGAGAGCTGGTGTGCGCACCACTTAGCTCACCCTAAGGGCAGAGTTATCTGGGAGCGATGCGCTGCGCAGCCAACTACGCCTTTGCCAACCGGCAGATACTGGCCAACAGCGCCCGTAAAGCTTTTGAGCAGGTGCTGGCTGGCAAGGTGAAGGATTGGCACCTGCATCAGGTGTATGACATCTGCCACAACATGGGCAAGATCGAGACCCATGTCATCGATGGTGAGCGCATGAAGGTATGCGTGCACCGCAAAGGCGCCACGCGTGCCTTCGGACCAGGCTCTCCGGAGCTGCCGGATGAATATAAAGCCATCGGTCAGCCAGTGCTCGTCCCGGGTAGCATGGGCACCGCTTCGTGGGTGCTCGTGGGCACCGCAGCCAGCATGGAGCTATCATTCGGCTCCACCTGCCACGGGGCAGGACGGCTGATGAGCCGGCATGAGGCCAAGCGCAATGTGCGGGGTGAAAAGCTGCGCCAGGATCTGGAAGCTGACGGTATTCACATCCGCGCCGGGTCTATGGCCGGGCTGGCTGAGGAAGCCCCCCAGGCCTATAAAGACGTCAACCAGGTGGTGGAAGCTGTGGTAGGGGGAGGCATTGCCCGCAAGGTTGCCCGTCTGCGCCCATTGGTAGTCATCAAAGGCTAAGGAACTGTTCACATAGAATAAGCGTCCATACTGTTAATGAAATGGAGTCATTCATGACACTGAAAAGCACTTTCTCATTGTTAATCATCAGCATGCTTCTTGCTGCCTGCGCTGGTCCAGTTTCGACTGTACCTGTTGCAGAGAATGCGTATCCGGCTGTTCCATCGCCAATCTCCACCGCCTCAATTCCTTATCCATCACCAGTCGGAGAAATCCCCTTCCCCAATATACCGGCTTATCCTGAGCCAGGCGTACCCATCAGCGGTACGCTTGCCATTCCACCCTCGGGCTACGAACCTCAACCGGGTGATGGAATCCTGCAGCGCGACCCGGTGACTATGGACCTGGCAAACAGTCAGATCACTAAAACCGCATCCGATCCCACCCAGGTTACTGCTATCCTGGAAGGCAATTTATCCGACCCATGTCACACCTTACGCGTGATTGTGGTGCCGTCGTTCTCCCTTGGCACGATTAACATCAATGTTTATACCGTGGTGGACACGGGACTGAGTTGTATCATGATGATTAAGCCTTTTACCGCCAGCATCCCCTTGGGAAGCTATTCTGGCGGTCACTATTCGGTATATATAAATGACCAGCTTTTGGATGAGTTCGACGCATAAGCCTTTGTCATAAATCTTGACCGAACATGAGACCAGCACGACTAGCGAGTTCGAAGGAGGAACATATGAAAGAAACTATCCTGCCGATCACCATGAGCCTGCTGATCCTATCGCTCGCCGGGTGCAGCCTGCTACCGCCTTCCGGCACGCTGCCGACAGCCACGCCAGCTGCTCCATCCACCCCAACCTCGGGCTACGAGCCACAGCCGGGGGACGATAAGCTGAAGCGCGACCAGGTGTTCCTGGATGTGGAAAACAGCAGTATGGTGACCATGGAGAGCTACCCGGTGCAGGTGAGCGTGGTGCTGAATGGCAATCTGTCTGACCCCTGCCACCAGCTGCGCGTGGTGGTCACACCTGCCAACGCCCAGAACGAGATCAACCTGGATGTGTATAGCGTAGGCGACCCGAGTGTGGCGTGCATTACCGTGCTCAAACCGTTCAGTGCCACCATCCCATTGGGCAATTACGCTGGCAGGCATTATACGGTGTATGTGAATGGGCAGCTTTTGGGCGAGCTTGATCTATAGGATGCATAAGATATTTACCCTGGTGAATTAACCATCCCCGGAGGAGCCAGTTTGCCCGGGAGCGGGACTGCAAGCACCAGCCCGCTCCTGATTGGTTAATGGAGATTAATTGAATTATATTAAGCTTCTAACCATGGATTAAAACCATGCGATCTATAATCGACAAGTATTGATCGAAGGAGGAAAATATGGTCAAGAAATTATCGTTACCCATTTTGTCAAGCCTCATCATCCTGGCACTTGCCAGCTGCACCACGACGGGCACGGCAATCCAAAGTACCAGCAACCCCACATCCATCCCTCCTACCCAGACGGTACCACTGCCTGCCACACCCGTCCCACTGACGCCTCCGGGAACGCCCACGCAAGTACCACCCATGGCGACTGCGACCACCCCACCGGTCAACCCGATCCAGCATTTCCCCAATGGGCAGGAGTTTAACATCACCAACATCCACATGATCGATGCCGATACCGGCTGGGCGATTGGTGGTCTGGGGAGCGTGGGCGACCACGTGCTGTTTACCCATGATGGCGGATTCTTCTGGCAGGACGTTACCCCACTTGAGGAACTCGACTCGAACGGCGTACAAAAAAGGGCCACGGGTTTCTTTCAGGATGCCCAGACCGCCTGGGTGACCTATGCCATCAACGGTGGCAATCCCGTGCCCTACCAAGTCGTCGTCTGGCGCACCTCGGATGGTGCTAAAAGCTGGCAAGCCAGCCAACCCCTGGACGTGAGTGGGCTCGCGGAGATCTACGTGCCATCTGACCTACAGTTCGTCGCCGGGCAGTCAGGGTGGCTGCTGGTGCATGTGGGGGCGGGGATGAACCATGACTATGTGGCCCTGTACCGGAGCACTGATGGCGGTGCAAGCTGGAGTCGCATCCTCGACCCATACAACGATGGCGGCATCCAGTCTTGCTCGAAGACCAGCATGCTGTTCACCGATGCCACGCACGGATGGCTGACCGGGGACTGCAATGGGGTGATGGCTGGTGCGCTGCTGTTCAAGACCACCGATGCCGGGTTCACCTGGCAGGAGGTGAACCTTCCCGAACCAGCCAGCTACCCCGGACTTTTTAGCAATGAATCCCAGGTGGCTTGTGGCTCGTACGACCCGTTCTTCTTCGACAACGACCTGGGTCACCTGAATGTAAAATGCCAGGACTATTCTGGCACGCAGATCACCTACTCCTATTACATCTATACCACCCAAGATGGAGGGGGCACCTGGACTATGGCCAGCTACCCGGGTGAGGCGCTGTACTTCGTCTCCGCCGATACTGGCTGGGCGCTCTCGCTGAAGATCCAGCGCACCACGGATGGAGGCGCCACCTGGAAGGTGATCTCGAACGTCACCTGGAGTGCCAAGATGGACTTCATCAGCGCGCAGATCGGCTGGGGGGTTGCCCAGGCAGGGAATGAGGTGGCGCTGGTAAAGACAACGGACGGTGGTAATCATTGGTCGATGCTGACCCCGACGGTGGGGAAGTGACGCCCCCTCCCAACCTCCCCCGATTACCAAAAAGTGGAATTGTGCGAAAAAGTGGACACAAAAAATGTCCTGATCGGGTAGACTAAATAGATCAGGAGAACAGATATGAACGACAGGAATTACCGGAAATACTCGCAGGAGTTCAAACTGGAAGCATTGGAACTCTTGCAGCGAGGCGACAAGAGCGCTGGACAGATCGAACGAGAGTTAGGGATCACACCTGGGCTACTGGTGAAATGGAAAGCACGCTATCAGATTATAACCAAAGAAGGGCAATCGCCGGAAATCGGTCCAAGCGATATGGAAGCTGCCAAATCTGAAATCCGTCGTTTGCAGCGTGAGCTAGCCAACGTGGAGGAGGAACGAGATATCCTAAAAAAAGCACTTTATATCTTCTCACGAAAAAACGAATGAAGTACCAGTTCATTGCGGAGCACGAGAGGGTTTTTTCGGTCAAGTGCATGTGCCGTGTGTTAGGGGTGCAGCGGAGTGGGTACTATGGCTGGAAACAACGACCAGTCAGCCCGCGCACACAAGCCAATGCGGAACTGCTCCACAAGGTACGCCAGGCCTTCCTCCACAGCCGCTGTACTTACGGCAGTCTGCGCATTCAGCACTACTGGTTGCGTCAAGGCTACCATTTCTCTCGCCACCGCATCGCACGTCTGATGAAAAGCGCCCATTTGATCCCTGTCCGCATGACCAAATGGCACCCCCGCACCACAAAACAGCGCCTTGGGGCACGCACGGCTCCTAATCTACTCAACCAGGACTTTCAGGCTTTGCACCCTAACGAGAAATGGGTCGGAGATATTACCTACATCGATACTGCAGAAGGCTGGTTGTACCTGGCTGTGATCCTGGATTTGTTTGCACGCAGGGTAGTGGGATGGGCGATGGGTATCCGGGTTGACACCGATCTGGTCGAGCGAGCCTGGCAGATGGCTGTAGCTAATCGCTATCCACCTGCCCAGCTGCTGCATCATTCCGACCGGGGCAGTCAATATACCAGCGAAGTGTACCTGAACTTGTTGACCAAAGCCCAATGCGCTATCAGCATGAGCCGCACAGGAAATGTTTATGATAACGCAGCGATGGAAAGCTTTTTTGCTACGCTGAAAGGAGAGTGTGCCGTTTCGCAGTTTACTTCTCGAGCTGAAGCCCGATCAACTATCTTTGAATATATTGAGGTCTGGTACAATCGGCAACGACTGCATTCCTCTTTGGGCTATCTCAGCCCAGTAGAGTTTGAGCGATCCTCAGGACATTAATCATGTCCACTTTTATGGGACCATTCCAAAAAATCAAGTATTTGGGGGAGGAGCAAGACAATTCTGTAAATTCGGAGGCCCATAAACAACACCTCCCTCTATCTCGCTCACAAAGCCGCCCTCGCTCGCAGAAAATGCTCGCGAGGCTGCGTCGCGCTTGCCAGGGAACGTGCGCGAGACTGCGGACAAGAAATGTCCTTGATAAAACTGATTGGAGGAGGTGGGAGTATGTGACTTTACGTGATACTCGTGTAATGGAGGATGTACTGCTCGAGCTGGGAAATCATCTCCTTTTGCTCTGAGATGATCGAGCGCACCAGATCGCCAATCGAGACCATACCCGTCATTTCCTCACCTTCGACCACCGGCAGGTGGCGGATGCGTTTGGCAGACATCAGAGCCAGGCCCTGATCGTTGGTCATATCGGAAGTGGCATAAATCACATGCGGGGTCATGATCTCTCTTACAAAGGTCTTCCGGGAAGATTTCCCCAGCAAGATGACCTTGCGGGCATAGTCGCGTTCAGAGAAGATTCCCACCAGCTTTCCCTTATCCATCACCGGTAGTGCCCCAACATCTTTCTCCGCCATGAGCTGTAGGGCTTCATAAACAGTAGCGCCTGGTGTGGTACTCCAGATATCATTCCCCTTTTCACTTAATATCTTCCGAATGGTCTGCATTGCTCTTCCTCCTGGACGAATAGGTTTGGCAACCGGTTGAGTATGTCAGAATTATAGTCAGAAATTTAGATTTTACAAGCGCATACCGCATAGAAACAAGCAGGAAGTATAATTTACCCGATGAACCGACGAGCCTCCCAGGATTTGAGAGCTGCTAATCTCGAGCTTCAATCAGCTGAAGCTGAGCTGACCGAGCTGAACCAGCAGTTACGATCCTTTGAAGCGACGGTGGATGCCCGCCTAGGCAGCTTGCTCGATCAGCTAAGCGAACTGAACGCTGAAACTACTTCGCTAGATGCACAGCTTAGGCACATCCGGGAGGAGCGCCTGTTTGGCACAGACCTCATGCGCTACCTGGACGGGGCACCTAGACCAGCTCGTCCGCCTAACTTGACTGACCGGCCTCCATTAGGGTTAGACGATCGTAACTCAATCCACCGGACCATAGACAGCCCACGCACATTACCAGATCGTAACATCCCAGACATAAAAATGCTATATCGCAAACTGGCGCGGCGCTACCACCCAGACCTGGCGCGCAGTGATGCAGACCGCGTGGCTTCAAATGAGCAAATGACCGAGATCAACCGGGCGTACAATGCCGGAGATCTGCCTGTGTTAATGAGACTGGCGGGGATGACCATCCCGTATGGGGTGGACATATCGAAACCAACACTGCATCCTGGTATTCGTCTCAATGAGCCATTGACCGAGCTGGAGCAGACAGAGCGTAAATTGAGGGCAGTGCGCCAGCGGATCACCCTGCTGAGCAGCCTACCCATTGTAAAACTCAGCCTGGAAGTCAAGCTGGCGCGCCACCAGGGGCGTGACCTGCTTCGCGAGATGTCAGCTGACCTGCAGCACAAGGTGAGGCGCAAAATAGCGGAGCGTGATTACCTACGATCACAGATTAATACGAGCATGGGAGGAAAGGACGAGTGAGGCGTTAAATGCGTAAAGTCCCATCCGCCCTATCGAGCACCTCCTCCAAATCCTACATAGAAAGTTTAATTGTTAATCAATCATCCGTTTGCGGATTTGGTGCAGCCTTAGGGTTCGACTCTCGAAGGCAGAAGGGGTTGGGTGCAGCGAGGCTGGTCCTAACATATGTAAATATTTCAACAACTCGTAGACCAACATAGCCGGCCAGAAGATGCCCTTGAAGATTTCCAATACACCCAGCCAGAATGTGGCTGCATGGCTGAGGTAATATACCCATGCGCCAATAAGACCCATTCCATAGACGGCCTCTGAAGCGCCACCCTGGAGAATCACTTTTGGTTTCCGATGTTCTTGTTGGGTTGGGATTGGTTCAGTGGTCATTCTCAGTGGCGAAGTCATACGCCCATGATGAAACAACACTCAGGTGGCTTACGCCTACTTCCGCAAGGCTGACACGTTCAAGAACAGCATCTCACAGATAAGGAAAAGCGCTTCCAAACATGGTTATTGTCGCGTAAATACCTATACGGATTACTACGCCATCATTTTCCGCATCTCTCAATCGTGGTTGAAGCTGATATCGTCTCGAGCGCAACCGCTTGCCACTTTCCTTGGGCATTTTCGCGAACCACAATCCAAACGGCAGACATGTCCTTAGGAGAGCCAACTTGTTTACCAGAGACAGCAACATCCACGCACCACATCTCTCCACTATTGGATTCCATGTTGACGTCTTTGGCGCGCCAGGCACGTGTGATCTTGATTCCGGAGACCTCCGTAAAGTGGTTGCCACCTAGCCATGGGCTGTTGTAATAAGCTTGCGCAGTATCCTCCACCGTCTTCTGTGCTTCCGCAGGGAGACCGTCAGCAGCAGAGCAGCTTACCAGGAGGCATACCACCAGGAAGAATGCAATACCATGTTGGTATGTTAATCCTGAAGAATGATTGAGCCGGTTCATCTCACCCTTCTATGCTTTAAATCCAGCTAACCCTATTTCCACCCGCTGAACAAGGCATGCCCTGCCTGCATGAAATGCACATCGATACCTACAAAACCTGCCTGTTCCAGCCATTTCAGCTGGTCGAAAAGCGGACTGGGATGGTCGATGTCATCCGGGTCAGGATAGCGATAGGTATTCCAACCTTCCCGCTGGAAGAAATCTAAACCGGCGGTGTTCCTATCCAGCTCCAATGATCGCTCTCGAACGACCTCATCCCAGCTATCTGCAGCCACATCCCTGCCAGGAGTTGTAGCTGGGTCCACCATATCAGCGATAATGAAAGCACCTCCCTGGGCAAGCATGGCGTAAACATCCTGGAACAGCTCCGGTTTCCCTTCGCCATCCAGATGGTGGATAGCGAGTGAAGAAACCACCGCCTGAACCGGGCGTTCCAACCTGCGCCAAGACCTGTCTGCCAGGTCGAAGGTATTTAGTTTGACCCTATCGCCAAAGCGAGACAGCCATTGCCCCGCTTTTTCAAGCATCAGAGCAGAGCCATCCAACCCCCAATAGCTCGAATCCAGGTGCTCATCCAGCAGCATTTCGGCGAGCAAGCCCTCGCCGCAGCATAGCTCGAGGATCAGGCTGGGTTGGGGCAGATCCTTGAGCAGGTCGACCATGATATGCATCTGCTGCTCACGCGCAGGCACGAAGTACCTCCCGTAATCGAGGTACTGCTTGGAGGTTTCCTCGTTCCAGTGGCTATGAGAATTATCGCTAGTCATCAATTTTATATATTCTCCATTAAATCCCAGAATAAAATCATTTTGTGCATTTGATAGCCAAACAAGTTTATCTGATTGAATCATACCCGCAAACCACCCTCCCTGCAATCTGCGGGTGGTTGGAAACCGCTGGCTGATTGTATCAAACCCGCTTCGCGGGTTTGATTTGCAGGTGCTGTTTTTACCAAATGTATGGATCGTTTACATGTAACCGCCTTTGTTAATGACGGATTATTGGATTGACCGGGATCAGTAATGCCGTCTACATTAGCCATCCAACTGATTTTCATAATCACCTTACAGACCTGTCAGGTAGGGGCAGTATGGGCGGTTCGTGACCCACCCTTGCAACTATATTGCGGTAAAATTAATCGATGCTGTATTCACTGGTCACGTTTCTCCTGCGAGCGATCCTACGAGTTATCGCTCGCGTTACTATATATGGGGAGGAAAACCTGCCTAAGAATACCACGTATGTTGCCGTTGCCAACCACATTGGAAGGCTGGACCCTGCATTTGTATATTATCTGCTCGATCGCAAGGATATCATCATGCTGGTGGCTGAAAAATATAAGGAACATACCTGGTCCCGCCTGCTGGCACAGGCGGTCAACGGCATCTTCGTGGACCGCTATAATGCCGACCTGGGTGCCATGCGCGAGGTGCTCCGGCGGATTAAGCAGGGCGGTGTGGCTGTGCTGGCTCCTGAGGGCACCCGCAGCCCCACCACTTCACTGATCCAGGGATGGGATGGTGCAAGTTACATCGCAGCTAAATCCGGCTTACCCATCCTACCGGTGGGTATCACAGGCAGTGGCGACAAAGAAGTGGTGGAACACCTGAAACACTTCAAGCGATTGCAGGTGGCGGTCAGGGTTGGTCAAACCTTCACCTTGCCACCGCTGGAGGTTAAGTCACGTGATGAACAGCTAGCCGGTTATACGGAAGAGATCATGTGCCGAATTGCAGCTGAGTTACCCGAACTGTACCGCGGCATATATGCTCAACGCCCACGGCTGAAAGAGCTTCTTACAGCTAAAGCTATGCATGAGCCCCTTCTTCAGCAGGATATGGTTAATTTACAGTAAATAGAATTGGATCATCAATGGATACCAGTCACAGCCGAAATGTCATCCAGGAAGCCCGAGCTCTGCTCGAAACTAAGCCTGTCTATCTGGACACTGAGACGACAGGGATGCATATTTCTGCTGAGGTGATTGAGATTGGCGTTATTGATGACCATGGAAATGTGCTTTTTGATCAACTGATCCGCCCTCGAGGACGGATCGACCCTGCCGCTGCTCGTGTGCACGGGATTACCTATGAGATGCTTGCGGATGCTCCCACCTGGGAGCAGGTCTGGCCTCAGGCAGAAACGATACTTTTGGGCAAAATGATTGGGGTGTATAATGTTGAGTTCGACCTGCGCTTGATCAAGCAATCGAACAACCGCTCATGGTTGCGTTCGGGTTTGTTGGATGGTAATTTCTTCGATATTATGAAGCTGTATGCCCGATATTTTGGCGATTGGGATTCCTACCATAAATCCTTCCGCTACCAATCTTTGGAACTGGCTGGCAGGCAATGTGGGATCCAGCTACCCAATGCACATCGTGCAGTGGATGACTGCCTTCTGACGCGGGCAATCCTGCACCATATGGCTGAAAGTGTATGATCTCTAGTTTTAGCAAACTTTCAGGACATGATTTTGTTCGCTAATTGTTAACTGCAAATTGCTAACTTATGAGCTTACTAGAAGCACAACTCGAAGCCCAAAACCTGCTCCAGCTTAATCCATTATTCCTGCATAGCAAGACTACTGGTGCAGATGAATTATCAGAGGTAGTTGAGATTGCCATCCTGGATAGCGCAGGTAATCCTCTGGCCGATGCGCTGGTAAAACCCAAACGTCATATTCGCCCAAATGCCACCGATGTACACGGCATCACCGATGATATGGTAGACAATGCTCCCAAGTGGTCGGAGATTCTTCCCATGATCGAAGAGCTTCTGATTGGAAAGAAAGTTTGTGTATACGACCCAGCCAGCGAATTGCTGGCACTTCAAAATTCTTATCAAAATAACCATAATCGCTGGGTTCTGGATAGTGATAACTTCTATAGCCTGATGGATTTGTTTTCCCGATATAAGAATCAACGCGATCCCCACAGTGGGGTTTTGCTGGCGTATTCGCTCGAAGACGCATCCCATATGTTAGGGATCGATATCGAGATCATCGGGTTTCGGCGGGCACACGAAGATGCCTGGCTGATGCGTGCGCTTTTATTGGCGATTGCTGGTTGGAAGGTTTATTATTAATGCAAGCTGATCCACAAGAAGTGAAATATTTCATTCAAGGTATGGATTGTGCCGATTGTGCCTTAAGCCTGGAACGCAGCCTGGCACAGATTCAGGGGGTCGAGCAGGTAAATGTAAGCTATACCACCGGTTTACTCGAGGCACATGGAACGTTTGATCCGCAGGAGCTGATCCGGCGCGTGGAAGCACTGGGTTATAAGGCAGAGAAGCCCGGATTGCCAGGTGAGACCGAACCGGCGGGGTTAGCTTCCCAAACAAAAGCTGTTAAATCAAAGCTGCCGGGCTTCCTCGGCTACCTTTATGCTTCAATCCAAACGCGTCTGGCACTAATGGGCGCTGTCCTGCTTCTGCTCTCCATCCCAATGTCATTTATCCCAGAGTCTATCTTCTTCCATTGGCTCAAAATTGGTCTGCAGTTGGCAGCTGCAGGCTTGGCTGGCTACCCGATTGCCAACCGGGGTGTGAGAGCGCTCTTCATTGGCAGGCAGATCACGATTGACTTGTTAATGATCATCGCGACAGTGGGTGCCCTGCTGATTGGGGAGACAGGTGAAGCTTCCACGGTGATCATGCTGTTTGCGATTGGTGAAGCCCTGGAGGGCTACACATCTGAGCGGGCGCGTAACTCACTCCATAGCCTGCTCGCACTTAAGCCTGAGGTGGCGCATGTCTTGCGCCCTTGCATCGATTGCAGCGAGCATATGGGGCAGCAAGGATATTCCGGCGGCCCGTGCCCCATGTGTGATGAGACCGAACTCACCCTGCGTGTTGACCAGGTGTCCATTGGGGAGCGTGTCATCGTCCGCCCGGGCGAGCGCATCCCGGTCGATGGTCACGTCTTCAGTGGCGTCTCGCTGATTAACCAGGCACCCGTCACGGGTGAATCGGTCCCGGTGAGCAAAGCCCCGGGGGATAAAGTCTATGCAGGCACGCTGAATGGCGATTCGGTGCTCGAGGTCACGGTTTCCCAGCTGGCAACCAATTCAACCATCAGCCGCATTGTTCGCCTGGTGGAGCAAGCCCAAAACCAGCGTGCTCCAATCGAGCGGTTTATTGACCGGTTCGCGGCGTGGTATACACCGGCAGTAGTCCTCCTGGCAGCATTCCTGGCAATCATCCCACCCCTGTTTTTTCATGCCCCATTTTTGGACACCAACGGCGTTCATGGATGGCTCTATCGGGCATTAGCCCTGCTTATCGTCGCCTGCCCATGTGCATTGGTCATCAGCACCCCCGTTACGATGGTCAGCTCGCTGACCTCCCTGGCAAGCCGGGGCGTGTTGGTTAAGGGAGGCGCCTTTCTGGATGTACTGGCACGCGCACGCCTGTTTGCGTTCGATAAAACCGGCACGCTCACCCGAGGGCACCCCACCGTCACTCAAGTTAGGTCTGTAGATTGCGTGCCTGACGCCTGGCGTTGCCCAGCATGTGATGATATGCTGGCGGTGGCAGCCACGGTGGAAAGCAGGTCTGAGCACCCGCTGGCTCAAGCTATTATGGATGAAATTGAAGCCAGGCAACTTACTCACTCTTACCCGGCTGCTGAATCGGTCCAATCCCTGGCAGGTCAGGGCGTGCAGGGGTTCTCCAATGGCAGCCGCATCCTGGTGGGCAGTCATGACCTGTTCCATGCCCGAAATGATGCACTGGACAAGGAGTTACACGCAGATATTCAATCTGCCGTTGACGAAGGTCAAACCGTGATGCTGGTTGGGAAAGATGATAGTTTGCTTGGCTTTGTGAGTGTAGCTGATTCTGCCCGCCCGTCCAGTGCTGAGGCGCTCCGACAACTGAAAACGATTGATCCGCGCATTCATACGGTGATGTTGACCGGGGATAACCTGTCTGTGGCTGGTAAAGTGGCTGCCTCATTAGGCAGCCTGGACGAGGTGCGTGCTGGTCTTCTACCTGAGGATAAGCTGGATGCAGTGCGTAGCTTGCAAGCTATGCATGGACGAGTGGTCATGGTAGGTGATGGAGTGAATGATGCACCAGCTCTGGCAGCTGCCGATGTAGGCATTGCCATGGGTGGGGCGGGCACAGCCCAAGCCATGGAAACCGCCCATATTGTGTTAATGCAAGATGATCTGACCCACCTGCCCGAGGCGGTACGCACCGCCCGCCGAACACAGACGATCATTAAACAGAACATCGCCTTCAGCCTGGCACTCAAGGCAGCCTTCCTCTTGCTGACCTTGCCTGGATGGGCGACGCTCTGGATGGCAGTATTTGCCGATATGGGCGCGTCTTTACTCGTGACGCTGAATGGGATGCGTATGCTGCGAAAAACCAGCTAAGGCTATTATATAGGTTCTTCTGGAACTACAACGAACATAACTAAGTAAATGAGGATGAACGAGCCAAACCCAACCAGCGCTCCTGCGGCAAACACCAAACGGACGACAGTCGCATCAATCCCAAAGAATTCTGCGAGTCCGGCACATACACCGGCAATCATGCGGTTATTGCGACTGCGATAGAGTTTTCTTGATTCAGGGTTCATAATCTTTCTCCTT
>JBAPSY010000187.1:0-14964 GCA_049281855.1 Anaerolineales bacterium
AGGTTTATTCATAAGAAGATCACAAGTAATCCTGAATACAGTGTGGAAAATTATTTGATTGGAACGAAAAGGCTAATAGATAACTCGGTAAATAATCCACAGGAGTCACAATATCTATCTGAAAACATTGACCAGCCCAGCAAGCAAATTTCTAGTAAACAATCAAAAATACCTGTAAAAATTGATAAACGTTTATTATTTACCCTCGCAGGTATTGGAGGGATATTGGTTGTTATTGTTGCTTGCATCATTGGATATACGATGATCAAATCAGGCGGTATTTCAGCGTTTGGTTCAATTGCTTCGGCTACTAGTTCAAACACAAATATTCCTATAGAAAAAACCTTACTTACCGCAACCTCTTATTCTACCAATACGCCGTATCCAACGGTAACACCATTGCCAACGTACACTCCCATCCCGACTTATACTCAGTCTCCATCATTTACACCCTCCCTGACCTTTACACAAATTGCAACCTTGACACCGACCGAAACGCAAAAGCCTTTACCTCCCACGAGTACCCAAGCACCGGTTATGTCTCCAACCTCTGTTCCGGTTATTCCGACGAATACGCGCGTACAACCAACCGTACTACCACCACCCACTGCAACTGAACTACCACCACCCACTGCAACCCAACCACCACCCATCGTTATAGAATCGTGTGAGATTAATCCATCCACGGTACCCATTGGTTTTAATGTACCTATAATTTTTATAGTTCATTTCTCTTCACCTTCTTCTGGTTATGGATTTGAAACAGTGATCGACCTTATATACTCTGGGCAAAGTGGTTGTAGTGGTATTGACAATGATGGCGATGGCATGGCCTATTGCGATGGATCGTCTGGAATCCTACCAGAGTTGACGACAGTATATGTTACCTTTAGATCATCAGTGGGCGAGTGTGTTGCCAGTTACAGTTCTCCGTAAGTCTGACAATAACTAATGTTATATAAGGTATAAATTTTATATGGATATCAAGCTTGTATGATATGAGGGATTTAACATGCGGATTAGGACCATTACTCTCGTCATATTTTTATTTCTATTGGCATCATCTGCTTCATTAGGGTATTTGAATCTATTTGAAATACAAAGGGTCACAGCGGATAAGAGTATATTCGACGACCATTATGGCTTAGACGATATCTTGGAATATAGCCTGCTCCAAGAGGCTCCCATACTCTCAACCATCGACAACCCTGATGGCGATGGAGACTACCTAGTTGACTGGAGTGATGTTGCCGATGCCATAGGCTATACACTCGAAGAAGCTGACAACGATCAATTCACATCACCCTTATTGCGTTATGTGGGTGTCGATAGTCAGTGTCAGGTAATTGGTCAGCATTTTGGCACATGGTACTATCGCGTACTAACAAGTAATGCTGGGGGAGATAGCGCATGGTCAAACACAGTGTCAGTAATCGTTGACCATGCTCCTCCGGGGGCTCCAACCCTTTACCCCTTCAGTAGCCCTAATAAGAATGGGCATTACCTAGTTGACTGGAGCAATGCGAGCGGCGCATCCGCCTACGAGTTACAGGAAGATATCAATTCGGCTTTCACCTCCCCAACCATACGTTATGCGGGCACCAATAGCCAGTACCAGATCAACGGCCAGGCGGAAGGTACGTGGTACTATCAAGTGCAGGCAAGCAACGCATATGGGGACAGTCCATGGTCGAACACCGAGTCGGTAGTTGTTGTACGTAAGACACCGACTCCGACTCAAACAAATACAGCTACCAGTACACCGACCGCGACCCAAACAAATACAGCTACAGAAACACAGACTCCGACCCAAACAAATACAGCTACAGGAACACAAACTTCGACTCAAACAAATACAGCTACCAGTACACCGACTCCGACTCTAACAAGTACATCTACAATAACACAGACTCCGACTAATACGATTCCACCAACACCTTCGCCAACGAAGACATCAACCCTGACACCATCCCCAATCCCAACGAACGGTAGTATCTTTCTACCCATCGTGTATAAACCGATTCCAAATGGGGTTCATGTCCTACCTATTAGTTTCTATTATGTATCACGTAATACTATGTTTATTGTTGGTGAGGTTTTAAATAACACCAGCGATTCCTTGACTTGGGTTAAGGTTACTGTAAACTTTTATGAAGCCAGTGGACATTTTGCGGGTACCAGCCATACATACATGTGGCCGCTTGATTTACCTGCATGGGAAAAAGGGTGTTTTAGTATTTCTATGGAAGTTCCACCTAACTGGTCGTATTACCAATTTGAAGCCCCAACATACAACCTAAGCGGTACAAGCTCGGGTCTTACTATTTTTAACGATAATGGGTTGTACAATTATGCTAATGGAGACTATGATATTATTGGTCGGGTTCGAAATGACGGGAATCAACGCTCGACCTCTGTTAGGGTAGGGGGCACATTGTATAATGTCTCTGGTGTGCCTGTGGGTTGTAACTACGCCTATGTAAACAGTACTCCTTTAGATCCGGGTCAGATAAGTTCTTTTGCCATTAACTTCTGGGGTTACTATCGCTACTATAACGATGTAACCTATTACAGATTGCGGGTAGCTGGCGATCTACCCTAATTGGAAAAATCAGTCGAAAAAGCACCATCTGGGCATGAAGGGGAGGTGGAGATTATGGAGAGGGCGGATCATGACCCACCCTATAGAACTCCGCGACGAAGTTGTATGGGAAATTATCGCCAAGACTATTCCGAAGGAGATAGCCTTTGGTCTTTCTGCAACCGTGGTGAACCAGGTACACAGGGGAGATAAAAATGTGCCATTTTCCTTGATTTTTAGTTGCATAATACTCTATATATCCCTAGGTACATAAAGTAGAATCACTATAATCCAAATCATTATCAGTTGTAAGTATCCAGCGCCAAATAAGCATTGTAAAATGATTAGCAAGCTTTCCGAAGCTATATGGCGTTCACAACGTTCGTTTTTTCGATTATTGATCCTGCGGAGGGTATGATGCAAGATATCACAGAGAATATCCTAGAATTAGTCCGCTTGACTTCGACTGACCTGCCGCCCGATGTGGAAGCCGCGATTCATCGGGCTGTCGAGCAGGAAGAACCAGGCTCAGCAGCCCGCGGCGCGCTGGAGACCATCCTTAAGAATGTGGAGCTTTCACGCAAGAATTCAACGCCCATATGTCAGGATACCGGCACACCCATTTTTTACGTGTACTATCCGGCTGGCTGGAGCACGCGCCTGTTACGCCAGCAGATCGAAGCAGCTGTGGTGCTAGCAACCAAAAAAGCATACCTGCGCCCCAACTCGGTCGATTCGATCTCGGGGAAGAACAGCGGTGACAACCTGGGTGGCAAGCACTTCCCGAGCATTCACTTTGAGGAAGTGGAAGGGGACAGTCTCTCTATTGAGCTATTGCTCAAAGGTGGAGGTTGTGAGAACGTTGGAGCACAATATTCACTGCCCAATGATGCCCTGAATGCAGGGCGCGATCTGGCAGGGGTGCGGAAGGTGGTATTGGATGCCGTCTACCAGGCACAGGGGCAGGGCTGTGCACCAGGTATCCTGGGTGTGGCGATCGGTGGTGACAGAGGCTCGAGCTACTATGCTTCTAAAGAAACACTGTATCGCAAGCTGGATGATACCAACCATGACCCTCAGCTTGAGGCGCTGGAAAAGCGCTTGGTGGCAGAAGGTAACCAGCTTGGGATTGGTCCCATGGGTTTCGGTGGTGAAACCACCCTGTTGGGAACCAAGATTACCCATCTCAACCGCCTGCCTGCCAGCTTCTTCGTCAGTGTGTCTTACATGTGCTGGGCTTACCGCCGGCGCAAGATGACCATCACTGCAGATCAGGTCAAATACGAGTAAACGGAGGACCCAAATGCGCTCACTTAATATGCCTCTCAGTGATGAAACCATCCGCAGCTTAAAGGTTGGAGACCCGGTTTTACTAAGCGGGATCATGATCACCGGTCGGGATGCTGCCCATAAATGGATGGTGGACACATTCATCAAGAAAACGCGCCAACCTCAAGGTGATGACATGGAAGTCTATGAAGCGATCAAGCCACTATTGGCTGGAAGTGTGATCTATCATTGTGGACCAGTGGTGGCGGGGTTGGACACCAAGCAGTATAAATTTGTTGCAGCGGGGCCTACTACAAGCATCCGTGAAGAGCCTTACCAGGGTATGGTGATGAAACACTTTAATCTCAAAGGCGTGATCGGAAAAGGTGGCATGGGTTCCAAGACACTGGCAGCCTGTCAGGAAGTGCCAGGTGTCTACCTGCATGCGATTGGTGGGGCGGCTTCGCTTATTGCACAGACGGTTACACGCGTTTTGGATGTTTACAAACTAGATTTCGGGGTTCCAGAAGCCATGTGGGTGACCGAAATCAAGGATTTCCCTGTGGTGGTGACGATGGACTCTCATGGTGGAAGCCTGCACACAAGCGTCGAAGCACACTCGAAGGCTGTGTTACAGGAGTTACTGGCGATCGCTTAACTTAGCACCAATGCTGTAACAGATTGGTAACAAGAATAATAATTATGGGTATAATTTACCCATCCTGAAATCGAATTGGACCATTAAAATACCGCCGACCTTAAAATCGGTTTCAGATTAGCTATAGAAGGTTGATAGTATTGAAATATCAGGGTGTGAGGACAAAAGGAATATTGGTTCATCCCAAACCGGCAATCGGCATGCTGCAGTCTATTCGGACGAAATATTGGCCTTTGATTAAAAGCCTGCAGACTTCACTATTACTTGCCACTGGTATTGCTGGTTATCTGAGCGCCCACCCGATGTATACAATGGGAAGATCTATCGTGGCCTTAGTGGGCAGCTTGTTCCTGGCGATCAGCGGAAGCACCGTGCTCAATATGTGGTATGACCGTGATATCGATGCCATCATGCAGCGTACATGCAACCGCCCCCTGGCATCTCAACGCATCACCCCAAACCAAGCACTTCTCCTAGGGGTGGTTTTAGCTGTATTCGGCGTGGGTTGGTCATTGATCCTATCGCCTCTATACGGACTAGTAGTATTTACCGGGTTGTTTATTGATGTATTCATTTATACCCTTTGGCTCAAGCGGCGTAGCGGCTGGTCGATTGTTCTGGGTGGAATCTCTGGGGGAATGCCAGTCTTGGCAGGACGCACCCTGGCAATGGGGCGAATCGATTGGATTGGCATTACCTTGTTGTTGGCGATCCTGTTCTGGATACCCACCCACATCCTGACTTTTAATATGCGCTATTATGACGATTACCAGGCTGCACATATACCTACGATTACATCAAATTATGGATTGCGTGCCACTAGATTGATCATTGCGATATCCAGTGTGCTGGCGGCAGTAGCGATGAGCCTGGCATCATTCTGGGTGGGTACATCTGCGGGTATTTTACGGCTACTCATTGTGCTTGGCACCGGGCTGCTTATCTTAGCACTGACCAGTATTGTGCGACCATCAAATAAGCTAAATTTCAGCTTATTCAAGTATGCTTCAATTTACATGCTGGGAGCAATGATTTTATTGGCAATCCATTAATCGCCAATTGGGTAAAAAAAGATCAAGTAATATTCTCTGATACGAGATTTATACCCAATACCCCACCGGACAACCCAGTGGGGTATTTGATTCGTTGAATGCAGTTGGAATTACGGGCAAGCCTGCAAGGACACATCATCCACATACATGGCGGTGATCCCACCGGTGCCATTGTTATAGGTTCCCCACTGGAGCATGATCTGCCGACCGGCATAACCGCTCAGATCAAACTGCATGTTGGTCCAGGACTGGGTGTTACTGAGCTGCCAGACAAGTGTTCCGATCCAATTTTGGTACTGATCCAATACTAGCACGTATTGCAGGTCACCGCTCAAGGTCGTCTCGCTGAATGGTCTCCCGGTGGGGGTGATCATGGCAGGCTGAGACAAGCTCTGAGACTCTCCGCTGATGGGATAAACCCACATCCCCAGGGTGGCATGGTGAGCAGAGGAGGGGATGGTGACCACCTGGCGAAAATCAGAATAACTATAGGTATTATCGGCAGGGATAACAATGCCTGTACGCATCGAACGAAAGGCGCTGTGATATTGCGCATTGGAATAAGCTGCCGGATAGTGGGTGTTGAGGATTTCCCAGCCACCGGTGCCATCAAAATTATTGTTAACCATCAACTCCTGGCACGGACCGGGCGTGGGGGTGATGGTTGGGGAGGGGGTGATGGTTGGGGTGGGGGTAATGGTTGGGGTGGGAGTAATTGTGGGAGTCAGTGTGGGCGTCAGACTTGGACCAGGTGTAGGAGTGGTTACGCAGTCATCCAGGCTAACGTCATCCACAAACATGCTGGTGATGCCATTCAACCCATCATTATAAGTACCGAATTGGAGGTAAATTGTACGCCCGGCATAACGGCGTAAATCAAACTCATAGTAATGCCAATAGCCATCATCACTGCGCTGCCAAACCAGGGTATCGATCCAATTCTGGTACTGGTCCAGAATAAGAACATACTGCAGATCGCCACTTAAAGTGGTCTGCTCGAACGGTCGTCCAGTTGGAATGATCATATCGAGCTGTGATAAATTTATCGCTTCACCACTTAGCGTGTAGAGCCAAAAGCGAGCTGTGGCAACCGTGGCACCTGTGGGTATATGCACCGATTGACGGAAATCTGAGTAGCTGAAGACGTTGTCGGTGGTCTTTAAGATACCAGTCCGCATGGACCGAGAGCCGGCATGTGCCTGAGCAGTTGAATAACCGGCTGAATAAGCCGTGATGGGGACCTCCCAATCGCTTGTGGCTTCGAAGCCAGGGTTGTGGAACAAGTTGCTACACGGACCAGGGGTGGGCGTGGGGATGGGTGAGCCACTGCCAGGGCAGATTTCCAGAGAGACATCATCAACGAACATGGATGAGACGCCGTTCAAGCCATTGTTATATGTGCCAAAATGAAGCCAGATGGTGTGCCCTGCATACACGGCCAGGTTGAACTGGTATTCAGTCCAAGTGCGGCTGTCGCTCACCTGCCAGATAAGGGTATTGATAATATTGAAATTATTATCAAGGACTAATACATACTGCACATCGCCTGACATTTGAATCTCATTCAAGGGTGAGCCAACAACAGGTCTGGATGATGAAGTGAGCCCTTTTGACTCACCACTGATGGGTTTAATCCAAAAGGTAAAATATGCGCTGGTGGTGCCGGAAGGGATACTCACTCTCTGACGTGCAGAGGAATAACTAAACTTGTTATCTGCCGTGGTGACGATACCCGTGCGCATTGAGCGGCTTCCAACGTGTGCTTCGGACGTGCTGTAGCCGGCGGTATATTCGGTGATGGGTATATCCCAACCTGTGTTGCCTTCGAACCCGCCATTAATGATCGCTTCAGAACAAACCACATCAGCCGTGAAGTTTAACTTGTTCACATCTGGCGGGACAACCACGGCAGAAGAAACAGGTGAAAAAACGATTCCGCCCAGGGATGGGGTGAGGGTGTAAATGCCATCATTTAACCCATTGAGCGAATAATCACCATTTTGATCAGTCTGAGCTGTCTTTCCCTGATCAGTCCGGATGGTAACGCCTGAGATAGGGACATTTTGCGGGTTCACCACCCGCCCCGTGATGATGTGCCCGGCAGTCGGATTATTATATATAATTGGGATGAAGATGGTTTGACCGCTCTGAGTCTGACCCTGCTGAGCTCTGGCAACCATAAATCCAAAGGCTAATAGTAGGATCAAACTGAGAAGGGCGTAACCCGTCTCAAAAAGCTTTTTATACATGGCTTTCTCCTCCTGGTATGGGGAATGGAACCCATACTTAATCCTATATACAGTGTACAGAAAAATAGATAAATAATCAACCCCTAAAATGGGAATTAAAGGGATATATGTATACAGACGTCCGATACCGATGGGTTGTTCCAAAATTTGCGTCATGATTTATAATATGCCAACTTCTAAAGACCGAAAGGATAATTTTCATGCCGAGTTTTACTCATCCGAGTTTTACTCTTCCGAATTTTACTCTTCCGAGTAAAGTTTTTTATGGCTCACCACGTCAGGCGCGTCTGGAGGCTAAGGAGACATTGCCTGCCAAGCTCGACTTGATCCTCGACCAACTACATCTGCGCGATAGGGTTAAGGATGAAACGGTTGTGATCAAGATGCACACAGGCAACAACATTGTTTATTCCACAGTCCACCCGGTCTTTGTGCGAAAAGTGGTGCAGGCTATTAATGATGGAGGCGGTAAGCCTTTTATTGCGGATGTGAACTGGGATGCGCAGGGCGCAGAAAAGCGTGGTTATTCACCTGAGGTAGTAGGATGCCAGGTTTACCCAGCAGCTGGACCCGATGAAAAATATTTTTATAGCCATCACCGTCCTTATAAAAACATCCAAGATTGGCACGTGGCAGGTATGATCGAGGATGCCACCTTCCTGGTTAATCTAGCACACGTCAAGGGACATCCCAGCTGTGGATTCGGGGCAGCCTTCAAGAACCTTGCACTTGGATGCATGGTGGGAGAAACACGAAGTGCCATCCATGATACGATGCAATATGACCCTTACTGGTTCCCAGAAAAATGTCCGGATGAAAATGTTCGTAAGCAGATCATCCAAGCATGCCCATTTGAAGCGCTGGTTGAAGACAAGCAGAAACCCGATCAGCTCCATCTTCACCCAGAGCAGTGTAATGGCTGCGGAAGGTGCCTGCAGGTAGCGCCTACGGGAAGCTTGAAAATCGATACAGTGAATTTCCACTCTTTTATGGAAGCCTGCGCACACAGTGTGGCGGTCACAATGTCCACATTTAAAACCGGGAAAGCGGTGCATATCAGCCTGGCGACGCACATGACCCCGGTATGTGATTGTTTTGGCTTTACGAGCATGCCCATTTTGCCGGATGCAGGTGTTTTTGGATCGGATGATATTGTCGCAGTAGAACAGGCGGTATTGGATATGACGGGGAAAACCAGGCTGATCGAGGAAAATCTCCCCACCAGTATGGAGGTCCATACCCGGGAAGGGCACCCGTTCCGCTGGCTGCATGGTCCGCTAAAGGATCCGTATATGATCACCGAGTATGGAGAGAAGCTTGGGTTGGGGAACAAGGAGTATGAGCTGGTAGATGTGTTGCCCGTGATTCAATATGAGCGTGCGCCGATAGGATATATCCCGGCGAGGTAGATGGGGTTGTAATTTGGCAATTTGGCAATCAGGCAAAATGGAAATCAGGCGATTGGGTAGTGGGGAAAGCGGACGCCAAGAAATGCACTCGGTAGAGGTTAGCAGATAGGTCCCTTCTACATCCCCAATTTTTCAAAGAATGAAAAAGTGGGGAGGTGGGGTCTGTAGAGATGATCGTAGATTAGCTGAATGAAATCCCTCTCCCAGATCCATCTACTAATAATGGGATGGGGTAAACACGGGGGTTAAATTCACTAGCTGATCATTGGAAACCCGCAGAGCGGGTTTTAAACCACCCTAGCACCACCCAGGGAAGCATGGCAAAGATGCCGACCAGGGCGGGACCGTCCAGACCAAATTCAAAGTCAGCCAGGAGACTGCTTAGACCAGTGATAGCATAGCTCCAGATAGCCAGTTGGTTGATGCGATTATTGGATGTGGTGGGCTCGGGTTTGATGCGAGCCAGTGTCAGGAAGAGCCAGAAGGTGATAAAAGTGGTCAGCCACCAGCCCCAATAGTTCTGAAGCGGCACACCAAAATATGCACCCGGCTGCTCCCACACCCAGTGACCACCCGCCACCATCATGGGGTCCATCGCCATGTCCCAGGCGGTCATGATCACTGCGCCCAATCCGGCAACCTGTAATCGCCAAACCCACCCATTTCTAATCGGCGGTACGAGATGTTTGGCGATCACATAGGAAGGGTAGGTCATCATGAACCAGGCGACCGGGATGAGCAGGGGGACCAGTCCTAGGAATTTGGGTCCAAGCTTGTCGGTATAGTGGTAAGGTCCGTAGACCCACCCAGTGGCTACCCCTACGCTCTCAAAGAGCAGGCTGACGGCGAAAGTGAGGGCGAGAAGCAAGAGGGTATGGCGCCAGCCTATGTTTTGAGAGCCATGCAGCAGGGCGAAGGAAAAGGCGAGCAGGGTTAGTAATGGGGTAAATAAGGGATGGTAGGGAACACCAAGGAACAGGCTGACCAGTGTGTAAACGGTGAGGAGGGCATAGATGATAAGGATCAGTATAGTTAGCCTACGTATGATCATGGTGTGTACCCTGGTCTTATCTTTTGGTTGTGTTTTCCAACATTGTGAATCATAACACTTTGAATATGAAGAGTCTACGAGGTGATTATATATAGATGCATAAGATCCCTTCAGTGAATAAAATGCGCTTGCCTCGAGCATGGATAACGCTCTTCATCGCTCGCATAGAATGCTCTTCATCGCGCGCATAGGACGCTCTTCATCGCTCGCATAGAATGCTCGCGATGCTGCGGACAAAGAACGTCCTTGATGCTTCGGGCAAAGTGCGCCCTCGATGCTTCGGGTAAAGTGCGCCCTTGATGCTTCGGGCAAAAAACGCCCTCAATGACAAAAAAACCGGGATTAACGATCCCAGCTACAGAAGTAAAGGTGACCTCGCTCGCAAAAAAAGATCCTTGAGGCTTCGGGCATAAACCGGCCTCAAATTTGCTAGACTTTACGGATGGGTTCGAGGAACAGATGGATGCGATCATTCTGAGGGTGACCGAAGAGCTGTTCGGGTGTGCCGGATTCGACTATAAAACCTTCATCTATAAATTGAATATAAGGCTGTGGATCACTAAATCCTCCATGCGAGTAATTTATAAGACAGATCGATGATCCCCATCGCAATAATTGGAAGTCAATGGTGATGTATAGGAATCAAGCGACGATAGGATGTTCTTTGGCAGGATGGTTTTGCATATCACTAGAATCGTGATACATTTATTGTATAATTTAGTTTATATTTTAAATGCCGCCATATATAAGCAAAACCAAAAAGGAGAATAAGATGAAGGCTCTACGAATTTTCAGTGGAATTTTAATCCTGACATTCCTGGCAGCTGCCTGTACGCCAGCAACATCAACACCCGTAGCAACTACCGAGCCGCCGGCGAGTACCCTACCCGATTTAGGTGGCAGGAAAATCATCGTGGCGATTGAGAATGCCTATCCTCCCTTTAACTCCATTGACGCAACGACCAATCAAGGGATAGGGTGGGATTATGATGTATTTCAAGAAATTTGTAAACTATTGAACTGTGTGCCATTGATGACAGAAGCAGCATGGGATGGCATCTTTGAAGCAACCGCGGCAGGCCAATATGACGTGGTAGCGGATGGAGTAACGATCACGGCGGATCGAAAAAAGACAGTCGCTTTCTCTGATCCGTACATGCAAATTACGCAGGTTATTCTTGTGCGCGCCGATGAGACACGCTTCACTGATTCTAAGACTCTTGCCGCACAGACAGATTTAATCGTTGCGACGCAATTGGGTACAACCAATGCAATTAAAGCAGCTGAGATTGTTGGGGAAGGGCGTGTCAATGAATTTGATACATTTGATGGAGCTGTTTTAGCTTTGCTAAGTGGGGATGCTGACGCAGTTATCCTTGACCAAGAACCTGCATTAGGTTTTATGGATAAAAATCCGGGTAAACTAAAGATCCTCGATGAAAAGTTGCAAGGCGATCAGCTGGGTTTTGTATTCAAGAAAAGCAGTGATTTGATTGCTCCAATAAATGCGGCGATGGCTGTATTGAAAGCCAATGGTACCCTTGATAACCTTTACCAGAAGTGGTGGCCAAACAAATAGGTACTGAACAACATAATATCACCGATCAATACAGGGGCTTGCCAGGCGATTGTGTTTGACGGCAAGCCCCTATCCTTGGAGGTAATCTTTGACAACCGCACCCAAAAGAATAGGTGAAGGGAGATTGCTACCTGTAACCAGCAATCTGGAAAAGTGGCCATGGTGGGCTCTGGGGATTGCGCTGGCGGCCTTACTGATTGTCCTTAGTATACTCACCTCATCAGTCTATCAGGATGCCTTCAACTTTATCCGCGAAGGAATCATAACCACAATTCGGGTCACTGTGATCGCCTATGGCTTATCCCTTATAGGCGGATTGATCCTGGGATTGGGGCGCGTCTCCAAAAATGTTATCTATTACAATTTAGCGACGCTCTACGTCGAGGTGATGCGTGGCATTCCGATGCTGGTGATTATCCTGTATGGTGCTTTCGTGATTGTCCCATTGGCCTTAGGACTCATCAACGGATTAGGGAATTGGATGGTTGGTTTTGGACCTTTAGCTGGATTTGGACGTACTCTTCAACAGATAGATATCCAACAAGTGGATATGAGCGCACGTGCCACCGCAGGCCTGGCGATGGGATATGCTGCATTTGAAGCAGAGGTATTTCGAGCCGGGATACAATCCATTGAGAAAGGTCAAATGGAAGCGGCGCGCTCGCTTGGCATGAACTATATTCAAGCCATGCGCTATGTGATCCTACCTCAGGCTTTACGTCGGGTGCTACCGCCGCTCGGTAATGATTTAATCGCCATGCTGAAAGATTCCTCATTGATCTCTGTATTAGCTGTACGCGACATCACCCAATTGGGCAAGTTATATCGCGCCCGGTCTTTCAGATCCTTTGAAGCCTATAACACCATGGCATTTTTATATCTGAGTATGACACTTTCATTGTCAATGCTGGTAAAGTTTATCGAGAGGAAAATGAGCCGTGAGCGCTAATCAGGATTACATAATTCAGATTGACAATGTATTTAAGTCATTTGGTAAGATCAAAGCCTTGCAAGGAGTCAGCGCCAAGGTCAAACGGGGCGAAGTGGTGGTGATCATTGGTCCCAGCGGTTCAGGCAAATCAACGCTTCTACGGTGCATCAATATGCTGGAGCATCCCAATAGCGGTAATATCATTGTGGACGGGATTTCGGTGATGCAAAAAGACACAGACATCAATGTTGTACGCGAAGAAGTGGGGATAGTGTTCCAACAATTCAATTTGTTTCCTCATCTGACGGTACTTGAGAACATCATGCTGGCACAGCGCATCGTTCGGAAACGGAAATCTGAGGAGGCCAAGAAGATTGCAGAGCAACAATTGCAATACGTTGGAATCCCAGAAAAAGCTGAGGCGTTCCCACATGAACTTTCTGGTGGACAGCAGCAGCGGGTAGCGATTGCGCGCGCATTGGCAATGAATCCCAAGATCATGTTATTCGATGAGCCCACGTCTGCGCTTGACCCGGAGATGATCAAGGAAGTACTCGATGTTATGATAGCTCTGGCAAAAGCAGGTATGACCATGGTTGTGGTCTCGCATGAAATGGGATTTGTTCGTGCCGCTGCGGACCGCATCGTTTTTATGGATCAAGGGCGTATCATTGAAGAAGGTACACCTGACTCATTTTTTAATAACCCACGTGAAGAACGTACACGAGCTTTCTTAAGCAAGATTCTCTAATGCGGTCATCTCAACAGGAAAGCATTTCCACCATACGAGATAAATTCCGGCTCAGAGATTATTAACTTTACCAAATAGAATAAGAGTACAAAAATAGTAATGTGAATGGTGTGGGTGGATAGAGTGCTCGGTGATGCAACCTGCACCCTCTGCTAACTTTCTTATATTTAAATAAAATTGAATCGTATTGTTTAATCAGTTCACCCGAAAACCCATCGATCCCATAATAGAACTGGATAATGATTGCATATACCAGATGGATTCCCAACAGAATCGGCAAACGCCATCCGAGGCTCGGTTTAAATCTCTTCCCTCTGCGAGGGAATTGGTAGTTTATTTCCTGCCCAGGGTTGCAAAGAGCGCCATTAAAAACAAGAAGGCCGGGATCAACAATCCCGGCTTGCATCGTTTGCAGAGCGCACCCTAGCATCGCTCACAAAGAATGCTCTTGCATTGCTCACAAAGAACGCTCTTGCATCGCTCATAAAGAACGCTCTTGCATCGCTCACAAAGAACGCTCTTGCATCGCTCACAAAGAACGCTCTTGCATCGCTCACAAAGAACGCTCTTGCATCGCTCGCTTAGAACGCTCTTGCATCGCTCACAAAGAACGCTCGCGATGTTTCGGACGAAGAACGTCCTCAATGTTTCGGACGAAGAACGTCCTCAATTTTTCAGGAAGAGAAATCCCTCAAATCTGCTGAACCTTGCGGATGGGTTCGAGGAACAGGTGGGTGCGCTCATCCTGGGGGTGACTGAAGAGCTGGTCGGGTGGGCCGGATTCGACAATGATGCCCTTGTCGACGAATAAAATTCGGTCAGCAACGTCGCAGGCAAAGCCCATCTCGTGGGTGACAATGATCATGGTGGTACCTTCGACCGCCAACTGCTTCATCACGTCCAATACCTCGCCGATCAGCTCGGGGTCGAGGGCGGAGGTGGGCTCGTCGAAGAGCATGACCTTGGGTTCCATCGCCAGGGCGCGGGCAATGGCGACGCGCTGTTTCTGCCCGCCGGAAAGGCGAATGGGATGTTCAAAACCTTTTTCCTCCAGCCCCACCTTTTGTAGATATTTTATCCCGATGGGGATGGCTTTATCCTTAGGTATCTTTTTAACCGTCACCAGCCCCTCGATGACATTATCCAGGGCGGTCATGTGGGGGAACAGGTTGAAATCCTGAAACACCATACCTGTGTTCAGGCGCATGGAAATAGCTTTATTGTGGTCATAACGAGTCCCTGGTATGATGGTCAACGATTGACCGGCGATGTCTATGGTACCAGCTGAAGGTTCTTCGAGGAAATTGAGGCAGCGCAGCAAGGTGCTTTTGCCTGAGCCGCTGCGACCGATGATGACCAATACCTCCTTCGGGCTAACGCAGAATGAGACTCCCTTGAGGACATGCAGGAGCCCAAACCACTTGTGGAGGTTCT
>JBAPSY010000188.1:0-16116 GCA_049281855.1 Anaerolineales bacterium
GGGGAATTCCTCGGCTGCTATCCCTTATTACGGTGTCGGTGTGTTCATGCCGATCATGGTGATGGGCTTTTCGATCAGGAAGCATATACTAACGAATTTCACCGGACGTGTTCGCAAATGGGGCAGCCTGGGAGCCGGATTCGCAGGTGTTCTATCTGGGATTGTTTTCATCGGACAAATTGTCGGTAAGTGGCAGGATGGTGGTTGGGTGGTATTAATTTCGTTCAGTGTGTTGATCCTGGCGGCCAATATCCTGCTGATTTCTCCGATTGGTGTTCGCACACCAAAGCAAATCCATCGCATCGTGCGCGAGAAAGCCCGTGTGCAAGGCTCAATGGCGTCCATTGTCGAATGGCAGTCCTTGAAGATGCAGGAATATCGTTATGCCGTGCTTGTAACCATCACCCGCTTCTTCGAATTACTTGGAATACACCGACCCTTGCGTTACGATCCACCTGCGCCAGCAGGTGATTATGATCATGCCTTACATTCCGACCATCCGGAAGCTCCATCTTTCCTGGCGCAATATCTGGAGAAGAAAGAAGAACCTCGACTCGGGGGGAAACCAAAAGAGACAGCCCCTGCCCATGAGGGTCATCTGCCCTGAGGAAGGATATACCAGGCAAATAAGCTATTCCAGTCGTTATGATACAATCGCTATGCGCTCAAAACGCATAGCGATTTCTTATGGTTTCTGATCCGATCTATAATCTTCCGGTATCTGAAGTATTCACTTCTTTAGAGACCTCACCCAATGGTCTGACGGATAGTGACGTTGAAGCGCGCCGGTCGCTTTATGGCAGTAACCAGCTGTCTGAACCACCGCGTGAACCCGCCTGGAGAAAACTTCTGGGTTTCACCACCCACCCCATGGCCCTCTTGCTGTGGGTGGCGGGAGGGATTGCGTTATGGTTGCGTGAGCCCACCTTGGGAATCATCATCTGGGTCGTGGTCCTGGTGAATGCAGCCTTATCCTACTGGCGGGAATACCGCGCTGAACAGGCGACAGCTGCACTCCAACACCTGCTGCCAAGCTATGCTCGGGTGATCCGTGATGGGGCGGAGGTCAAAGTGGATGCCAGCGATCTGGTGGCTGGTGATCTGCTTGTGCTGGCTGAGGGGGATAACATTCCAGCGGACGCGCGCGTAGTTGAGGAATATGGTTTGCGTGTCAACAATGCCGTGCTCACGGGTGAAGCGGTGCCAGCCCGTAAAACCGCCGATGCCTCGCTGCGTGAAGGGATTAGTGAGGTTGAGCGCCCAAATTTGGTTTTTGCTGGTACCTCGGTTGTATCAGGAACGGGTCGGGCGGTAGTCTATGCTACCGGCATGCTTACTCAGTTTGGACGCATCGTTCGCCTCACCCAGGCAGTACGCGAGGAACCCAGCCGGTTGCAGCAGGAGATGTCTCGCCTGACTCGTACCATCTCTTTAATCGCCCTGGGATTGGGGGTGATCGTTTTTGCCGTAGGGATTGTGGATGTCAATCTGGGGATCAACGAAGCATTTATCCTGGCTTTGGGGATTATTGTGGCAACAATCCCCGAGGGTCTTCCAGCTACGGTTACCCTTTCATTAGCGGTTGCGGTACAACGCCTGGCACAGAAAGGTGTGTTGGTCAAGAAACTATCCATCCTTGAAACGTTGGAACATGTCTCAGTCATCTGTACCGATAAAAGTGGCACCCTGACCCAAAACCAAATGACGGTCCGTCAAGTGTGGGTAAGTGGGAAACCTTTAGTCGTCACAGGTACCGGCTATGAGCCGGAGGGTGATTTCGTTCCCAACCCAGGTAGCGAGGCGGCTGAGAGAGATTTACATGCCTTGCTCACCGCCGCCATGTTATGCAATAACTCACGGCTCAATCCGCCTGCACCAGACCATCCCCATTGGACGGTACTCGGAGACCAGACTGAAGCGGCGCTGCGCGTGGTGGCGTTAAAAGGTGGTCTGGTAGAAGAAACGTTAAATATGACCCTCCCGCGCATCCACGAAATCCCTTTTGATGCCCGGCGTAAGCGGATGAGTACCATCCACCAGGTGAATCGGAAGGACGGCTTATTCCCTGAAATTTCCGCTGGTCAGCAGGTTGCCTTTGTTAAAGGTGCCCCGCGTGAAGTGCTGCAGCTCTGCACCCACATCCGCATGCATGGTGAGGTAACTCCGCTGGATGATAGCTTGCGTGTGCGGATCTTATCAGCCAATGACGATTATGCCCGCAGTGCCCTGCGTGTGCTGGCTTTGGCATATCATGAGCTACCTCAACGGGTTGGCAGCTATTCTGCCGAGAGGGTTGAGGTGAACCTGGTCTTCTTGGGATTAACTGCCATGATGGACCCACCCCGCCCGGAGGTGGCGGAGGCGGTCAGCACGTGTCGAAAAGCCGGTGTGCGCATGGTGATGATCACCGGTGACTACGGACTGACGGCAGAATCATTAGCAAGACGCATTGGCATGCTCTCTACACCGAATCCCTTGATCCTGACGGGTGCAGAATTAGAGCAGCTTAACGATATTGAGCTTCAGGGAATGTTGGAAAAAGAGGTAATTTTTGCCCGCATGGCTCCGGAACACAAATTGCGGCTGGTGGCAGCCTTCCAGGCACAGGGTGAAGTGGTCGCAGTGACCGGTGATGGGGTCAATGATGCGCCAGCGCTACGCAAAGCGGATGTAGGTGTGGCGATGGGGCTGGTTGGGACCGATGTTGCCAAAGAGGCGGCTGATGTCATCCTCACCAATGATAACTTTTCCACTATCGCCCGCGCAATTGAGGAGGGACGGACAGTTTACGATAATCTGCGTAAATTTACCACCTATATTTTTTCGAGCAATGTGCCCGAAATATTGCCCTTCATACTGACCGCTTTACTTACCCCGCAGGTGATGCCGCTTGCATTGGGGGTCAAACAAATCCTGGCAATTGACCTGGGGACAGACCTATTCCCTGCCCTGGCACTGGGGAGTGAAAACCCAGAGCCGGATGTGATGCTGCGCCCACCACGGAGTAAGTCTCAACCATTGGTGGATGGCAGCTTGCTGCGGCGCGCCTTTCTATGGCTGGGTTTGCTCGAAGCTGTATTGTGCTTTTTAGCCTTCTACTTTATCAATAATTGGATTGATATTCCCTACTTTAAATCCTTGCATACAATGATTTTCTCCAACCTACCCCACTCAGACCAGCACAACCTGGCTATTACGGTCTTTTACGCGGGGGTGGTCATGGCTCAGGTCGGCAATGCCTTCGCATGTCGCACCGAGCGTAATCGTGGGCGATTCCTTGGTTGGCTGAGTAATCCTACCCTGTTACGTGGGATTGCCATTGAGCTGGTCATCCTGCTTGGGCTGATTTATATCCACCCACTGGCTAATTTGTTTGACCATATAGCCATACCACCCGCAATCTGGATTGGGTTATTCTTCTTCCCGTTAATTATCTACAGCCTAGATTGGATCCGTAAGTGGCTCGTCCGCTGGCGGGAACGTTTTGTACAGAAAGTGATCAACAGTTCTGTGGTCAAGGAGGAAACATGAAAGTGATTATTATTGGATGCGGTCGTGTCGGGGAGCAACTTGCCCGTCTGCTTGTCGACGAAGGTCACCAGGTGGCGATAATCGATTATGATGCCAGGGCTCTGGCACGCCTGGGACCTAATTTTAAAGGGCAAAGGATTACCGGCGTGGGCTTCGATCGGGATGTGTTAATAAAGGCTGGAATCGAACAAGCCGATGCTTTCGCGGCTGCCAGCTCTTCCGATAATGCCAATATTGTGGCGGCGCGCATTGCCCATAATATTTTCCATGTGCCGCGTGTGGTTGCCCGACTGTATGACCCACAACGGGCGGAAATTTACCGCCGGTTGGGAATGTTGACTATCTCTTCGACCACATGGGGAGCTGAGCGCCTGCGCGAGCTGCTCACCTCCGCTGAGCTGGACCCCATCATCAGCTTTGGTAGTGGAGAAGTCAGCCTGGTCAATATCGAAATTCCATCACACCTGGTCGGGCGGATGGTGAAAGACCTCACGGTTTCAAGCGAGATCAACATTGTTGCCATAACCCGCCAGGGAGCAGCGTTCATCCCCACGCTTGGCACCCAGTTCAAGGAAGGTGATGTGGTCCATGTAGCTATCCTGGCTCTGGCATTGGAACGCTTTAAAACCCTGTTAGGATTAATGGAAGGAGGGTAGGATGTTTGTCATCATTGTCGGTGGTGGAAAGACTGGCTCGCAGCTTGCCACCCAATTATTAAGCGGTGGACATCAAGTTAAATTGGTCGAGGACCGTCCGGCGGTGCTGGAACGTCTTCGAGAGGAATTGCCTGACGAGGTTATCGTTGCCGGAGATGGCAGCTCTCCCAGTGTGCTGGAAAGTGCTGGGATTGAGCATGCACAGGTGTTGGCAGCCGTGACTGGCGAAGATGAGGATAACCTGGTGATCACCACGCTTGGTCGTTTTGAATTTGGGGTTCCGCGTATTATCGCCCGGGTCAATAACCCCAAAAATGTCTGGCTATTTACCCCCGAGATGGGTGTGGATGTGGCCTTAAGCCAATCTGACATCCTGGCAAAATTGATTGCCGAGGAAATGTCGCTGGGGGATATGATGACCCTGCTTAAACTGCGCAAAGGTGAGTTTTCGATCGTTGAAGAGAAGGTGCACCCAATGGCGGTCGTGGTTGGCAAGATGCTGCGAGATATTGAGCTACCGCCTCAGTGTGTCTTTGCTGCAGTCATTCGCAAAGGACAGCTGATCGTTCCCAATGGGAGTACCGAGCTTGCTCCCGTGGATGAAATTATTGCCTTGGTGCATGCCTCCCAGGTGGTTAAATTAGCCGAGATTCTGGGTCCTCCGGCATAATGGCGGGTCATCCCGGTTGGGAATCCGGCAACTACCCCCCAACCGAGGACGTCATTTTCACTGAGGTATAATAGGCGGAATGGAATCTTCAAATTTAGACCAAACTAGTCCGACTTACAAAGTGCCGGAGGAATCAGGTGCGCCAGAGGTTGGTGACACTTTGGCTCATGGTTTGCATTCTGCTGACCAAGAATCAGATGCAGGTATTACTCAACCAATGACCGTTGCCTCAAATGAGCGTGTGCCCGAGCGCAATATGGTCGACCCTTCAAAAGAACTATCACAAACTAGAATGACTGAAAAGCAGTCAGTCAGCGACACCCAACCCTCAATGGTTAATAATGATGAAGGCTTGATCCTGCCCCCTGATATCCCCAACGAACCGCCGGATGTGCCCAAAGGCAAACGGATGTGGATTTTATGGGCGTTTCTGGGAGTGCTGCTGCTGGCATTGATTGCTGCCGGGAGCGCATATGCGGGCTATAACTCAGCGATCGATCAGCGCACCCGCTATGAGTCAACCTTGGTAGCTGGTGAGGCAACCAATCAATACGTCTTAGCACAACAGGATATCGCCCTTGGTAATTATGGTCGTGCCCGCCAACGGCTCGAATACATCATTCAGATCGACCCAAATTATCCGAATGCCTCTGACCAACTGGCGTTTGTCCTGACCCAACAACGTATTACAGCTACACCCACGCTTGCCCCATCCCCCACCCTCACCCCTACACCTGATTATCGTAGTAGAGATGACCTGTTCACCCAGGCCCAGAATCTTCTTATTGCGCGTGACTGGACCGGTACCATCGATACATTGCTGCTGTTACGGAAGAATTATCCGGAACACATGGCAGTGAAGGTGGACGGTATGCTTTTCGTGGCGCTGCGCAATCGGGGGATCGATAAAATTGCCCAATTGCAAGACCTGGAAGGTGGCAACTACGATCTGACCCTGGCTGAGCGATTTGGACCTTTGGATGCCGAAGCGCGCAATTGGCGCGACTGGGCAGATCTATATATTCGCGGTGCCAGCTTCTGGGATGTGGACTGGGCACAGGCTGTTTACTATTTTTCCCAATTAGCTAATGCAGCCCCGAACCTGAGTGATTCCTCAGGTTGGACAGCTTACAACCGTTATTTGGATGCCTTACTTGGTTACGGTGATTGGTTCGCAGCAAGTGGTCAGTGGTGTGATGCCCAAACACAATACGATACGTATATGACGTTATTAGCCAGCCCACAGGTTGAGCCGACAGCAATGTATGCGACTGATAAATGTGCTCAAGGGGAAGTTGTTCCACCTACTCCGGTTGGAGATACTGCCACGCCAGGAACCCTTATACCTACAGATACTCAGCAACCCGCTACGACACCCAACCCGGTTGTAGAGACCCCCACACCTACTGAGACTCAGCAGCCCAATACGACACCTAACCCATAACTAATTAAGGTGCAGGTAAAGGCTCATGATAGAGCTTGAATGGCTGCCCGGGATAATAATGATAGACCGTGCGGTTAGGGAAGTCGTTTGCAAGCAAGGAATCACTGAACGGGCTGATGCTCCAGGCGAAGATGAAGGGGGTTGTAAGCTCAGGGTCTTCAAGATCCAACAAAGCACCATATTCCATCCATCGTTCTGAATGTACGATGACCAAAGCTGGGGTAAGGGATTGGGCAGAGGTTGTCAGGAAAGGCTCCTGGTCAGCCCGTTCAATATTGTATAAACCATACATCCCCCCAAGCCGGAGGGGCAGATAAAGCATCACATTAATTCCCACCAGCACACCCAATACCAAGGTAGCCAGGAGTGGTCGCAACTTGCGCCAACCTGTGTAGCGCACAAAATGCACGCCCATTTTTTGAGGCCAGCCTGCCAGCCAGGCAATCCCAGCAGCACTGAATAACGTCAGGCTGAATAAGCCTTCATAATAATAACGGGGGCCATAAAGGGTAGCCCCGATCCAATACGTCATATAAATCAGCACCAAGCTGACAACCACACTGCCGAGCAGTAATCCTTTGGGGTTGCGTCTCGCTGCCCATAACCCGAATGGTAGGAAGATCCAAGAGAAGCTTCCCCAGCCAAACAAGTCGTAGCTACCGGCATCGAGACTATGGCGGAAGTTGATCCACGCAAGGTTCAATGTATGACCAGCTGGTCCGTGACCATGCCCGGGACCAAAACCCACTTTATCATATGGCCACCATAAGGTGTATGGATTAAGCAGGGCGTCACCCGTTAGGGAGTACTGCCACAAGAAATATAAACCGACAAATACGGTTGCCATCAAGCCGAAGACCAACAGCCGCAAGCGCGTTCGGCCATTACTGCGGATCAATAAATATAGCCCATGAATACCGAATGGTACCGCTACTGCCAAAGCAGTCATTGGGCGGGTGATGATCAAGACCCCGAGCGCCAGCGCTGAAAGTATTGTGAACCACCATTGTTTTTTGGCTCGGTTACGATTTTCAACAGTTTTATCAGCCGTGTCATCCCAGAAAGATTCCAACCACCCCAGGGCAAATAATGAACTCAAGACCAGCCCAAATGGGTGTGAGAGCAGTGAGCCGGAGTTCAATAGGAAAAATGGTGAGGTGACGGTTAATCCGGCAGCCAAAACCCCAACAAATTCCCCGAAAATACGCTTACCCAGTTGGTAGGTCAGCCACACTCCTAATCCAGCCAATAGTGGATTGATCCATACACGTAACCCTAATCGGATGGCAATGGCCAATACTGCAGGCCATCCAGGTGGATATTTGCTGAACCGTTCCCCAAGGTAATCGACGATGAAAGGTACCACGTAACTACGGTTATGTGGTGGTGTGGGAATGGTTAGATGACCCTCATCAATCGCTTTTGCTTGCCACACGTAAGCGACTTCATCTTCTATATGAGGAACTTCCTCGAATACGCGCTGGGTGACCAGCGCTGAGGTCAGAAAGCCGGCAATGGCAAGAAGAAGGGCAAAAAGGTCAGCACGATGACTGCGGATCAGATGTGTATAATTCGGGCGGGTGCTATTCAAAGTTGTCTGGTAAATATTGCGGATTTAATAACCGGGAAGGTACTTTTTAAGGCATGGCAGCATAATAGACGTAATTGCTGATGGCCATGAAGGCGGTCCGGTTCGGGCTGATGGCGAAAGCGGTTGCCCTACCCTCCACTAGCGAAACTCTGGGTTGGTACTGCCATTGTAAGGTTAAAAGTACGCTGAAATAATAAATTGCCTGGTTCTGTGGATCCAACAGATAGATCGAACGTTCGGGGAATGACGAAAAATAAATCTGGTTGAATACCGCCTCCTCGATTACTGGACCATGCACTCGCCCTGGACGGTTATCGGAATAAGGGTACGGATCATCACAGCGGGTGGGTGACTCAGTCATCCCACTATAAGTGCATTTGGTGGTATGCCCATCGGCATGCAGCAGGAATAAATCATCATTGTAAACTGTCAGGTCGATAACATCCTGCATCGGCGGAATATAATCACCGAAGAAAAGGCGTGGCTGCTGGCTGACTTCCATATTACGGTAAATCCACACCGCATTGACCTTTGGATCCAGCAAAAAAAGATCGCCTCGATCAAGGCTCATGGCATTTGGTTCGCCGAACCCGATGTTGGGCGGCGCCATGGCGGCACTGTACGGTTGGGCACCAACCACACAATAAAGCAAATTACCATCTGCATCCATCCCGAGCAGGCTGGCATTTTCAAACGACCTTGGTGGAAGTTCAGCGATATCAACCAAGGGGCCAACGTTAATCGGACCATACGTTGGACCGCATTGGAAGTTGGGATCGATCTCATATCCCCTTCCAGTCATTATGGCGCGCAACACGTTGCCTTGTTTTCCGTTCAGCAGGTATAAATCTGTGGTAGTGGCAACAATGCGTGTCACGATCACACCACTATCTAAACCGCCGACGATGGCTTGCTTGTAATCTAACCGTTTGATCGCATCCATCGTATCCAGGTTGGCAATAACCTGTGCCCGTAGATCTTGAGATTGGCTGGTAAGCGTATAATACTCTGCTTTGTCCAGGTCTCCGATGACGGTTTGCCACGCCAGACGCTGCTCCAATGGGTTGGTGAGGGTGGAAGCATAAGCAGCTTCCTCCACCGCTTGCTGGTAATAGATCTGGTGCTGTTGGGTACGCCCGCGTTGGAGGAAAACCATTCCACCAATCACAGCTAAGATTAGGGGGATGGCAATGGCGATAAACACCATCATCGATGGTGGTAAACGGAGGACGTCTGCGTCTGGTAAGAGGCTTTTCAATAGGCGCAGGAGGGCAGAGCTAATCGTCGCCAGGGCACTCTGCAGGGCACGCAAAATAGCAGCCCCAATGGAGGCAAGGGTTTTGCGAAAAGAAGTGAGATATTTGGCCCAAGGGCGTGGTTGTGAAGTACGACGGGCTTTTCGGATTCGCTCAGAGGCTACGGCTGGACTGGGAGGCAGTTCGGTTGCTCTGGCAGCTTCCCCATGCTGCACAGCTGGGCGGGATGCACCTGTTTCCATTGCAATCGGTGGTTGGCTGGCAGTGAGTGTTGGAAGTGGGGTTGGAAGGAGTTGCTCACCAGGAGGAGGCAGCACTTCTCCTGCACCTAAATTACTGGGAGCTGGGGAGGTCCCACGCCTACCATCCTCAATCGGTACACTACCACTTCCCTGGGTTGGGGTTGAGTTTGAGGGAATCCCGACCCTTTTATCCTCAGCAGGTTGCACAGCCAACTCAGTTGTAGGCATTACTCCTGAAGGAATCCCGAGCCTTCTATCCTCGGCTGGCTTCGCAGCTATATCAGCTGCAGGCAACTCACCGGAGGGGATCCCAAGTCTGTGATCTTCCAAATGTCCTTCGACTGTTGGCGTTGGAGCCATTGGTGCCACAGTACTCTCAGTACCCTCTGGTTGATCAAGCGCGACTGGATGTGCCATGGCAGGAGCTTCTACCTTGCGCCGCAGCAACCTTAGCTTGCCTGTGCCTGCCTGAGCCTGGATGATGACGGAATTAAATTCCTGGCTGGCATTTTCCAGAAGTTGCCGTCGTAGGGCTTCGATCCCCTGGCGTTGGGGATGTTTCAAAGAAACCTCTGACCAGCTGGATGAAATGACAGTGGCAAGCACCAAAAAATCATCCGCATCCATTTTTGTTTGAAGGAAGCGAATGGGGGTCGTGCGGCTGAGACCAAGACCGCGCCCGGAGCTCTGCGGGTCATACAAATGCTGCGTTTCCTTCGGAGTGACCAAAAACGCATGGACCGCACCGCACTGTACCATATACAAAGTATCCGCCCGTAATGCCACCAAAAGCAACTGACCAATACCCTGACGGCCTACATTTGTGCTGCGCAGATTACGATCGAGCAGGTATAGATTAAGCGCTTCCGCGATCGTGCGTAGTGCGAAGGTCAGGCTGCCAGCAGTTTTATAGAACTTGTGCGCCAGCTGTTCTAGCAATTGCTTGTGTGCCTCGGGTGAGAGGGGTGAATTGCCTGTTATGCTAAGGTAAATGATCAGACTATCCGATTCACGCCCCCGGGCAGTTCTGCGAGGAGCGGTTACTGCATACAAATCCGGCAATTCGGATGCAACAACTCCGCCCTGCTGAGCAAGTAAATATAGATTGAGATCGAGGGAAGAATTCATACCGAATGATTATACTGGTAAAATCTATCTTGGATTATATCGCCAGGAGATAATATGCACATTGCCACCATCCGCACTCTGCCAGAATTGATCAGCCTAGAAAAAGAATGGAATGACTTGCTCGCTATCAGTGCAAGTCACGTGCCGTTTTTACGGCATGAATATATCACAGCCTGGTGGCAGGGATTGGGTGGGGGTGAATGGTCACATGGTGAATTATACGTCGTCACTGCTCGTCAGGAACAGGGAGAATTAATCGGGATAGCTCCACTTTTCCTGACAGATAACCGGGATGGTGAGCCCGCACTGATGCTGCTTGGCAGCATTGAGATATCCGATTACCTGGATGTTATCGCCCGCCCGGAAGATATGCCAGCTTTCATCGAGGCGCTCCTGGAGCAAATGACGCAAGAGCAGGCGCTTACCTTCCACCTGCTGGATTGGTATAACCTGTTGGAAGACAGTCCCACCTTGTTAGCTATGCAAGCTGCCGCTAAAAAGCTGGGCTGGAAGGTTACACAAGAACCTCTGCAACATTGCCCATATATTCCCCTCCCGGGTGATTGGGAGAAGTATATCTGCAGTATTGACAAAAAGCAGCGCCATGAGATTCGGCGCAAGATGCGTCGTGCCGAGGATTACTACCTGCCCTTGCGTTGGTATATCGCCCAAGACGGAGCCAAGTTGGAACAGGAGATGGATAGTTTTTTGGATTTGATGGCTTGCGACCCCAATAAAGCCAAATTCCTAACCCCTGCCATGCGCACGCAAATGCGTTCGATTATGCAGGTAGCTAATGACGCCGGTTGGCTGCAGTTGGCTTTCATCGAAATCGATGGTAAGAAAGCTGCCGGGTACTTGAACTTCGATTACATGAACCACATCTGGGTATATAACTCGGGGTTGGATTTTCGCTTTAGTGAGTTATCTCTTGGCTGGGTGCTGTTGGGTCACTTATTGCAGTGGGCGAATGAGCAGCAGCGCAGATATTTCGACTTTATGCGTGGAGATGAGCAATACAAATATCGTTTTGGTGCGGTCGACCGCCGGGTGATGCGCCTCATGGTGCGGAAATAATCAATCCCTGAGCGGGTAATACTCCGAACAACCATTAACCAAATATCCTTGGCATGCCCCAGCCCCCAAGCCTCACCGACCCGGGTTTATCCGTCCAAATACCGGGTATTTTTGTACTACACTTTGGGCAGGCACCTGTTTCCGTCAAATGGTACTGGTGAATAACATATCCCGTGCGCTCCACAAGCAGCATCTGGCATTTGGGGCAGCAGGTATTCTCGTATTCCCGCAGGCTTCCTGGCAGGTTGCCAGCGTAGACGAATTTCAGCCCTGCCTCCTGACCAATCTCGGCAGCGCGCTGAAGGGTCTTCACCGGGGTTGGATGCGGCTCGGTCATTTTATAGTCGGGATGAAAAGCCGTTACATGCCAGGGGATGTCTGGCGAAACTGAGGTGATGAAGCGCCCGGCCTCCAGCAGCTCTTCGGTGCTGTCATTGAAACCCGGGATGACCAGCGTCACTACCTCCACCCACAGGCCAAGATCGTGTGCCTTGCGGATGGTATCCAATACATTCTTCAGCACTCCGCCCAGCTGGCGATACTGCTTATCGCTCATTGTCTTCAGGTCGACCTTGTAGCCCGTCAGGAATGGGCGCAGGTATTCCAGCACCTCCGGTGTGGCATTGCCGTTGGAGACGTAGACACACTTGATCTCCTGCCCCACCGCCTGCTTGAAGATGCTCACCGCCCATTCGGAGGTGATCAACGGCTCATTGTAGGAAGAGGCAATCACACCCGCCCCTGCTCTTTTGGCCGCCAGCACCATCTGCTCGGGGGAGATGCGGCGCAGATAGCCAACCGACTCACTTGCGGCTGGATCGCGCAACATCTGTGAGCTGACCCAGTTCTGGCAGTTTGCACAGTGAAAGTCACAGCCTAACATGCCAAAGGTAAGGGCATCACTGCCTGGTAGTACATGGAAGAAGGGCTTTTTTTCGATCGGGTCGGCCTGCAAGCCTGCCACATAGCCCCATGGTACGCGCAGCTTGCCCCCTTGGTTAAAGCGTACCTGGCAGATGCCACGCTTGCCTTCACGGATCAGGCAGCGGTGGGCGCAGGCGTAACAGCGCACCGAGTTATCGGGCAGCATTTCTGCTAGCTCAATGTTCTCGACGGTCAAATCATCCAGGATTTCCACTACGGTTTTCATAGTAGTCAACTCCTTAGCGATAAACCCATTATAATCATGTTTGGTTGCAAGATATATTTGGTGAAGATTAGACTGGAATTGATCGGAATCCCCGCATGCTGACACTTGTGATTCAGGCAGGTGGTAAATCACGCCGTATGGGTACCGACAAAGCTCTGCTGCCCTTCCTGGGGCAGCCACTGATCCTGCGCCCGCTCAACCGCCTGGCCGGGCTGGCTGACGAGGTGCTGGTCACCTCCAATCAGCCTGAGAATTACCATTTTTTGGGTCTCTCCCCTATCCCAGACCTGCTGCCAGGGTTTGGAGCCTTGGGCGGGCTTTACACTGCACTGAGCGCAGCCAGCCATCCGTATGTGGCAGTGGTCGCCTGTGATATGCCATTCACCAGTCTCGGGTTATTCGCAGCTGAATTGACCTTGCTGCGAGAGACAGGTGCGGATGCGGTCATCCCGCGCTCAGATGCAGGCACAGAGCCATTCCATTCCGTCTACCGGCGTGAGACCTGCCTTCCATACGTTCGAGCTGCTTTGGAAGCTGGCAAGCAGCGTGTCGATGCCTGGTTTTCCCAGGTGAATATCCGTTATCTGGCACCTGCAGAAATCCTCCCCTTTGACCACGACCAGCTGGCTTTCCTGAATATCAATACCCTCGAAGAGCTAAAGGAAGCAGAGGGGATAGCACGGGTTGGCACCGCTTTTGGCCCCCCTGGATGAGCCCAAAAAATCCCACAGTATAATCACCGTCAAGTCAGTGCGATTTTTCTCCTCAACCGATTATAATTGAATCATCATGAGCACAACTCCATCGAAAGGGCAAATTTTCCCCTAGGGGTATAGAACGTGGAGCAACCCACAGCTCGCACGATTTTCCCATCCCTTCAAACCGACATCCCGGTACTGTTGCTTCATAACCTCGACCCTTCGTGGCCACAGTATGATATTGACCAGTGCCTTTTGCTGGGAGACATGATGACCGAAGCCTTGCAGGCTACCGGTCACCCGGTGATTCGTGCCCGGCTGGAGGACAATCAGCTATCCAGCTTACTGAGTGGTTATGATCCGTCCAATCTGATCGTATTCAATTGGTGTGAGGAAGTCCCGGGCATTCCTCGCAGCAGCTGGATGGTGGCGCAGGAATTGGAGCGCCGGGGGTTCACTTATACCGGGGCTGACTACCCTGCCCTGGTGTTGAGCCAGGATAAGCGCCAGGTTCAGCAGAGATTGAAGGATGCCTGCATCCCCACGCCTGTTTGGAAAATAGTTTATTCCGCCAGCGCGGACGATTGGAACTTGTTTCCAGCTATTGTCAAACCAGCGTTCGAGCATTGCAGCACAGGGATTGTGCGTGAATCAGTCGTCCAATCGAGGGCTGAATTAATAAGACGTGTAGGTCAGGTAATCGATCAATACCAGCAGCCTGTTCTGGTTGAGGAATTCATAGATGGGCGCGAATTCCATGTGGGCGTAATAGGAAATGGCAACCTTCAGATGCTCCCACCTGCTGAGATTGATTTCTCTGCCTTTACCGACATTCACGACCGCCTATGCACGTATGAGACAAACTTCGACCAGAATTCTTTGGCATACCAGTCCGTCTCAGTCAGGCTGCCGATTGATTTCACACCCGAGGAGCTGAGTTGTATGGAAAGGGCGGTTTTGGGGGCATATCGCGCCATCGACTGCCGTGATTATGCCCGCATGGACCTGCGCATGCGTGACGGCATCTTCTACATCTTGGATGTGAACCCAAATGCTGATATCAGCCCAGATACCAGCCTGATCATGGCAGCTGAGATGGTCGGATACCCCTACGGGCGGTTTGGAAGCTTGCTGGTCAACTTGGCTGCGGAGCGCCATCCGGTATTTGGGAATGGCTCCCATTGAGGATGGCAGCCTGAGTTTTCGCCCGTGCAGGCTGGCTATCACCCTTGAATTCGTTCTAAAGCCGTTTTTCCAGCCGCATCATAAATATCCCAATCCCTTGTTAATTATTACTGATCAGTAATTGCTAATCACTTATTTTAGGAGGTTTCCTGTGCCCCTTGACCTTTCCGCCATACGAACCCAATTCCCCGCCCTCTCCCGCGACGCCATCTTCCTGGATAACCCTGCAGGCACCCAGGTGGCGCGCACGGTGCTCGACCGGATAAGCAATTACCTGGTTGAGCACAACGCCAACCATGAGGGCGCTTTTGTCACCAGCCGCGAGTCAGACGCACTGGTGGAGGAAGCCCGTTCTGCGGCAGCTGATTTCCTCAATGCCCAAAGCTCGCAAGAGATCGTCTTTGGTCCCAACATGACCAGCCTGACCTTCAATATCAGCCGGTCGTTAGTGCGCACCTTCAACCCGGGCGATGAAATCGTCGTTACCCGCCTGGACCATGACGCCAACATCACTCCCTGGGTCATGGCAGCCGAGGACTGCGGCTGCAATGTGCGGTGGGTGGACTTTCACCCTGAAGACGGTACGCTCGACATGGACGAGATGCAGGCAGCCATCCAGCACAAACCACGTCTGGTGGCAGTGGGCTATGCCTCCAATGCACTGGGGACGATCAACCCTGTGGCTAAGATCACCCAGATGGCACACGAAGCGGGCTCATTGGTGTACATTGATGCAGTGCAGTATGCTCCGCATGGTCCAATCGATGTCCAACGTCTGGGGTGCGACTTTTTGGTCTGCTCATCCTACAAGTTCTTTGGTCCACATATGGGAGTTCTCTACGGGCGCTATGACCTGCTTGACCGACTCACGGCATATAAGGTCCGCCCCGCGCCCAAAGACCCGCCAGGCAAGTTCGAGTCTGGCACGGGGAACTTCGAGGGCATGTGCGGCGTGCTGGGAGCACTGGAATATATCGAATGGGTGGGAGAAACCTTCGGCGCTGATCATGCCGAGCGCTACGCAGCCGATTACACATGGCAGCGCCTGCGCTTCAAGCTAGGCATGTCCGCCATTCGTAGTTACGAGTTTGAGCTCAGCCACACCCTGCTGGATATCCTGGCGGAGACGCCCGGCGTGACGATTTACGGCATCACGGACACCAAACAGCTGGAGGAGCGCGTGCCCACCTGTGCCTTTACACTGAAGGGGAAAACTCCGCGACAGGTGGCTGAGGAGTTGGACGAAGCCAATATATACGTGTGGGATGGGAATTATTACGCCCTGGCGGTCACCGAGCGATTGGGGTTGGAGGATTCCGGCGGCATGGTGCGCGTGGGACCGGTGCATTACAACACAGTGGAGGAGATCAAGAAGTTTGGGGAGGCGTTGGGGAGGAGTGCGAGTTCAACGCCCTAAAATCGGCTTCTGCTCCACTGCATTTTTTACATTGTTAATCGACAATTAGTTCAGGATTCATGGCCTGATAT
>JBAPSY010000189.1:0-13117 GCA_049281855.1 Anaerolineales bacterium
CTGCTCTAGCTCAGAGGTAGTATTCATAATATTCCTGACCATAAATTGAAGGCGGATGGCATCGGGAGGAGTGGACTGCTCCCCACGAGGGGTAGGCACGACTGCGAAGAAAAAATCACCTTGAGGAGAGGTGAACATGGCATAACCCGGGTCGAAGGCATTGACGGGCAGTCCAAGAATATCGATGAAGAAACCCACTTCGGCAGCGAAATCATCTACCCGGTATTCAACACACTGCTTCCAAGATTCACCCCAAGCGAATGGAAATGAATTCGAGGGTGGTTTCCATAACCTTGCCCAATCTGCAGGGTCTTTAGCGTGTTCGGCAATATCAATGCGAGCTTTACCAAAGGCGCGAACGCGCGGGTTGATCGGATAATTTGTCGACATTGTAAAATCTCCAGTGAATTCAATAGGAGGATGTAATTTCAAGCAAACTAATACCTCCTCAAGCATCATCAAACCGTGAGCGCACCTGTTCGTGGACTTCGTTTACTATGTGGACTCAATCGATATTTTCGGATGGGCCATCCCAGGCGTAGATTTTCAAATCCACGCGATCATGGTCGTCAAAAATTACGCCTTCAGATTCAAGCAACTGGCGTTGGTGGGAACCTCCTCCACCAGGGCGCAAGCTGACCTTGCCCTGCGAGTTGATCACGCGCTGCCAGGGAACATCCTGTGGACAATTTGCCATGGCACCGCCTACCCAGCGAGCGCCGAATGCCAAGTACGACTTTGGGTCCATCCCAGGAGGTGGAGGTAGAAGGGAAGCGATTTTGCCATAGGTAGAGACTTTCCCAGGTGGGATCTGACGAACAAGCGCCCAAACCTTTTGGTTGAACTCCTCCCTTTTGGGTGGAGACACATACCGCTGTGCCTGGCGAATGGCTGAAGGTGTCATAATTTCCATCCTTTTTATGTAGTATATACTATACCAGAACGCATGTTCTATGTCAAGTGTTGATTTATGATTTGAGATGTGAATAATGTATACAGAAATATAGTATAAAGTTCACCCCTGGTTGGTGCCTTTGGTCTATGCTATCGAGTACAATTGTGCTTGTCCGACCACTCTGTTATCACTTAAAGGACAACATCATGGCGAGTGACACTCCCTCCAGCTACCGCAATCTGGTAATCTATGAAATCTACGTGCGGAACCATGGCGCAAATGGCACGTTTCTCGATGTGGAGAAGGATTTGCCCCGTCTGCACACGTTGGGAGTGGATATCATATGGTTCATGCCGATCCACCCGATCGGGGTGCTGAATAAAAAAGGGAGCCTGGGATGCCCATATTCGGTCAGAGATTACAGGGAGGTGAACCCGGAATATGGCACCAAGGAGGACTTCAACCGACTGATCCAGCAAGCCCATGAGAGGGGAATGAAGGTGATGATCGATGTGGTGTACAACCACACCGCACACGATTCGATTCTGGTGAAAGAACACCCGGAATATTTTCACCAAGATGATAATGGGAACCCAATTACCACGGTTCCTGAATGGAGTGACGTCATTGATTTGAAACACCCAAACCGCGACCTGGCAAACTATCTAATCCAAACGTTACAAGGTTGGGTGGAGTTGGGGGTGGATGGGTTCCGATGTGATGTGGCATCGTTAGTACCCCAGGAATTTTGGGTGGAAGCGCGTAAAAAGGTATCCAAGACTAAACCGGGGGTGATCTGGCTGGCAGAGTCGGTGCATGCCAGCTTTGTAGGAGCGCGGCGTGCAAATGGGTTAACCGGATTATCAGACGGTGAGTTATATGCAGCCTTCGACCTGACTTATGATTATGATATCTGGCCGATCTGGCAGCTGGCTGTGCAGGGAAAAGTGCCAGTGCGGCGTTATATCGAGATGCTGCGCTACCAGGAGTGCATCTACCCACAGACCTATGTGAAGATGCGATGCGTAGAAAATCATGACCAGGCACGCATAATGCGACTGGCTCCAAGCCGGCCACAAGCAATTGCATGGACTGCATTTGAAGCATTCAATAAGGGACCATTCCTGATCTATGGAGGGCAGGAGTCGGCTACAAAACACGCTCCTTCGCTTTTTGATATCGATAAGGTGGATTGGGGAGATTATTCCTTGCAGCCGTTTCTGACCAGACTGGCGAAGCTCAAAAAAGACCCGGCACAAGTGGAGGGCAAGTTTGTGGTGGTTCAGGCTGATCCAGCCATCCAAGCATTCTGGGAGTATCCGGAAAAGAACTTGTATGGGATCTTTAATACAAGTGGAAAGTCTGGATACATCATGGTCAGCTTGCCTGATGGGACTTATCGAGATATCCTGAATGATGGTCAGGTTTCGGTAAGGGGCGGAAAGATGCTATTACCTGAAGCAGCCGCGATTATACGATACGCTAACGAGATCCTGTTACGACCAGCATACAGCGAGCTGTTGGATTACAGCGTGACAGGGGTTAACGCCTAATTCACTCGCTCCCACTATGCGAACATAATATATCGACCAGCTCAGTTTGCTTTTTCTCAAGCGCCAAAGCCAATGGCGTCTTACCGTCATATTTCTGATTCGGATCCACCCCATGGTCGAGCAGCCAGAGTGCCATTTTGGGCTGGTTGAAGATGACTGCGCCGTGTAGGGGGGTAATCCCACCCGGTGAGGCAGTATTTGGATCAGCACCATGCTGTAGCAGGTATTCGGCAACGTCTACGTTGGCGCGAATGACGGGGAAGTACAAGATCGGTAAACCGTGAGCACCACGGGCATTCACCAGGTTGGGATCCTCTTTTAAAAATTCCTCCAAACAATTCAGACTTCCAAGCATGGCGGCAGTACAGATATCATAATCGGCGCCATGATCGATCAAATATTTAACAATCTCCACCATGCCAGTCTGCGCAGCTGCTTCGATGGCTGTTTCGGTCCAGCTGGCATTGGCACTGACTATGGAAGGATATTTCTCAAGCAGCTCCTTGACGACGACAAGGTTGCCATGGGCATTACCGACAAACTGATCGATTGTTTCTTGGGTAGGGACGGCGGTTGCATTCATGAATTACCTCCTTCTATAAAATATGAAAAACGATGATTCAACTACAGATATAAGAACAGATCATTTATCGCGGATGCACGCAGATTTAAGTAGAAATAATTATCCACAGATAAACACAGATCCACACTGATTTTAGAAAAAAATTTAACCGCAGATACACACAGAAGACGCCAATCTACGAAAACAAATAATTACAGAATAATACTAATTATTATCTCCCACGCCTAAACAATAAAAGCATATTAGACCATAATAGTCTGATATGACAAGGGTGAATTAATAATTTGTAACCTGCCGGGGGGATTTAGAGAATTTGTAATGATATAGGGGCGGACACCGTCCGCCCCTATAAAGCAATGCAAAGAGGATAAAAATTGGGAGAGGCTAAAAGATGATCGCCAGCAGGATCAGGATGGGTGCAAGGGGGATGAGCAGTACCAAGCCGACAATCACCAGGACAAATATAATGGCTCCCAGAACCAAACCAAGTATGCCGAGTGCCAGACCAATGACTGCCCCGATAATACCAAAAATCAACCCCAGGATGCCCCCGATAATCCCCAGAATAGCTTCTATGATTCCCATAAGTACCTCCTTTCTTTACCTGATAACGGACAATCTCCGGTTTGTTCAACATCTCAAACAAAGGTCAATGAACTCTATGTTGATTAGGTATACGGCAAACCGAACCATTGGTTGCATGGATGGCCATTCATTTTAAAGCTTCCCAGGTAAAAGAAAGCATTCGATGATGATTGCGTGTTAAAATTATGCGTAGATCGAACTTACAAAACCATGCTTCATGGAGATTATTATGGCAGCACGCAAACTGAGAATCATCACAGCAGAGGATTTGTATCAATTCAATACGGTGGCGGAGGTACGCATTTCTCCGGATGGACAAAATGTAGTCTATACCGTTCAACGGGTGGAAAGAAAAACCGAAAAGAAATATACCAACTTATGGGTGGCACCTAGCACAAACGGGGTACCTCACAAGTTCACTACGGGTGACCAACATGATGGGAGCGCACGCTGGTCGCCCGATGGAAGCCAGATCGGGTTCCTTTCAGACCGAGGCGATAAGGAGAAACCAGCACAAATCTACCTGATTTCATTTTCGGGTGGCGAGGCGAGTCGGCTGACGCAGATCGATGGCGAGATTGGTGACATGAGCTGGTCTCCGGATGGTAAGCAGCTATTGTGTACGGTGCGTAAATTGGATGCTGAAACAGTGGAGCGCCAAAGGGACGAACAAAAGAAGAAACTGGGCGTCGTCGCACGCCACTATGACCGGTTATTTTACAAGCTGGACGGATACGGCTATCTGCCACACGAGCGGACTCACATCTGGACAGTTGATGCCCGCACAGGAAAAACCAAGCAGCTCACTGACGATGCGGTTTATGATGAGCATATCCCCACCTGGTCACCGGACGGCAAGTGGATTGCTTTCATCTCCAATCGCAGCGAGAATCCTGATCTCAATCCAGATTGCTGGGATTTATTTATCTTACCGGCATCGGGTGGTAAATTTCGCAAGATCGAGGGACCAGTGGGTGAAAAATCCCAGCCATCATTTTCACCTGATGGCAAATTGATTGCATATATAGGCTCTGAGGGGGAGGGGGTATCGTACAAGAATTCTAGCCTGTGGGTCGTGCCAGCAGATGGTTCCAAAGCGCCACGCAACCTGACCGAAAAATATGACCTGCATGTCGATTCCAGCACGATCAACGACGTTGGGGCACCTGAGCGAATGGCTCCAACCTGGTCTAAAGATGGGAAACGGTTATATTTCAACTCGGTACTGCATGGCAGCGCGAAGCTCTCGTCGATCTCGGTGAGTGGAGATGGCTTGCAGGATGAGATTAGGGAAGGCGGGGTGGTGGGTTCGTTCACGTTTGATCGAGCGCAGAAATACCTGGCATATTTCTACGGGCGGATCAATGACCCGGTACAGATTTTCGTCCGCGAGATGGCAAGCGGCAAAGACCGGCAACTTACCCAGCTCAACCGCAAACTTCTAGATGGGATCGACCTGGGACAAGTGGAGGAAGTATGGTTCAAAGGACCTGACAAGAATGACCTGCAGGGATGGATCCTGAAGCCGCCAGGCTTTGATCCAACGAAAAAATACCCATCGATCATGGAAATCCACGGTGGACCATTGACGCAATATGGCAATTGCTACATGCACGAGTTTTACTACCTGGCAGCCCACGGTTACGTAGTCTACTTCACCAACCCACGCGGTGGGCGAGGATATGGAGAGGAACATGCCAAGGCAATTTATGGGGATTGGGGTCGGGCAGATTATGCTGACCTGATGGTGTGGGCTGATTATATGGAGAAGCAACCGTATATCGACCCGAAGCGGATGGGAGTGACGGGTGGTAGTTATGGTGGTTACATGACGGTTTGGATCATTGGGCATACCCAGCGATTCAAGGCAGCCGTCACACAGCGCTGCGTGAGCAACTTTGTCTCCATGTGGGGATCGAGTGATTTCAACTGGACCTTCCAAATGGAGCTGGGGAACAAGCCACCCTTTGAGGATCTACAGAATTTTTGGGCTCATTCGCCCATCTCTTATATAGGGAATGCGCGCACGCCCACACTGGTGCTGCATAATGAGTTCGACCTGCGCTGCCCCATCGAACAAGGTGAGCAAGTATTTGTAGCTTTAAAGAAGCTAGGTGTGGATAGCGAGATGGTGCGCTTCCCGGATGAGTTCCATGGATTATCACGCACCGGGCGCACCGACCGCAAGATCGCGAGGCTAAATCACATCCTGCGGTGGTTTGATAAATACCTGAAGGCTTAATCAACAAGACGCCTCGTTTGGTTGACCACTAGGCGTCTCTTAATTGAATTCTGGGTGTTAACTGGAATAGCGTGACACAGGTCATGAAATCCAGCCGGGAGAAAATGACAGTGCATGATGTGATCGTCGTAGGGACAGGACCTGCAGGTGCGGTACTAGCGTACTTATTGGCAAAGCGTGGGTTAGATGTGCTGATCCTGGAAAGGGCAACCCTACCTCGCTATAAAAGCTGTGGTGGTGGGGTGACCTGGAAAGCGATGCAGAACCTACCCTTCGACGCCAGCGCAGTTTTCGAGCAAAAGGCAGTGGGGGGTGTGGTGACCTATGCCGGGCAGCAGTTGCTTAAGGTTGAGGTTGGCTGGCCGGTCGCCTGGTTAGTGATGCGTGACCGGTTTGACCATTATCTCGTCCAGCAGGCCGTCCAAGTTGGGGCGCATCTTGTGGAAGGGATCAGCGTGGCAAACGTTGAGGATAAGGGTGACCGGGTGGTTGTGACTACCAGCAAGGGGGAGCTACAAGCTCAGCTGCTCGCGGGTGCAGACGGCGTGAACAGCATCGTAGCGCGCTCGATGGGATTATTGCCAGACCGGGAGGTGGGGGTGGCGGTCGAGGCGGAACTAGCAGTATCACCGGAATCCCTGGAAGCTCAAGGTGCATATGCTACTTTCGACTTTGGTGCACTGCCGGGTGGTTATGGCTGGATCTTCCCAAAACGAGACCACCTCTCAGTGGGGGTGTTCAAGGCAATCCCAGGCAAGGCAATCGGGCTTAAAAAAGCGCTGGAGAAATTCATCGCAAGTGAAGCAGTTCTGCTAGACCCAAAGATTTTACACATGCAGGGGCACCAAATCCCATTGGGAGGGCGAACCCGGACTTTGCATAAAGGGCGCGTGCTACTTGTGGGAGATGCTGCGAACCTGGCAGACCCATGGATGGGGGAGGGTATCTCGTACGCGGTGGTAAGTGCGCGCATCGCAGCTGAACAGATGTATTTTGCGCTGGAGAGCAATGCAATCGACTTGAGCGGTTATACCACATTGATCAACGCGTCCATTACACCGCAATTGCTATCAGCACGCTTGTTTGCCAAAGCAGTCTATTCGTTACCGGAGATGTGCTCTGACCTATTGAGTAAAAGCCCATTCATGCAGCAGGTGGTGTTTGACGTAATCAGGGGTGACAGGACATTTAAAGAGATGACCACGGCACTGCTTTTGGGTATGCCCAGAATCGTGGTAGAGACATTATTCAAGCATGAACAGCCAAAGATGCAAATGGCAGATGGCTGAAGCAAATCCGGGTGTGGGAGCAATCACAGGATGAATAATTTGGATGTGGGAAGAGGTCCGTTCCGCTATCTGTTAGCGATAACGGTGGTTTCAGTGGTGCTAATCGTCCTAAATGTCCTGCTTGGAATGCGGATCCCATTTACAGTGGATTTCCTGCTGGGATATGTGGTAGCCCTGCTGATATTTGTGATATGGCATGCGGTTTTATCCAAAGGTTGGAAGCGCAGCCTTATCATTTTCGGGCTTTCGTTCATTATAGCGTTCACGGCTGAAGCACTAGGGGTGAACTTTGGGCTGGTATTTGGGAATTATTACTACACCAAAATGCTGGGCGTGTCGCTATTTGGGGTGCCATTACTGGCAGCGTTAGCCTGGGAACCGATCGTATATGCGGCTTTCTGCATCAGTGATATGCTCTCACCCCGCCTGGCAAGTGTGTCACCCCTCTTCAAGCATAAAACCGCCCCCATCTGGGCAGCAGCCATTGGAGCTTTAGCAACCACTGCTTGGGATATGATGATCGACCCGATAGCTGTCAGCCAGGGATGGTGGGTGTGGGTAGGTGGTGGCCCTTATGTTCCGTATGTTGCCAATGGAGTGCCGATCCAGAACTTCATGGGCTGGCTGGGAGTGGCATTTGTGATCAACCTAATCTATCGCAAGGTTGCAGATGGAATTCAGCAACCCAACCACTCAGCCATGTTGACATATTATGGACCAATGACCCTGTACAGCTCATTGTTTCTAACTGCATTTGGTGTGACCATCACCATCCTCGAGCGACCTGAGGTAGCTTTGATTGGAATGCTGGCGATGGGTCCATTCATCGTCATCGCACTGACGAACCTGCCCTTATTTTTACTCAACCTGCGCAACCTGAGTACCACGGTAACCAAACCATAACCAACAAATTATTGGTGAGGAGAAGATATGGCAATTGAAATTGAGAAATCCCTTTGTAGCGGTTGCAGTTACTGCGTGATTGGCTGTCCCGCGAAAGCCATTAAGATGGTAATTGGGCAGACTGCCTGGCCAGTCATCGATGAAGGTCTATGCACCGAATGTGGTGATTGCCTTTACCTATGCCCAAACAATGTATTTTCTGCTTACTGGCTGGAGGCAAAACCAGCTGAGCTGGAGGATGGTTACGAAGCGATCGTGATTGGAGCCGGAATTGGCGGGTTAATGACCGCTGCAGGGCTAGCGCGGGCAGGAAAAAAGGTGCTGGTTTTGGAACAGCTCGGTTTTATTGGAGGCAAGTACACCCACCTGACCTATGAGGGTTATGCCATCACCACGGCAGCCTGGACCTGCCCCGGCCCGAAAAGCCGGATTGGTAAACTTTGCACCAAGCTGGAAGCACCGATCCAATGGGTGACCATCCATGACGTTAAATCGCGAGGGGAGCACTGGGTGGTGACCAAAGATGGGAGACGCTTTGGTTCGACGGATGAGGCGCAGAAGGCATTTGTGGGCGGTGCAAAAGGAATGGCGAAGGTATACCAATGGATTGCGGATATGTACAATCCGGCGGTGAGCTACCCGGATGACATGACTGCCCGGCAATATATCGAAATGTATTTCCCCGGGAATGAAGAGTATCTGAAGTACGTGGAAACGATCATCACCTATTGCTTTGCGTCACAAACAGTGGATACATTTTCAGCGAATGAGACCAAGCGAGCCATTGTGGATGCGCTAGAGCAAATGGCAGTATGGGGAACAGCTGTAGGTGGGACGGCAGCAATTGTGAAAGGACTGGAGAAGGTCATCGACGACCATGGGGGTGAGATTGTTAAGCGCACAAGGGTAGAGTCCATCTTGTTAGAACGAGGCAAAGCAGTGGGGGTAAAACTCAAAGATGGTCGGACGATTAAAACCAATGTGGTGGTACACAATGCTGGAATTAAACGGCTGATCCAACTGGTGGGGGTAGAAAACCTACCCAGGGAATATGTGAAACATCTGAGGCAAGCAATTCCAGCAGTGGTGGCAGCACTGATTTTGGGAGTATACGAGCCTTTATTAGGAAAGGAGCATTCTCTGCTGCATACCATGGGGTGGGAGCGGACGCTGAACAGCTACGCACCAACCTTCTTCGACCCTGGGCTTGCCCGACCGGGGATGCACATGTTGGACGTGTTCTGGGTAATGCAACCGCCGTATAATCTAAAGCATGAGCTGGAGTTGGTCAGAGCACAGCTCGAAGAAGTCTTCCCGAGATTTGATAAGGCAGTCGCGCTGCAGGTTCCGATGTTCTTCCGAGAGGGTTGGACAGCCGAGATGGCGCACCGGTTAGGGCAGAGTGGGGACCAGCGATTGGACCCGGTGAGCCCCATCCCGGGGCTCTTCCTGGTGGGGTATGATTGTATTGGCTACGGTATGGCGGGGGATATCATCCCACACGGGGTGGAAAAGGCGCTGTATACGATCCTGGGGGATGCCAAATATGCAGCGGAGGATGAAAAGAATTCTACCCAACTGGTTAAGAAAGCTAAATCGGTTATGTTTAAGGCAATGGCAGTAGGTCAGAAGCTAAAGAGGTAGCCCGCAAGAGCATTATTGGGAGATTGCCGGTATCCCAGCGACGGGTTTGGCAGCCCTTATAGCGCGCAGGATCGCCTGGGCGAATACTTCTGCACCAAAAGCACCGACGATATTCACATCCGCGGCGTGCTCACCGGTGGCGAGGGCAAAGATAGTGTCACCGTCCACCATCGTGTGGGCAGGGCGAATGGTGCGCGCCAGACCATCATGGGCCATCTGAGCGACCTTGTTGATGGCTTCCTTATCTAATTTCGCATTGGTAGCTACCACACCGATGACGGTGTTGCCACGGCTTCCAAAACCGAGTACAGTACGGCCGATGAGGGTCTGCATGACCTGCAGGGTATCAGCAAAGTAACCGGGGGCACCGATATGCAACGGGCCAACGTCTTTTGAGCGTGCCCCTGCGATAATCTGCCCATTGGAGGGATCGATTACATCTCCGAAGGCATTTACAGCAGCAATAGCACCAACGATCACACCGGCTCCAATCTCTAGACTGGCAGTGCCCACCCCGGATTTCATACACTGGCCTAGTCCCAGGATCTTGCCTACCGTGGCACCCATACCAGCACCAACGTTGCCCTCTGCCGGTGGCTCTGATGAGGCATTCTGGCAGGCGAGGTAACCCATGGCGGCATCAGGGCGGACATTGGATTTGCCGACAGCCAGGTCAAACAGGATAGCAGCAGGTACGATGGGTACCTTAGCGATGCGGGTATCGAAACCGACGCCTTTTTCCTCGAGGTAACGCATGACACCGGTGGCTGCTTCCAGGCCAAAAGCTGAACCGCCTGCAAGGACGACACCATGAACTTTGTTGACCAGATGCATGGGATGCAAGGCGTCCACTTCTCGAGTGCCGGGAGCACCACCGCGCTGATCCACACCACCAACAGCACCCTTCTCGCACAGAATAACGGTACAACCTGTTAACGCTTCTTCATTCTGGGCGTGCCCGACCAGGATACCAGGAATATCGGTGATGGCATTATTGAGCTTCATCTCTGCCTCCGGTTCAATTCAGGATCATTACGCCTGGTTGGTGAATGGATTTATTGGTTAAGTAATTTGATGACTTCAGCAATGACCTTTTCAGCGACTTCGGATTTTGTCATCAAGGGCAGAGGAACGGTTTGCCCATCCGGGTGAAGCAGGGTCACCTGGTTTGTATCCACACCGAAGCCGGAGTTAGGATCACTGACATCATTTGCCACAATGAGATCCAGATGCTTGGATTTGAGCTTCGTTTCAGCATTCGCAAGCAGATCCTGGGTCTCGGCAGCAAAACCGACGACAACCCGAGGATGGTTAGATTGGAATCGCTGTTTCGATAGTGCTAAGAGAATATCGGGGGTTGGTTCCAACTCGAGAATCGGCACGCCGAAGGCTTTTTTAATCTTTTGCCCTGCAGCCTGGGTAGGTTTGAAATCTGCAACCGCGGCTACCATGAGGAGGACATCTGTCTGCGTACAGGCATTCAGCACAGCAGATTCCATCTCGGCAGCGCTGGTTACCTGGACGAGCTCTACACCTTGGGGGACCTCCAGGAAAACCGGGGTAGTGATCAACGTGACCTCTGATCCCGCATCCAAGGCAGCCTGGGCGAGAGCATAACCCTGCTTGCCGGAAGAACGGTTGGTGAGTAGGCGGACAGGGTCTATCGATTCCTGGGTACCGCCTGCGGTGACAACCACCCGGCGACCTTGAAGTGGACCTCGACGGGTAAGCATGTAGCGGATATGCCCAAGGAGAACGGCTGGCTCGGTCATGCGACCGCGGGCCTCCAACCCAGAGGCGAGATGCCCAACTTCAGGACCGATGATGATCGCACCACGCTGGCGCAACAATTTCAGATTCTCCTGGGTGGATGGATGGTTAAGCATGCCCCCGTCCATAGCAGGGGCAATCAGGAGAGGCCGGTCAGCGGTACCAGAACCGAATGAAAGCCCAGCCAGGACGAGCAGGTTATCTGCCAGTCCGTGAGCCAATTTGGCGATCGTATTGGCGGTGGCAGGTGCGATGACGAACATATCAGCAGTGTGACCCAGGCCAACATGCAAGACGTGCGCCTGTGCACCCCAAAGGGCTTTATCCGTGAAGGCTGGTCGTCCGGTGACTGATTGGAAGGTGAGGGGAGTGATGAATTCGGTCGCAGCCGGGGTGAGGATGACATCCACCAGCGCGCCAGCCTGGGTCAGTTTGCTGGCAAGGTCAGTAGCTTTATATGCTGCTATTGAGCCAGTCACACCAAGAAGGATATTTTTTTGATCGAGGTATTTTTCTGTCATAGTTTTTTAAATGCCACATCCCGAATGGGTCATCCGGGATGTGGCGGATCGATCACAGTTTCCCCAATCCCTGACCGAGTTTTTGATAGGGGAATTGGTTTTTTTTCCTTATTTGCCCAAGCGCTTACGGAATGCTTCGGTAAGTGCCGGGATGATTGCATATAAGTCTCCCGTGACCCCATAACGGGCTAACTTAAAGATGGGTGCTTCAGGATCGCGATTAATGGCGACGATGACCTTGCTCGTGCGCATGCCAGCCTGGTGCTGAATGGCACCTGAGATGCCACAGGCGATATACAGGTCAGGAGAGACTACTTTGCCAGTTTGTCCGACCTGGTGAACATAAGGGATATAACCGGCATCCACAGCAGCACGGCTTGCGCCAACTGCAGCATGGAGGACTTGAGCAAGGTCTTCAATGAGCTTGAAACCCTGCTGAGCTTTCCAGATTTCAGCCTGTTTTTCATCCAAACCGGCAGGTGGAGTGAGACTGGGATTATTTGAAACCCCACGCCCACCCGAAACGATCACCGTTGCGTCTGTTAAGCTGACCCCAGCCTCACCAGTGGCATAAGATTCCACTTTGGATTGAATATCCATCTCGCTCATCACGGGTGCCACTTTGGTCAGCGTACCTGAGCGGGAGGCATCAAGCGGCAGCTTGGTAAAAGCGCGCCCACGCAAGGTGACGAGTTGTGGGCGTGTGAGACACTTAACTTTACAAAGCAGTTTTCCAGCATAAATGGGGCGGGTGGCGAGTAGGGAGCCTTCCGCGACTTCCAATGCAATCACATCCGGCAGGACACCTGTATTAAGGTCGATCGCAGCCATGGCCGCAAGGTCACGCCCACGGGTGGTAGTCGGGAAGAGAATTACTTCGGGTGAAGACTCTGTAGCTAATTTGGCCAACAATGCTGTGTAGGGCTCAGGGCGATAATCATCCAGGGAGGGATCGTCTGCAAGCAAGACTTCGTCAGCACCATATTGGAATGCCTGGGAGGCAATCGCATCAACACCTTTCCCGAAGACAAGTGCAGTCACACCTCCTCCGAGCTGCTCTGCGAGCATTTTACCAGCCCCGATTCCTTCCCAGGAGGCAGCTAGCGGTTGACCCTTGAATTGATCGATATAC
>JBAPSY010000190.1:0-15079 GCA_049281855.1 Anaerolineales bacterium
ATATTACATGGAACATAAAATTCTTAAAAAGGAATTTAAATTCTGATTTAATTTTGTTATTGAATAATTATAGTAATTTATATAATAATAATTTTTATTTTGGTGTTAATGACTATGCGCAATTTAATGAATATATAGAAAAATGCGCATTACTTTCTTATGTAAAAACGTCAAATACTCTTTCTTCAAATTTCTCTGTCGAGTGTAAAAGTCTCTTAGTCTCATATGCACTTGCGCAACTCTCTACTCCATTACTATTGGGGGGTGATTTTTCGAATTCGATTCTTGGTGATCCAGCTGTTAGTTTTGAGGTTTTTACTTATATTAATTCGCATCCATGGATCCAGATACTATCAATCGATGATCTAACAACAAATAAGGAATTACAAACCTCCAGGCCACTTCCCTACTATGAAAGCCAGCCTACTTTAGGCGCAAACCCACAGCAGCCAACAAATATAAATCAAGCAATTCCGTCCTCCATACAAGTAATGGTCTACGAAGCCCTTTTACAATCCCCAAATAACCTGATAACCGATTTAGCCTGGCAAGTATTTTCTTCCTTGACACAACCCGCTACACCTATACTGTTAGCATTACGCTCAAATTATCTGGGACAGATTGGACAGCTCATTTCAGCAGCACAATGGGCAGAACATCCAATCCCCATTGAATCGTGTACGATCGATTTGGATTATGACGGTCGCAACGAATGCATTTTAGCAAATAAGAAGATTTTCGTGATTATTGAACCAGAAGGTGGTTATATCGCATTTGTGTTCACAAAGGATGACAGCGGGATCCATCAAATAATCGGGCCGACGTGGGAGTTTATCGTTGGAATAAGCGACCCCTCTACTTGGGACCCTACCATGGGATTGCGAGGTGATTCAGCTCAAATATTTGGAGCATTTGCAGATCTTTATAATAGCTGGAATAATTACAATACTGGTTTATTAGATAATAATATTAATATGGTTAATGATAAAATGTCTATGCGCAAGTCAATATCAATTTCTCCCAACGGTCTCCATATCGCTATTAGTGATATCACCAAATCACCAAATAATCCTTATGTTCCTTTAGTTATTGATCCGTGGCTTAGATTTAGCTTAAGCTGGGGAGATTTATATATCGGTAATAAATCTTCAAATGCTTTCCAGTGGGGGATAAATTCTGGAGAAATGGTTGCAATTCATTCGACCAATCAAGTTTATGAATTTACGTTCAATGCCACTCGAGCTGATTTGGCATTTCCTGAAGATCCAAACTTTGATTATTCGCGTGGGCATTATCTACCATTTCCGATGGCACTTGCTGAAATTAGCTCAAGTGAAAATTATTCGGTTGATATCATCATAAATCCCTGATAATAATATCTTCACTTGTCAGACAATCATACCCACTTGACGTTGATATAATTGTATAGTAAACTACCGCACGCAAGGTCCCGTGGTGTAGCGGCCAAACATGCGGCCCTGTCAAGGCCGAGATCGAGGGTTCGAATCCCTTCGGGACCGCACGAAAAGTTGGATAAATAAACCTGGAGCAGATTGTATATCTCCAGGCTTTATTTTTTTTCTTATCAATTAGAAATATTGTTGAATTATTCTTTGGTATATATTTTCGGTTTTAGCTCTGCAATATAAGGCAAAGTTCGGTAATGATCTGCATAATCCAACCCGTATCCCACAACCCAAGCATTGGGTATTTCAAATCCTAGGTAATTTATGGGGACATCCAAATTATCCCTGTTTTTCCGAAGTAAAACACAGGTTTTTAAAGAAGCAGGATTATGCCATTTCAATACCTGATATAAATACTTTAGAGTCTTCCCACTGTCTGCAATATCTTCAATGATGATGGCATGTTGACCATCAATTGGTTCACGCAAATCCATGATCAATCGCACTGCTCCAGTATTTGCGGTTTTTCCATAACTCGATACAGCCATAAAATCGACCACATGCGGAATTTTAAGCTGCCTGCTTAAATCTGCTAAAAAGATAAATGCGCCTTTTAAAATGCCGATTAAATAAATTTGCTCGACCCCTGCATAATCACTTGATATCTGATCAGCCAATTCCTTTACTCGGATTTTTATTTGTTCTGTGGTTACCAGTACCTTTGCTAAGTCAGGATGAATGTTATCCATTTATAATGCTCCCATCAAATATGATACTTCAATTATAATCACTTCCAATTATCACCGACTCAGGAATAAAGCATGAAACCAAATCCAATACTCAAAAAGCTGGGTTATTCTAATGACGATCGCCTAGTAATCATCCATACAGACGACATAGGAATGTGTCATGCATCGATCCAAGCATATTCTGAATTAGTGGAATTCGGATTGATCTCTTCTGGAGCAACCATGGTTCCAAGTTCTTGGTTCCCACAAGTTGCCATTTATTGTCGAGAAAATTCTAAAGTGGATATGGGTGTCCATTTGACTTTAACCAGTGAATGGAATACCTACAGATGGTCGCCGGTATCCACTCGCAGCATTGATTCAGGTATGATTGATACGGAAGGTTACTTCTATCGGAGTTCCGAAGAAACTCAGTTAAAAGGAGACCCAGAGTCGGTTAAGATCGAACTACAAGCTCAACTTGATAGAGCAATTTCTGCAGGAATAGAAGTCACCCATTTGGATACACACATGAACACTGTAGCGCATCCTATATTTGTAACTAGTTATATTCAATTAGCAATCCAATACCGATTACCATTTTTATTCCCGAGGCAAGATGAATTAGGCTACAGAAGATTAGGAATGGATGCTGAAATTGCCTCAATAGCCGCAAACTATGTGAGCTACCTAGAGGAGCAAGGGCTACCATTAATAGATCATGCAGCAGGTTTAGAATTAGACAATCCGTTCAATCGTCTTGATCAAGCCAAACAAGCGCTGAGTGATCTACCGATTGGAATTACACATTTCATTATCCATCCATCGAAAGAAACACCTGAGTTAATGGCGATCACTCCCGACTGGCAGAGTCGAGTTGCTGATTACCGGACCTTTATGGATGAAAATATACGTAAGCATATCGACAATATTGGAATACAAATAATAGGTTATAAATCACTTAAGGATTTGTTATCGTCTTGAGTTAATCTAATAGTATAAGGAATTAATTTAATGAGGATAGCTTTTAAGAATATCCGGTCAATCCTGTTGGTAATCCTATCAATCTTCTTAATTACATCTTGCAGTAAAGGTGCAAATTCTCCTGGTCTGCATTCTATCGTATTTACCTCTAGCATTAATGATAATTGGGATATTTACATCATCCTTAGTGATGGAAGTGATCTTAAAAGGGTCACAAGTGACGCTGGTATCGATGCAAACCCTGTTTGGTCACCCGATGGATCTAAAATTGCATTTCAATCTGACCAAAGTGGAAATCCTGATGTATATGTTATGAATGCAGATGGCACAAATCCCGTAAATATTACGAATGATCCTTCGAATGATATGATGCCATCCTGGTCCCCTAATGGTAAGCTTATTGCGTTTCAATCCGATCGGAATGGAAATTTCGATATTTATACAATGAATACGATGGGTGATAATGTAAATAAAATAACTGATAGTGGTGCAGATGATACAAATCCTGCATGGTCACCAGATAGCAAGAAAATTGCTTATCAATCCAGACGGGAAGGCAATGATAGAATTTATATGATGAACGTTGATGGGTCTGATGTGACAGCTGTTACACCCAGCCCGTATATCGCTGAAACACCGTCATGGTCACCAGATGGAAACATAATTGCTTTCACCTATTATGGAGATGGAAATTTTGAAATCTATACGATTAATATTGATGGCACAGGAATGCTACGTTTAACGAATACCCCAGAAGGCGAAGGAACACCTTCCTGGTCACGGGATGGTAAGCTGATCGCCTTTAACACCTCGAGGGACGGAAACTGGCAGATTTATATTATGAATGCGGATGGCTCGAATCAAACAAGGCTTACGACCGATAAATCATCAGATGGTGAACCAAACTGGGGTCCATAGATAATATCCACGTATGGATATTCAGAAAATTATCTATGTTCTACGGGCTATAAGCCTGAACGGAATTGTCCGGACAATTCAATACGGATTTTTACGGGATCGGATTGAAAAACGATTCACTAAAAGAAAGTTATTACCAAATAAACTATCTCCTGGCAATATAAATAATATTGCCCCAATAACAGGTGGGATACAGGTTGGGTTTGAACATGCCAATGTCAAGCTAATATTCTTATCTCAAAATCTAATAAGTGTCTCGTGGGAACCCGGTAAACCACCGATCCCTTATACACTTGCAAAATCGGATTGGGATATTCAACAGCCGACGATTATTAGCAATAGCTCCGGTCAATCCTTGAACTGTGGTGAGCTTATGGTCACCATTGATAACACGGGAGGGATTCGTTTTCATGATATCAAAGGGAATATCCTAAAAAGTGATCATCCCCCAGTTCGAGAAGGAGATGGGTGGAGTTTATCCACACTTCTTACACTCGATGAGCACATCTACGGGCTGGGAGAACGAGCCAATTCACTTAATCTTCGCCCAGGCGATTATTGCTCCTGGAACACGGATGTTGGTGGTAGTTATTCCCGTGGCAAAGACCCTTTGTATATTGGAACACCCATTTATTTGAGTCTCTCGAAGGTTGGAACCTATCTGGTATATTTCGAGAATTCCTTTCGATCAACCTTCCAAATAGGAGATACCTTCAATGCTTCTTTTACAGGTGGAATGCTTCGTTACTACGTTATTTTTGGCTCGTTGGAAACGATTTTTACACAACTGTCGGAGTTGGTCGGACGACCATACATGCCCCCTCGGTGGGTGCTTGGGTACCATCAGAGCCGCTGGGGATATCGAAGTGAAGCAGATATTCGAGAAGTGGTCAAGGGCTTTGAAAAGCACGATTTACCACTAAATGCGATACACCTGGATATCGATTATATGGATGGATTCAGGGTATTTACAATTAATTCGAAAAACTATCCTGGAATGAAACGATTAACAAGCGATTTGGAAGAAATGGGGATTAAAGTAGTCGCCAGTCTTAACCCAGCTGTAAAACGGGATAGGAATTATAAGGTTTTTGTAGATGGCACAGCGAAGGATGTATTTTGTAAGCTACCAACTGGGAATATTTTAAGCGGTGTATCCTGGCCTGGTTGGTCTGTATTTCCTGATTTTTCAAAACCTGAAGCTCGTATGTGGTGGCAAGAACAGTATCAATTACTCTTAAGTGAAGGAATCTCAGGCATTTGGCACGATATGAACGAGCCGGCTTCCTTCGCAGCATGGGGTGATAAAACATTACCAACAACAACCACACATGTAATGGAAGGACAATATGGAGACCATCTCGAAGCACATAACCTTTACGGATTATTAATGAACCAGGCTGGGTTTGAAGCAATTCGTAAATATGCACCGAATAAAAGACCTTGGATATTTTCTAGGGCGGGTTGGGCGGGTCTGCAAAGATTTGCGTGGAATTGGACCGGTGATGTTGAGACTTCGTGGGAAGCATTACGACAAACCATCCCAACGATCTTAGGCTTAGGTCTATCGGGTCATTCCTTCTCAGGTGTGGATATCGGTGGATTCAGTGGTAGTCCTGGAAAAGAGTTATATCTGCGTTGGTTCCAAATGGCTACTTTTCTTCCATTATGCAGAACCCATTCTGCTATTGGCACAAAACCCAGGGAACCTTGGACGTATGGAGAACCGACGACAAGTATCATACGCAAATTCCTGAAGCTACGTTATCAACTAATTCCGTATCTATATACATTAGCTTGGGAGACTGCGCAAACAGGAATACCTCCTGTTCGCCCAATATTTTGGGAGAATCCACAAGATCAAAATCTATGGGATGTTGAGGATGAATTTCTTCTTGGTGATGCGTTATTAATTTCCCCAATCGTTCATGAAAAGGAACAAAGCCGTCACGTCACTCTTCCATCAGGGATTTGGTACTCATTTTGGGATGACCAAAAGTATATTGGACCGACTACAATTGAGGTCTCAACATCAATAGAAATTATTCCCATATTCATCAAGGGTGGCACCTTATTGCCGATGGATGAGGATGGGAAAATTTGTTACCATATATATCCGGATGTCGGTGACATTTCATCCAATCACATCTTTTTTGATGCGGGTGATGGTTATGGTCAATGGCGATTGGATACATTCCAATTAAATCATAAGCAAGATTCAATAGATATTTCATGGGTCACTGAAGGAGATTTCCCATTTCCATATTCTATAGTGACTATAAAAGTTCATAATAAGAAACTTACTAATTCTGTTTTAAATGGTAATTCTTGTTCTAAATCTGATCAGACAGTTGTAACCCCCATCTTCAAAACTTTATACCTCGAATTTGATTAACAATTAATTCAGTTTTTGGATAAGAAAACCCTTTAAATAGGCACCCTCAGGAAAATTGAGTGCAACCGGATGATCAACTGCTTGATGCAAACGTTTAAGGATGATTGCATCGACCCTAGCGTCAAGAGCGGCACCAGCAATAATTTTTTGGAATAGCTCTTCGCTTACCCCTCCCGAACAAGAAAAAGTCATTAAATAACCACCTTTATTTAATAGTTTTAAGGCTAACATATTGATGTCTTTATACGCCCGCGTTGCACGTTCAACATGCGAAGCAGTCGGTGCGAACTTTGGGGGATCCAAAATCACTATGTCAAAATATTCTCCTTTATCGCGTAATGTCCGCAGATATTTAAAGACATCCTGCTCGACAAATTCGATACGATCCATGCTCAGATTATTAATTGCTATGTTCGTTTGGGCAGTATTGAGCGCGGCGCCGGAGGATTCGACCAGAGTTATACTTTTCGCATTACCTACGAGAGAATTTACTGCAACTCCTCCAGTATAAGAGAAACAGTCCAATACTTTTCGGTTGCTGGATATACTCCTCGCTAAATGGCGATTATCCCTTTGGTCTAAGTAAAATCCCGTCTTTTGACCTTCGATTATATCAACCATAAACTTAATGCCATTCTCAGTAATCATTACCGGATTATCAGTTTCATGCCCAGATAGACACCCTGTTGATAATGGTAATCCCTCCAAGTGGCGTACATCAACATCGGAACGTTCATAGAGCACTTTCGCATTGGTGGCTGTCAGGATTATATCGATTAAATTCTCTCTCCAAAATTCTATCCCGGCTGTTAATAATTGAACAACAAACACATCATCATATTGGTCCAGGACCAAACCTGGCAAACCATCGGACTCTCCATGCACCAATCGCATTGCATTCGATAGGATCAAGTTATCCATTTTATGGCGCAATCCAATTGCTCTATTCAATCGGTCTTCGAACAGTTTTGGATTAACTTGCTCTGATCGATCCCACGTCCAGACACGCCCCACAATATTCGAATTAGGATTATAGGCTGCTCTTGCTAGAAATTCTCCTGCGGAGGATATAACCTCAACAGGTTCACCATTCTTGGGTAATCCTTGGACAGCTGCAACTGCCCCTGAAAAAATCCATGGGTGACGTCGCAGCAGAGATTTCTCACGCCCTGGTTTGAGGATGATTTCAGCCATGATTGGATATACTGAACATTATGATTTTCTGGACTTAGACGAGATATGTTGACTGGACAAATTTATTGTCCAAGTAATTTATTAAATTCTTCTAAACCGATTATTTTCACACCGAGTTGTTTAGCTTTATCCACCTTAGATCCTGGTTGTTCGCCCGCCAATAAATAGCTTGTATTCTTACTTACTGAGTCAGTTACCTTTCCACCATTTTGTTTGATAATCTCTTTTAATTCATCTCGTGTGAAGCCTGGTAATGTACCAGTGATAACAAATACCAGATTTGAGAATATCCTCTCTGTGCGTGTCAGCTTAGTGTTAGTCTCTTCTACTGGCCAAACACCAGCCCGCTTAAGTTTTCCTAATAATTTTCGATTGGTCTCCCGTTTAAACCAATCCACGATTGCAAGGGCAATATTTGGTCCAACGCCTTCAATATGTTGTAAATCATCGAAGGTTGCACGAGAGAACTTATCCAAATCCTCAAAATTGTGAGCCAATTCTACTGCCATGACCTCTCCAACCCCCCGAATCCCAAGCGCATTAATTAATCGACTCAAGGGGCGGGTTTTAGAAATCTCAATTGAGTTTAGTAGATTATCGGCTTTTTTCCCTGCAAACCCTTCCAATGTGAGTAGCTTATCTTTATTTAGTATATAAATATCAGCAACATCATCCACTAAGTGGCTCTCGACCAATTGCTCAACGATTTTAATGCCGAGACCTACTATATCCATCGCTCCTCGTGAGGCAAAATGTTCCAAGTTTCTAATCAGTTGTGCAGAGCAAGATGTATTAACACAAAACCAAGCGACCTCACCTTCAAAATGCTCGACCGGTTGTCCGCATGTGGGGCAGTTTCGAGGCGGTGAGAAAATTATCTCCTTACCTATCCGTAGATCTTGAATGGGTCCAATAACGTATGGAATAACATCCCCAGCGCGTTTAATCGACACCCGGTCACCAATGCGGATGTCTTTCTCCTTGATGTAATCAAAATTGTGTAATGTAGCTTGCCTAACGACCACACCGCCAACTTCGACTGGTTCCAGGATCGCGTAAGGGGTCAGTACCCCTGTCCGTCCCACGTTCACGCCAATATCCAGTAACTTTGTGGTGACTTCGCGTGCAGGGAATTTATAGGCAATCGCGCCTCTTGGATCTTTTCCAACCACTCCAAGTTCTTCTGCAAGGATCAAGTCGTTAATTTTGATCACTGCGCCGTCGGCTTCATAAGACAAATTATCTCGTTTTTCCCAAATTTGATTATACGCATTAATCGTTTCTTTCAAATTGTGACAAAAATGAGATTCAGGAACCGGATACCCAAGGGTATTTAAGTAATTTAATCGCTCTATCTGGGTCATCGGTAATTCCCCATCTCCAGAGACAATGGCATAAACAAGTATGGTCAGCGGTCGCATAGCGGTAAGCCCAGGGTCAAGCTGGCGGAGTGACCCTGCCGCAGTATTTCTTGGATTTTGATATGTGCTTTCACCAGCTTCTTCGAGACGTTTGTTTAATTTTTCGAATTCTTTGATAGTAATGAAAGCTTCGCCCCGGACGACAAGTTCAGGTGGCGGAATCGGTCCTTTCGCTTCAACCGGAAGTTTTAGAGGTAAGGCGCGCACTGTTTTCAAATTGGCGGTAATATCTTCGCCAGTAATTCCATCTCCGCGCGTAGCTCCTTGCACAAAAATCCCGTCTTTATAATGAAGAACGACGGTCAACCCATCAATTTTTGGCTCCACCACAAATCCTGTCGTCTTCACGCGTGAATCTAATTTACTGATACGTTCAAACCATGCCTGAACATCAGCTTCACCAAATGCATTTGCCAAGCTGAGTATAGGTGCAGGATGTCGAACTTTTGTAAATTTATCCAAAGGAACTGCACCAGCGCGCTGCGATGGAGAATCGGGTGTTATCCAAGCCGGGTGTTCAGATTCAATTTCGCGTAACTCCTTGATCAATTTATCGTATTCATAGTCACTAATAATTGGTGAATCCAGTACATGATAACGATAATTATGATAATTTACTTCACGCTTTAGTTGGTCAAGTCGATTATGCAAGTCTTGTTCAGTCATCTGATTGTCCATACTGTTTATTATAATCTTCTGCCTTAGTTTGATTCCATTTTTTATTGCCAGAATTAAGTTGCTAACAGTCTTACCCAATAATATTATATATAGAACATCAAGTTTCCCATTTCCGAAGAGTAATAACACACTTGGATTAATAATAATGTAAGAAATCCGCCAGTGATTTGCCTGGCGGAAGTTTTATTTCCATCGTCTGGTATTTCCGGTAAACATTTGATTTTATGGTGTGTTATGGAAGTTAACCTCAATCACCAATTGAATAATCCATCCAAATCTTCTTCTGAAACATCAAATACTACATTATGTGGAGGTAATGGCTCTCGAGTCATCCATTCCGGTAAACGGTCATCGGCATTGGTAAACCCAGCCCGTCGGTTGAATTCGCGCTCTAATTTCAAGGATTCACGACCTAAAACCTGGAGAATATCAGCATCTATGTTCCAATCATAGCGTGAATTTAATAAATCGCAAATTGTTTCCGGTGCAGCAGCAAAGCCAAAACCAGCAAAAATACATGCCCCGAGTGTATCATAACCTGCCATATTTATTTGTGTCGTCCGTGAAATGGCTGCCTGTCCATTATGGTCGAGATGGTTGATTTTAGCCCTAATAGTTAAACCACTCGTGTGATCTGCGCCTTGAGGAGAAGTGGCATAAGTGACACCTGTTCCTTTTATTGCTCGCGGTTCGTATGAAGACATGGCTTGCCCTTTAACTGCTGGTACTCGCTCAATCCCCAACACTTTTCCTGTTACGGTCGCTCCACTACCCAATAATCTACCTAGAGGCGTATTTTGTTTAATTTCATCAAGTAATTTTGCTGCCCGCTCGCCATCACCAAATTCCATTAACCCAGCTTGAGCAGCCACGCCAAGTGCAGCTCCAATCTCGATCGAATCCAATCCCAAGTCGTTAACAATCCAATTAAGGTTAGCAATCGTATCTAAGTCACCAATTCCCAGATTCGAGCCCATTAGACCAATCGTCTCATATTCTAATGGAGAGACAATCGATTGGCCGTTAGAATCTGCATAGTTATTTGAACATCGGATCGTACATCCCGGCATACATGCATGGGTTGGTTCACCATCTCCACCTCGTTCCAGGATCACGTCACGCATATATTCACCACTAATCGTCTCGACTGCGTCGAACTGACCAACAGAAAAATTACGTGTCGGTAAGGCACCAAAGGTTTGACACAAACGAGCCATCGCAGCAGTTCCATAATCCCGGTAAACCGCAGTCTGTGGGTGTTCCAATAATGCTTTTGTGTAGGCTTTTTGAGCTTTACGAAAATCTTCTGGATGGGCGATGGGAGGTTTTTGACCTTCCTTCGCATCTATAATGATAGCCTTGATCTTTTTCGATCCCATGACTGCACCCAGACCACCCCGAGCAGCAATTCTGGATGGTAGATTTTCTTTATCAAAATTTTGAATTCCAGCAGCTGCCAATTGCATTTCACCACCCTGACCTATCACCGCAACAGCAATTTTACTTCCATATTTTTCAATCAACTTGCTAGCGCATTCAAACACACCGCACCCTACTAACCCCTCTGCAGTATCAAATTTAATTCCATCTTGTGTAACATATAATAATGACCACTCATTATTGACCGGTTTATCCTCTATTATTAGTGCTTTGATACCTAAAAACATTAAATGCAAACCAGTTGTACCTCCAGCATTGGCTTCCTTCACACCCCCAGTCAAAGGGCTTTTACCTCCAACTGAAATTCGATCACAGCTTGAAAGCATATGACCAACCAGTAACCCAGGAGCAAAGATCAATTTATTCGATGGACCTAGAGGTTCACAGGTGGGTGTAACTTCATCCAGAAGGATGCGAGCGATTAAACCCCGGCCTCCCAATCGTTCCCATGATTGTGGGACGGGTTCCTGTATGACTTTTTTCGTTCGACTATTTACCCTCCAAACTTTTAATTCATAGTTATTTGAGCTTTTGTCTTCCATCCAAATCTCCTAATTTAATCACGCAATAAGCTCCTTACTGCGTGGCGAAAAATCTGAGTGTGGTAATCAACGTCGCTTTCTGTTGCATCAGGAGCAATTAATGCCATATTATGGAAAGGAGTCATTAATATCCCACGATTTAAAGAATACAGGTGCATAAAGCGGTCTAACTCGCTATCTGTCGCTGCAAATGCTTCTCCACCATTCCTGGGGGGTGCTTCCCTAAACCAATACTCACTTCGGCAACCTAATCGCTTGACGATCCACGGTAATCCAAATTCACTAATAACAGATTCTACTCCATGTGCAAACCGTATTGATAGACCAATCGCTTTTTTATATGCAGATTCTGTTAATACATGTTCAAGGGTGGCACGCATGGCTGCAATCGAGAGAGCATTCCCAGCCAATGTTCCACCAATTCCTCCAACATCCGAATCTTCGATATTCAAGCGGGCATGGAATCTCTCTGCCACCTCATTGGAAAAACCATAGATAGCAGTGGGTACGCCCCCTGCAAGTGGCTTCCCTAACGTAAACATATCTGGCTTTAATCCATACTCTCCTGTATAGCCTCGTGGGCCGGTACAAATCGTGTGGGTTTCATCGATGATTAGTAATGTCCCAGTATTTTGGGTAATTTGCCTTAATGCATCATGATAACCTGAGTCGGGGTGAATAATTCCAATATTTGTCATGACTGGTTCTGCTAGAACACAGGCGACATCACCGGGTGATAACATCTTTTCTAGTGCATCAATATCATTAAATTCGATGACTTTCGTGGTTTCAATTGGGTTAACTGGTGGTCCAAGATTGCCTTGCCTTGGACCAGGTCCATCTTGATTTATCGTTATAAAAGTCTCATCAACAGTCCCATGGTAACAATAATTGAAAACGAGTATGTATTTTCGCTGAGTGATCTCTCTTGCCATCCGGATGGCAAACCGGTTTGCATCCGTTGCTGTCAGTGTAAACTGCCAAAAAGGTAATCCGAAGCGTCTTTGTAGCTCTTCACCCACCCATATTACATCTTCAGTGGGAAGCATATAGGTAATACCTTTTTTTGCTTGTTCAGAGATCGCTTGTACGGTTTTTTCTGGGGCATGTCCCGTCATTGCACCTGTATCACCTAAACAAAAATCGATATACTCCTTGCCATCGACATCCACAAAATGAGCACCTTTTCCCTCCTTTACAAATATAGGAAATGTGCCTGCCCAACGGATCATCCACAGCATGGGAACACCACCTTGTAAGCATTTACGAGCGCGTTGGTACAACTCGTATGATTTTGGGTGTTCGTTATGGAAGCGTAATTCTTCTTCGCCGAGCAGCTTGTTAAGCCGCTTGCGATCGATAGTTACCATATTATCACCTAATATTATTGAGAATTTTACTTAACGATCGATTTGAGTGAATCTACAAATATATCAATAGCCTCGTCGATCTGTTTCTCGGTGACAATGAGAGGTGGTATCCAACGAATAACATTGTCATAGGTTCCACATGTTAATAACATCAGCTTCCTCTCAAAGCATGCTTGTACAACTGCTTTCGTTGTTGCTTTATCTGGTTTTCTATCCGGTGTCCTGAATTCGACGCCTATCATCAGACCTAATCCGCGCACATCACCTATCACCGGATAATCCAACTGGACACGCCGCAGATGATTTATCAGTTGTGCACCTCGTGTTTGCGCGTTTTTTGGCATATTTTCATCTCGCATAGCTTTGATGGTAGCCACACCCGCAGCACACGCCACGGCATTGCCACCAAAGGTACCGCCATGGGTTCCAGTCTGCCATTTCTTCATTAATTCAAGCCGGCTAAAGACACCAGAGAGAGGTAAACCAGAGGCGATCCCCTTCGCTACCGTCATAATGTCTGGGGTGACGTTGAAATGCTCTTGGGCAAACCACTTTCCAGTTCGACCAAAACCAGATTGGATTTCGTCAATGATCAACATTATTCCGTATTTATTACAAATCTCTCTTAGGCTATTCAGAAAGCCTACAGGAGGAACTACATATCCACCTTCTCCAAGAATAGGCTCTATCAAAATAGCAGCAGTCTCCTGAGGCGAAGTCTGAGATAAGAATAAGAATTCCAATTCATCGAGGCACCATTGCGAAGTTTGCTCATCGCTCCAGCCAAAACGGTAACTATATGGATATGGTGCAACGAACACACCAGCCATCAATGGCTGGTATCCAGCCCGATAGACAGTTTTTGAGGTTGTTAGTGACATCGTCCCTACTGTCCGTCCATGGAAGCTACCCTGAAATACGATTATATTTGTACGACCAGTGGCATGACGGGAAAGTTTAATCGCTCCTTCTACAGCTTCAGCCCCCGAATTGGTGAAGAAGAAGCCATCGATGGTAGAATTAACTACAGTTTTTAGTTCGCTTACCAATTCCAACATGGGTTTATGGATCACGATATTGGCTTGTCCATGAATTAATAGACCCGACTGTTTCTGGATCGCCTCGACGACGCGTGGATGGCAGTGACCGGTATTCGTTACCCCTATGCCACACGTAAAATCCAGGTATTTATTACCATGGATATCATATATATAACTACCCTGAGCGTGATCTGCTTCGATCGAAAATATTCTCGACCAAACAGGTGATAAATTTTGTTTAACATCCATTTCAATAACCATAGATTCTTGTTCCCTTTCACAATTACATTTCTTTTATACCATACGGAAATCCATACTCCGTCATTTTGTTCATAAATGGAATTGGATCAAATGCTTCCGGACCCAATACACCTGTCGCACTCCAAGTTCCATTATTCAATAATTCCCATCCGATAACTGCGTTGAAAGCAGTCTGTGCGACCACTGCCTGACATCCCCACGTCTTCATGCATTCTTCATTATCAGCAACCTGATAAAGATAGACTTGCCGAGGTTTACCATCTTTGTTACCTTTCACCCAGGTACCAGCGCAGGTTTTTCCAAACATTTGATCACCCAGATGTGCTGGATCCGGAAGGCAGGCTACGACAACGTCTCTGGGGGCAACCATTACGTCCTTAACCTTGATCGCTTCCTTATTATCCAGCCCAATCATGTGCAGGGTTTTTAATACCCCGATAAATTTATCCCCTAATCCATATTTAAAAGTTACACGTTTACCTTTTACCCAGCGAGGAACAAGTAGGACTTCCTCATGCTCAACATTGACTACTTCTACCTTCCCGATCCCCTCCGGGAACTCAAATACTTCGGGTTCTGAGAATGGTTGGGTAGTAAACCATCCCTTATCTTTTTCCCATATAACAGGAGGATTTAAACATTCTTCGATGGTGGTCCATATTGAAAAATTTGGGGCGAATTCATATCCTCGTACCTCAATAT
>JBAPSY010000191.1:0-4997 GCA_049281855.1 Anaerolineales bacterium
GCGGAGTTTACACCGAAGCCTGGAGTTTTAGCAAGCCGGTCATCGGCTGCCCAATTCCGGCAGTCTCGGAGCTGATTGCAGATGGCGTGGATGGCTGCCTGACCGTGCAGCAACCGGCAGATATCGCTGACTGCATTCTTACGTTGATTTCTGAACCGAGTTTAGCGTATTCCATGGGAGTCGCCGGGCAGCGGAAAGTAGAGGCGCATTACACCTGGCAGCATCTTTCTGACCTCACTGAGCGCGCTTACCTGGACGTACTTTCATGAGCTGGAATTCATACAATAGAACAAGGTTAAAACCAGGTAAATATGTGTCCAATATTTATCAAAAGGATGTCAAGTGGTATCATGGAGTACCCTTGGGTCGATATAATTGTAATGAAATGTCATGTAGAATTGGCTGGATAATAAACGTCCGTAAAAAAATTATTTAGAGCATTTCGGCATCCTCCTGCATTTTCTGACGGCAAAAAATCATGCAAAATATTAAAGGTTCACAATCCATAAAAACTCTATCTTTCGATGAGCAATTTGGTCGGCTGATCCTCTCTTTGGCTATTATTTTTGGGTCGATGGTGCGCTTCTTTCCAACCCTATTAACCTCATTCCCGGTGTTGGATGGGGGCATGTTTTATGTGGCAATAGGGAATATCCTGGCGAATGGGTTTCGATTACCCGAGACCATCTTGTATAACCAACTGAATATCCCCTTTACCTACCCACCCTTCGGCTTTTACATGGCAGCACTACTGGAAAAGGTTACCGGGCTGGACCGCATTGATATTTTGCGTTTTCTACCCCCGATCTGTTCGCTGCTAGCTATCCTGGCAGTTTATTATCTAGCCTACGTTTTATTTGAAAAAACCTCTCTGGCGGCATTAGCAGCTGCATTGTATGCTCTGTTACCTCGTTCATTATGGCTAATTATGGGGGGCAGCATTACACGAGCACCAGGAATGATATTCTCGATCATGACAATCGCTTGCTTGTATTCAGTGTGTTTCAAAGGTGATTACAAAAAGAAGTGGTTCGTGATGCTCTTCGGCAGCCTGGTTGTACTCTCACATCCAGAGGCTGCCTTTCAGACGGCTGGTATCTGTTTGTGGTTCTTGCTTTTTGCTCCTAAGAAACGCAACAATTTCATCGTAGGCATGCAGATTGTTGGAGCTATTATCCTATTGACATCCCCTTGGTGGATCACACTACTCGCGCGGTATGGGATAGAGCCAATCCGATCAGCATTAGGTACAGGTGGGGCAGGAATTGCAGGCAGCTTCATGTGGCCGTTTACCAATTTTGCAGAAGAGCAATTTCTCCCGGTCATTACGATTACCGCCTTATGGGGAGCAATTTTCAAACTATATCAAAAGGAATTTCTCTTGCCTGTTTGGATTTGCATACCATTCTTACTATCTCATCGTAGTGCACCAAGTTATGCCATAATTCCACTAGCCCTGTTGGGTACAATTGCGATAAGCAAATTACTCATACCAACCTTTGCGGCATCCCGCGATAAAACCTTGATGCCAGAAGATAATCAGGACGAAAAAACAAACAGCATCAAGAAAGTCGTGGTCGGCATTCTGATCATTTATGCATTATCGAGCGCATTTTTGTGGAGCATGATGACAATGAAGAATTATGTTGTCTCGAAAGAAAACCAAAAAGCGATGCAGTGGGTAGGTATATCAACCCCATTAGATGCTCATTTCCTGCTGCTAACAGGAGAGAGCAATAGTGGACTTGACGAGGTTCAGGAATGGTTTCCGGCGCTCGCAGAACGGGTCAGTGTAACCACTATCCAGGGTAAAGAATGGCAACCGGGTAATCAATTCAACCTTGCGGCAGATAGCACAAAACAGCTTCAATATGAATGCCCGTTTGCAAGCGTAACATGCATCGAGGCTTGGGGAGAGAAAAACCAGATCGAATATGATTATGTTTATGTAGAGAACACAGCAAACAGCCCATATAGTTTACCAATCGTCGATAGCCTATCAACAGCATCTGATTACAATCTGGTATATACGTCCCCCGAAAAAGAGATACTTATCTTCCAGCGCCAAAACCACTAATTCACAAGACGAAAAATCGCTAATGCACCTTTCTCTCACCATTAATATAAACTCAACGGTTTGCACAATAGGCATGCAACATAACACAGTCTAGGTGAGTACTTTGTTTCTCTTTCAACTAAGAGACATGTCTTTGAGGCGGGTTGCCATACCTTGCCTAGCACACTTCCAGCTAATTCACAGCTCAAGATATTGGGTGTAAGCCATAGGATCGCTTCTCTGCCCATTCCGTTTTTTCGTCTAACAGCGGTGTGAATGGGTGGCTGTTAAGCACCCTGAATTAATTGAGGAAAGGCATAGGTTAGAGGAACAATTAAAATAAATGGAGATAACTTTTCAATACTTCCTATTCAGCATCCAGTTGACATTACCTGATATACACTGGATTACTAAAAATCCAACCTCGCCTCCGGCCTAGGTAATGGATATACACTTCCACCCGGTAAACCCCAGGCTCGGTGGTGATGTAGGTACACTGGTCGCGGTTTCGCCAGGTGCGTACCGGCTTGCCATCTTTGAGTAAGACGCACTCGGCGCGCCTAGGCAGGCGAATCTGGAATGTAACCCCCCCTTTGCTGTTGAGCTCATCACCCATCTGGGCAATCCCTTCCAACCCAGGAGCGATAAAGCGAAAGCCGCGGGTGGGAGCGGGCAGGTCATAACCAATGAAACAATTTCCCTGGCGGAGCGCATTCAGGATCATGCTGGTGTCGGACGCAGCATCTGCGCCAAGCGGCTGAGGCACAAAGACATGCGTATTAACAGCACGGAAATGAAACTCATAAGGAAACACTGTCCGTCGTAACGGTCCAAGATGCATCTTGTGAGAGTGGGCATCAGAACCACCAACCGCAACCACCTTTTTCCCGCTAGAAAGCAACTCATCCCACCGGTTTATCGCTTCATGTAGAGGTCCACGGGCGATGTGGTGAGGAAAATAAGCATAGAAAATGGCATGTAGCTTGGACTTGATGCGCGGTTTAAATTCGGAGAAGCCATTCCAGAGTTCGAGACCGGTAAACCCTCGTACGTTCCAATCCACCCAGGAGATATCGCCCTCGTGAACGGAAGGAGCGGCAGGGTCGACCGGATGGGCGATAAATGCCAGCCCCCCTGCCTTCCCGACAGTATCTAGCAGCAACTGGGTGTCATAGGCATAGGGTGCCAGCTCGCGTTGTGCCCCAAATACCAACAGATGATTTTTTTGTGGATTGCGTACCTGGTCATGGATTTCCTCCCCCACCATAAGGAGCACACGCCTGTCACCTTCATTATAATATCCTGCAGGTCCATTCACTAAAACATTATGGTCGGTGACGATCACAGCATCCACACCCACCTTCATTGCAGCAGCTGCAATATCCGCGTGCGAGCCAGCACCATCGGAATAACGGGTATGCATATGCAGATTAAGGATTATTTCGTGGATGTGTTCTCTCATATAAGAATGTTATTATATTATAGCTGGGATATAGATTTGTACCTCCTATCAAGTTTGATATGGCGTTTAATATACCAACCTGAACATCCCTGTTAAAATATCCTCATGCGAAATGTAATTAATAACCTTTTTCAATCCAAAGCGCCTTTGATGGTTGTTCTACGCTACGTATTAGTTGGCCTAGTTGTGGTGATGGGACTGGCGAGATTGAGAATTATCTTGGTTTTACTTGTCTCTCCTGCAACCTACTTAGAACGGGACATTTTACAAGAATACTTAATGGCCAAAGCTCTACTGGCTGGTATAAATCCTTACATCCCTCTGAATGAATTGGCGCAGATGTTTATCGTCAAGTTCCCATTCTTGCCTCATCCAGCACCTTACCCACCTTTTGTGGCTATCCTGGGCATTCCTCTAACATGGTTCAGTCACAATAATGCCATTATTGTTTGGTTCATTTTTGAAATGGTATGCCTGAGTGCTATCGCGTGCATGCTAACTGTCTTGTGGAAAGGACGGGTGGACTGGATGCGTGCGATTTTTATTTTATTTTTATTGCTTTCCTGGTATCCGGTAATGGTTGATCTGTTATATGGACAACTGACAATCCTTTTAACCACCTTACTCTTAGCAGCCCTACTGGCAATAAAGAAAGACAATAAGAACCTAGCTGGATTGCTCATCGGTCTATCTATGGCGATCAAGATGATTACCTGGCCATTGATAATCTACTTTGCTTTGAAAAAAGATTGGCGTACAATGCTTACAAGCGGCATCACTGCCATTGGATTGAACATAATTGCACTAATCGTTCTGGGAATTGGACCGATAACGGACTATTACCTCCATGTGACGATGCAGGTGTCAGAAATTTACCATTCATTTTTAAAGAATTATTCGTTATGGTCTATCGGATACCGGTTATTTGAAGGGACTCGACCCACCGGTGGTGATTTTATCTCTGCTCCTCCCCTGGTCAACCTGCCAAATGTGGCTCCTCTGGTATCAGCAGGATTAGCGGCTATTTTTCTAATAGCTGGACTGATATGGGCGATACGATCAGTAGATAGAGATATAGCATTTTCTATAATTGTTTGTGTTATTGTGGCTATCAGTCCAATTTCCTGGGATCATTATTATGTGATGATTATCATCAGCCTTGTTGTTATGATGCATCAACTGGTAAAGCACGCATTCCCTACCTGGCAAACGATCATTTTTTTCATTACTGCTTTATTGTTATTCCTATTCAATGACCGAATAGCGGATGTCATTTTTTTATTAAACGGCGGCAAAGATTTTCTGCAAGCCAACGGGAATCAAATCACTTTTGCTTCCAGCTTGCTTGAAATACTACCTATAGTGGAATTGGTTATTTTGACCATGCTGCTATGGCGCATAGGGGATCGCAGAAAACAAGTTCAAATCATGGACACAGTTGAATAATCATATATTCCAGAGAATCCTGAAATTAAAAGC
>JBAPSY010000192.1:0-8955 GCA_049281855.1 Anaerolineales bacterium
AACCGGGAAAAGTGCAACTCAACCGCCACGTGCCCTAATTCATCCAGGTGATGGTAAATGTTGGTCTACCACTCCTATTCGACTACATCCAGGTCAATGAAACCATATCATAAATTATAGAATAAATTGCAATAATAATCAATATGATTATTTGTTTAAAACGACTATTAATGAACTTTTATTAAGTAGTTTACACTCGGTTGAAAAGCCTGTATCATGAGTTTAATATTGGGAGCGCTCCCAATTATTATAACATTTTTTGAATCATTATTTCAAGTCCGGAGTTGTCAAGTGTCAGTTAACTTTGGAAGACGTTGCTAATCGGGCTGGCGTATCCCGTGCCACTGTCTCACGTGTAATAAACGATCACCCTAATATAAGCGAGAAAGCCCATAGGCATGTATCAAAAGTGATCCAAAAGACCGTCTATCGTACCCGCGCCGCAGCCCGGACGCTTGCCTCTTTCAACCATCAAAGTTGCACTTGTGAGTTGAATCTACTACCTCCATTGTTCACTTTAGGGGTGGAATATCTCCTTGCATAACTAGGTGGCTACCGGACAGGGGTGATTTTTGAGGTGAAATTATGTGGGAGATGTGTCGTGTTATATAGGATAGTCTTATATACAAGAGACAATTACTGATCGGAATCGCAACTGAACGCTGTATAAGTAACAATGGAAGTCTTATTGGATATGCAAATAAAAGGTAGCATATCCTTCCTTAGGAGCGGTTGTTTGTTGAGTACCAATCCCATGGATTTGTGAGGCTTAAGCGTGACCTACGAAAAGCTGGGTTACTTAACTTTTTTGAGCGGGATACCTAGCGCCTCTGCAATACCTTTGCCATAGGTTAGATCGGCCTTCAGGCAATTACCAATGTGGCGGATCTTGATGAATTCGGGTGCATCGCCCATTGCCCGGGCTGTATTCTCAAACAGTACCTGCTGTTGAGCCATGCTCATTAAGCGGAATAGTTTTCCCGGCTGGGTGTAATAATCAGAATCATCTTCGCGGAAGTTCCAGTTATCGGCCGCACCAAACAAGTCCAGAGGGGGATCCTTGTATTCAGGTTGCTCTTGCCACTCGCCAAAGCTGTTTGGTTCGTAGCCGATGGTGGTGCCGGAATTGCCATCCACCCGCATTTGACCATCACGATGGGATGGATTTGCAGGGGCATGCTTGGGGCTGTTGACCGGGATCTGATGATGGTTGACGCCCAGGCGGTAACGCTGCGCGTCGCCATAGGCGAAGAGGCGACCTTGCAGCATTTTATCCGGCGAGAAGCTGATTCCAGGAACTACAGCGCCGGGATTGAAAGCTGCCTGTTCCACATCCTGGAAATAGTTCTCCGGATTTCGATTTAATTCGAGCACGCCCACCTCGATCAGGGGGAAATCCTTTTTATACCAAACCTTGGTCAGATCGAAGGGATTGTAGGGCATCTTCCTGGCCTGTTTTTCGGTCATCACCTGGATGTACATCGTCCAGCGTGGGAAATCACCCTTTGCGATGCTGTCAAACAGGTCTCGTTGACTACTCTCGCGATCCTTGGCGACAACCGCCTCCGCTTCTTGGTCAGTCAGGTTCTTGATACCTTGTTGTGTGCGTAGGTGAAATTTGACCCAGATTCGTTCATTTTTAGCATTGATCATGCTGAATGCATGGCTGCCAAAACCGTCCATGGTCCGGAAGGAATAAGGAATACCACGGTCACTCATCACAATGGTCACTTGGTGCAACGCCTCGGGTAGTGAGGTCCAGAAATCCCAGTTGTTGGTGGCGGAGCGAAGGTTAGTCTGGGGATCGCGTTTGACAGCCCGGTTAAGATCTGGAAATTTATGTGGATCGCGCATGAAGAAGACTGGAGTATTGTTGCCAACCAGGTCCCAGTTACCTTCTTCGGTGTAGAACTTCATCGCAAAGCCGCGGATGTCGCGTTCCGCATCGGCTGCGCCGCGTTCCCCGGCGACGGTTGAGAAGCGCACGAAAGCTTCGGTTTCCTTACCAATGGCGGAAAAAATCTTGGCCTTGGTGTATTTGGTGATGTCATGGGTCACAGTGAACTTGCCAAAAGCCCCTGAGCCCTTGGCGTGCATCCGGCGCTCCGGGATCACCTCCCGGTCAAAATGAGCCAGCTTTTCCTGATACCAAACGTCCTGCATCAGCATCGGCCCGCGCGGGCCAGCAGTCATGGCATTTTGATTATCGGGTACAGGGGCGCCAGCAGCGGTGGTAAGTTTCTTTTTCTTGGTCATCGGAATCTCCTTTTCTGAAATCTAATGAACTGGTTTTATTTATCAGTTTGTGTCTGGGTTAGGAAAGTGATCATCATTATCATTATGTCATCTCCTTTTGATAACAAATATTAATAGACAATAATTGTCCATAGTTGACAAAAAAAGAAAGACGCATCAACCGCTTTTTCTGCAATCAGGGCAAAGGCCGTAGAACACGATTTGGGGGCGAAGGATCTGATAACCTGAATTTTCCTCCAATTTTCTTATGGAAGCCAGGTCGAACTCCAAGTCTCCGTCCACGATCTTGTTGCATTGCATGCAGATCAAATGGGGATGGGGATGAGGGCGATTGCCATCATAGTGACTATCATCCCGCAGGTCGATCTCCAATACCTGGTTCATTTCCTTGAGCAGAGCCAGGGTTTTGTATACAGTCGCCTGACTCATAGTCGGGAATTGGGTCATGATTTTTGCATAGAGCTGAGCCGCGCTGGGATGCCCTTCGCTGGCGGCAATCAAACGCACCAACTCGACCCGCTGGGGTGTCAGCCGGAAATCGCGTTCCCTCAGTGAAGTAATCAACTCATCAAAGCGGACTTTTGGATCAGGCATAGGGAGTATTTTTGAGAAAGAATATCTTTATAGATAATGATTATCCACAAGTATACTCGATTAAATTGGAAATAACAAGAAATGGGAGGTAGTAAATCAAAGTGGGTGTATGGAACATTTGGACCATGTATTCCTGTGCCCCTAATCGGACACGAATATCATCCCCATGGGAGACCGCTGTTTGGCATCGATGGATCCTGTGCCTCCATGAGGACTTAAACTCCCGTTTTGGCTTTGAGAGGAGCACATTCAGGGTCGTTATAATAGGTATCTTAACCATCCTCCGTTATCCACCGGACTAGCTCGTCGATGAGCTTCTTCGGTATCCAGGTTGGTTTGCTTTAGGAACTGTTGTATAACGCTGATCCCTTGCATAACGCACACTGCAATTATCCAGTTTTGATTGGATGGGAAGGGAGAAGAGCAATAAAAAGAATAAAAAGATCAGAAGTGGACTGGCAATGGGGAAATCTAAGTGTTCCTTGCGGCCAACTCCTGACAGCCGTGTATCTGTCGATTTTCATTCAAGGGAGGCGCAAGGAGGTGTCACAAATGAACGTCTCGCTGGACGCGTGACCTACGAACTTTATAAATCATTTGCGCCTAGGGGGAATCGAGATACAATCAATTTGTCTGTTCACTGTTCCAGGCAAATTCATTCCTAAAAATGTGATGTATACTCCCCTCTTGACGACCAAGTTATTTATTAATACGGCAATAAAAAGCCTGATGGTTTGACCATGACTGTTTGGGGTATTTGATAATACTCATCACATCTTCATAGCAGATATTCAATGAGTGTATCAACGGAAGAGGTAAGAAAACTGTGAAATCTTATGGTGTAGGATTTTTCATCCATAGGATACTTATCGCTTTGGCTGTAGCCTCGATCCTGATCATACCCAAATTCATCACCCCGGTTTACGCTCAAGCGGACACCCCCCGTTTTGAGACCATTTCTACTGAACAAGGGCTCTCTCAAAGCACGGTACACGCAATTTTACAAGACCAGCAGGGGTTCATGTGGTTTGGGACAGAAGGGGGGCTTAATAAATTTGATGGTTATCAGTTTACCGTTTACAAACACGACCCCGATAATTCTCAATCCTTATCTGATAACCCTGTTCAATCAATGTATCAAGATCGCGATGGAGTATTGTGGATTGGAACAGGCGTGGGTCTGGATCGGTTCGATTTTAAAACAGATACATTTTTGCACTACCCGCAGGATCTTACCGGCTCACCCGACCTGAGTGGGCATTCGATCTCCATAATTTTCCAAGATCAGTCTGGGATTCTTTGGGTAGGAACGGACGGGGGAGGACTCGCTGCTGTAGATTTGACCACAAACAAATTTAAGATTTTCAAACATTCTTCGGAAGATCCACAATCGCTATCCGATAACACGGTTGATTCGATCTATGAGGATCGAATTGGAGAGTTATGGATTGGAACAGACGCAGGACTTGACCGGTTTGACAAAACAACCGCAAAATTTATTCCTTATTTCCGTCAAGCTATCGCGGGCTCGCCAATCATAGACAATATTCCGGTGTATGCTATTTATGAGGATGGTCAGGAAGCATTGTGGTTTGGAACTAAAAATGGATTGTTCCAATTGAATCAAGCCAGAGACCAGCTTATTGCATATCAACATGACCCGGATGCTTCTGAAAGCCTTAGTGATGATACGGTTACATGTATTCTCGAAGACTCTCAAGGTTCACTTTGGATTGGAACCCGAAACGGTCTCGACCAATTTAACAAGACTCTGAACCGTTTCACCCAGTATAAACACAGCCCGAATGACCTCGATAGCTTGACCAGCAATTCAATTAGGACCATTTACGAAGATCGCTCAGGTGTAATGTGGATTGGTACTTCAGGCGGTTTGAACAAATATGCGCGTGCAACCCAGAAATTTTCACTTTATCAAAATCATCCTGAGTTTCCCAATAGTTTTAGTGACAATAACATCTGGTCGATTTACGAAGATCATCTCGACAACCTATGGGTTGGTACATTTTCTTCAGGACTTGACCTGCTGGACCGTCAATCGGGCAATATCACGGTCTATCAGAACAATCCAGCAAACCCAACAAGTTTGAGTAGCAATGAGATTCGGGCGATATTAGAAGACCACAACGGATACTTATGGATTGGGATGGAGCGAGGTGGCCTCGACCGGTTCGATCCGGAAACTGATACATTTATCCATTATCGGCATAATGACACAGATCCAGGAAGCCTGAGCCAAGATGACGTCTTTTCAATTTATGAAGATCATCAGGGCAGGTTGTGGATAGGTACCCAACGCGGAGGTCTTGACCAGTACAACCAGGCTACGGGGAATTTTAGTCACTACCAGCATGATGTCAACGATCCTTTAAGTCTGAGCGATAATAATGTGAGGGTGATCTATGAGGATAGTACAGGCGTTTTGTGGGTTGGTACCTTTGGAGGAATCGATCTATTAGATAACCAGACTAATCATTTTACAGTTTATCATCATGATCCTAACAATATGCAAAGCCTCAGCAACGATATGGTGAATTGCATCTTCGAGGATCAAAACGGAACTGTCTGGGTCGGGACTTTCGGCGGCGGATTGAATAGCTTCGATCGCACTACCCAGTCGTTTGCCCATTACACTTCGAAGGACGGTTTACCTGATGATACCGTCTATGGAATCCTGACAGATCCCAATGGTGCCCTGTGGTTGAGTACAAACAAGGGATTGTCGAAGTTCGATCCAAGCGCAAATACATTCCGAAATTATGATGTCAGCGATGGACTACAAGGTGATCAATTCAACCCAGGCGCGTTTTTCCAAAGCAAAAATGGAGAAATGTTTTTTGGAGGGACACAAGGTCTTAACGCCTTCTATCCGGAGCAGGTGGCAGATAATCCTGTTCCACCCCCTGTAGTAATTACTGCATTCCAGAAGTATAACCAGACTATCCAGACGGATCTGGCTCCGAATGAGACTATCCAACTATCCTATCAAGACACCTATATTTCCTTTGAATTCGCTGCTTTGGATTACAATGCCCCAGGAAAAAACCTGTATGCTTACCAGTTAGAGGGTGTTGACAAGGACTGGGTTTACGCTGGAACGCGCCGTTATGCCGGTTATACCAACTTGCATGGCGGTGATTATATCTTCCGGGTGAAAGCTTCCAACAATGATGGGGTTTGGAATTCAGAAGGAACAGCGATCCGCATCCACATCACGCCGCCATTCTGGCAAACATGGTGGTTCATCGGACTCATCGGACTAACCCTTGTAGGTGGTTCTATCGGCGGCTACCGGCTGCGGGTCAGGGATGTTGAGGCTAGAAACCGTGAACTCGTAAAGAAGGTCGAGCAGCGGACCCATGAGTTGGCAACCCTCAATACAATCTCTGAGGTTGTGAACCGCTCACTGGATCTAACCGAGATCCTGAATGCTGCGTTGGATAAGACCATTGAGGTCATGCGTATGGATGGGGGATTGGCTTACCGCCTGGAAGAGACAGACAGCGGAACCTCAGACGGTCCTTTATTACGCCTGTTGGCACACCGGGGTGTATCGGACGAATACATCAACATCGTTAAAGTTCTACCATTACATGCGACCTTGATTGAAGAAACTGTCAAGACGGGGAAGCCGGATGTCCGTCTGGTTAACAATCATCCCAACCCACAAATAAGAAAAGCAATTGAGGAAGCAAGGGTTCGTTTGGCAATTAATGTACCTCTTCTCGTACAAGGAAAACTTGTCGGTGCGCTAACCCTCGCTACCTGGGAAATGCGCGAGATCACACAAGAAGAATTGTCTTTACTTATGGCGATCAGTCAGCAAGTCAGTATGGCAGTGGTAAACGCACAGCTATACGAGCGGGCCGAGCAGACTGCCATAATCACTGAGCGCACCCGCCTGGCGCGCGAATTACACGATTCAGTAACGCAATTGTTATACAGCGTGACCCTGTACGCCGAGGCCGCGGCAGAATTATTGGATTCTGGCGAGACAGCGACCGCCGCATCACACCTACGCGAGCTGCGCGACACCTCTCAGGAAGCTCTACGGGAAATGCGCCTGCTCATCTTCGAACTGCACCGACCAGCCCTCGCTCAAGGCGGGTTGACCGCAGCACTGCAAGCACGACTGGATGCCGTCGAACGGCGCGGTGGGATGCACGCCGAATTACTGGTCGAAGGAGAAGAAATGATCGGGCATCCTGTCCAAGAGGAGCTTTACAACATTGCACATGAAGCTTTGAACAATGTACTCAAGCATGCGCATGCAAATTCCGTTCGAATTCAATTGCGTTTTGGAGATGTCGAGACTGAAATTGAAATATCCGATGATGGTGTAGGGTTTGAACCCACACTAGTTGGAACAGGGGGCGGGTTCGGCATACCTGGCATGCAGGAGCGTTCTCAAAAAATCGGTGGCATCTTGCACATCAATAGTGCGCCCGGGAAAGGCACAACCGTTGTTGTGCGGGTTCCAGTGAATTTCCAAGAACATCCCAACCAAGTGAAAGCTGGATCGCATCAGAAAGAAGCCGAGTGAACAATGGCAACAACCATCCGTGTTTTAATCGTGGATGACCACGAAATTGTAAGAAAGGGAATCCGCGCCCTGCTGGCAACCAAACGCGATATCCAGGTGATTGGAGAGGCAAAGGACGGCGTAGAGGCAGTGAACCAGTCACTAACACTGCGCCCTGACATTATTCTCATGGACCTGATGATGCCGAAGATGAGTGGGATCGAAGCCACACGCCAGATCACGGTCGGGCAGCCAGGGGTGCGGGTTTTAGTTTTGACAAGCTTTGCGGCAGATGAGCAGATATTTCCTGCTATTAAAGCTGGTGCGCTGGGTTATCTTCTAAAGGATTCGGGACCACAGGAATTGATCCAGGCAATCCGCCAGGTCTACCGTGGAGAACCTTCGCTGGAAGCTTCGGTAGCACGAAAAGTACTCGCCGAACTTTCTAGCCCACCCCAAAAACCATTGACCCCTGATCCGTTGACGGCACGCGAGCTGGACATCCTCCGCCTGATTGCACAGGGGCAGAGTAACAAGGAAATTGCTGGCAAATTGGTGATCGCCGATGAGACCGTTCATGCCCATGTGAGCAATATCCTCGGCAAGCTCCACCTCGCCAGCCGCACGCAAGCTGCTTTATACGCGTTAAAAGCAGGAATTGCCTCCGTGGACGATATTCCAGAAACGAAAATTGATTAGCAAGACTTAACCCTATTAGAGTAGATGGTAATAACCAAAACCGATTAGACTGCTGAACCAGGCGGTCTTTTTTGGTTAAGTTGAAATAAACTATCCTCCCGATGACATCGGATAAGGATTTTGTTATCTTATAAGAAATTAAACACCATATAAATGTAACAGAGAAGATCTGGTGACATAGAGAATGAGGATTCTTATTGTTGATAATCAGTCCCGGGCACGCCTGAGCATGAAGGCGTTGATGGGAGTCTGGTACCCAGCTGCGGAGATCCGGGAGGCCGCGGACGGATATGAGGCAGTCGAGTTAGCTGAAAAGTTTCAACCTGATGTCATTCTGATGGATGCGCGTATGCCAAAGATGAACGGTCTGGAAGCGGTAAGGCACATCAAAGCGAAATCTCATAATATCAAGATCATAGTCCTTTCGATGTACACGGATATAAAAGAAGAAGCTCTCGCGGCAGGCGCGGATGCATTTATCAGCAAAAGCGATCCTCCGGAAAAAATACGAGAACTCATGAAAGAGATTTTCTCTGGCTTGGAACCGAAGTATTGAAATGCCAATTATTTTTTTACCTATTTTCAGCAACAAGGGGTCTTATTCAATTATATAAGATTGTTACCATCTTCATGAAAGGAGAATAAAAAAATGAATTCCACAATTGCCATGCCAAAGGTAGAAACCATCGGAAAAATACAATTTTTCAATGACCAAAACTGGAAAAGATTGTATTGGGTCAGCGGGATTCTGCTGATTTTGAATTCTGTCCTGTCGTTAGTTGCTGCCTATTCTAGCAGGATTCTCTACACTGGAGGCTACCACGATCCCGAGTCATACCTTCAGCTGGTCTCGCAAAACTTACAGA
>JBAPSY010000193.1:0-18289 GCA_049281855.1 Anaerolineales bacterium
CTAGTAAATAGAGGAGAGTAGCCTGTGGTTTATATTGCCCGCAGGCTGATTATTTTATATTGGCTAAGTTATAATCGGCACCATGAACCCACAGCTCTTATACCAGGAAGATTCTACCGTACTCGAGTTCGAAGCTAAAGTCGTGGAACGTATCCCCTTAGCGGAAGGGCGCACTGGCGTGGTGCTCAACCGAACATATTTTTACCCCACTGGCGGTGGGCAGGAGTATGATACCGGCGGGATAGGTACCGCCAGGGTGGTGGACGTATTCAAGGACGATGATCATTCTCGCCTGATACACGTGGTGGAGGGGGAGGTGAATCTGGGACCAGTCAAGGCAAGCATAGATGCTGAACGTCGATTGCGTCACATGCAGCGCCACACTGCCCAGCACTTGCTAACTCAAAGCATCCTGCGCCAAACGGGGTCCGAGACCGTCTCTGCCAACATCAATGGTGTTTCTCCTTCCACGCTGGATGTCTTAGCAACCCAAATCAGCAAGACCGACCTGGAGCAGGCGGAGTTGCAGGCAAATCAGATCATCTATGAAAACCGACGCGTCAAGACCTATTTCGTTTCACCCGAGGAACTTAAGTCTATTCCTCTACGCCGTCCTCCCAAAGTGAGTGAGAACATCCGCATTGTTGAGATCGATTCATACGATTTTTCTCCCTGTGGAGGTACACACGTTTTGCACACCGGCAGCATCGGGCTGGTCAAGGTGCTCAAGGCTGAACGACAGAACGATAGGCTGCGGGTTTATTTCGTTGCTGGCTTGCAGGCATTGGAACTATTCCACCAGATGTACGATGTTCTCACTGGGTTGGCAAATCACATGAGCATCAGCTGGCAGGATATCGCTGATGTGGTTGGCAAACAGGCGGATCAGCTTTCTATGTTTCAGAAGGAAGTGCAAACTCTCCGGCAGGCAAGCGTCAAGGCTGAAGCGCGTGAGCTGACAGCAGGGGCGGAAGAACGCGGCGCGGTTAAGCTGGTACGGGCATGCTTTGAAACTCGTCCGGTAGTCGAGCTGCGCTTGCTGGCAGAAGAGCTTAAAAAGATCTCTGGTGTGATAGCTTACTTGACCTCCTTCGATGGGCAGAAGGTGTCGTTGATCATCACCTGCGGAGAAGGCAGTGGCCAGGATGCCCGCCAGCTTCTCACCCACCAGTTGGCTCAGATCAGCGGTCGGGGTGGAGGCGATCCGAGACTTGCCCAGGGGGGCGGCGTGGCAACGCAGGAACAGTACAATACTTTCCTGCAGCAAGTTGACCTGGGGTGAAAGTCTGGCAGAACAGCATTTACCGGGAGCACGAGAAAGTATATTATTAATTATTTCTCAGTGTTCCCCGTGTACTCTGTGGCGAAATTGTTTATATTTCAGTAAAATATGTATTGCCAAAAAAGACTGTCGATTTAGTAGACTTTTACAATTTCTCTCCAAAATTGCTTGACGGTTTGGGGATTTACTGGTATATTCATTTGTTGTAGGAATGCCAGAAAGTTCTCGTTGGAAGAAGTGCAAAGAAAACGGTCCAAGGCAAGCTCCTTGGGCTGTTTTATTTTGACTGCTCCGATGGATTTGAAGGCGCACCACATATCTTTTTTCATACCTTACGGAGGTAAATTTCATGTCTGAAAGAATTATCGGCACAGTCAAATGGTTCAACGGAAGCAAGGGCTACGGATTCCTTTCCCAGCCTGATGGCGCGGACGTCTTCGTCCACTACTCTGCGATCCAATCTGACGGTTACCGCTCACTGCAGGAAGGCCAGAAGGTGGAGTTCTCCATCGAGAAGGGCCCCAAAGGTCTGCAGGCAGCCAACGTCATCCCTATGTAATTGAATCAATAACTTTGTCACAAAGACCTGCCGTAACCCGGCAGGTCTTTGATTTAATCCAAATCCAAGTTAAATACAAGTTGACTTATAATTATATTGGAATTAAATTACACGAGCCTCCAATCTGGATTTCCCTCAGATGAAATAATGCGTTTTAACTATTTAGCTAGAATATCCATGTTGTTCACTGGCCTGCTCCTGGCAGTTTCTGCCTGCACTGTCCTTGGTGGAGCACCTCAGGAGGCTACCCCCACACCCGAACCAACCTCCAGTGTCCCGAATCTGCAGGTAATCCCACCTCAGGCATGCCAGGTGGCAGAACAGGGAATGATCCGCGTCGACCAACCCCAGGGTGATCTGATCGCATGGTCCCCAATTGCGAATACGGTCGCTTATATTGCCTCCACGCAAGGTTCAAGCTGGAATGTAGGAGACCTGTACATGCTCTCTTCGCCTTCATTCGATACGCCTGAACAGGTGGCGGCGCATGTCGCTGGGGAGATAAATTGGTCGCCCGATGGCTTAACCATCGCCTTCCTGGGCTTGCGTCGGAGTGACAACCTGTACACCATCGAGCTTGCCTATCCCGATGGGCGCGCCTCCAGAGACCTCTTCCCCGATGAGGCTGCCAGGACGGATGATTATTCCAGCCAAAAATCCATCCTGGAATGGATAAATCCTGGTCGTTTGAGGGTGTTGATTTCGTGCGGTGTCAATTGCTTACAGACTCTGGACTTTGGTGTGGGGTCAGGCCTCTCCACTGCGGTTGGTGATCCAATCGAAAGGTATTGGGATATGTGGTCAGTCCGCACCTCTCACCCAGCGACCATCCCCCCTGAATATGCTGACCTTCCTGGGCAGCTTAACTGGTCTCCGGATGGTCACTACATCGCCTATATCGATGAGAATGCGAATATCTGGGTGATCAATGCAGACGCTGGGAGCCTCTACCCCTTGGATATAGGTCAATTTGGTACCGCCACTGAAACGGATTGGTCATATGACAGCCAGTACCTGGCCGCCCAGGTGGATCAAAACCTGAAGATTTTCTCCTTTAAATGCCCGTAAGCGAGGAGGTAGCATGGTAAATACACGTCTCGAACAGGTACTCTCGCCGCATAAGATGATCCGGTAAAGTCACCTGGTTGTAGGGTGGATTTCCAAAGCTGCAATTATAGAAGGTAATGGAATCCCGACCTGCTGACTTTACCATTATCGCATATTCACCTGGCAAGAAAGTGTTTGGAGGAATAACGCTACATTAAATCATTGTACAAATGAAAATGTGCAATAGAACTATTCTTTTGTAAACTCCAGGATTGTATTGCTGGCCGGATTGATGGCTGTTGGATAAGGCGGGAACTCAATCATGGATTATGGTAATATGGAATTGTGCATATTTTTCTGGATAATTACAGTGCATAATTTTCTTCAATAGCAGATTGGTTATTTGATGAACCTACAGAAATTAATGGTGAATTAAGTGGACAAATACAAAAGATTATGCCATACTTATAATTACCAAAATTATTATTGTGTTGAGCGATTATGTGCTTTTAATGCGAAATCTGGCTGAGGAAAAAAGTTAAGCAAGACATTATTATCCATTCAATCTTACAGAGGAGAGAAGAAGTGAAACACTATCCACTATATTCACGTATAGGTCGTTTAGCTTGTGCTGGTTTAATCCTGGTTCTCCTGTTATCGCAAGTACCACTTGCAAGCACCACCCAGGCAAAAAGCAATTTACAAACTATTGATAATGAAGAACCTCCTGTCGATATGGCGAAGCTCATTGCCGAGCCGGTTGAACAAAATCCCATCGCCGATACGTCGGAGTATCCAGCCCAACTACCTGCATCTGGATATGATAATGCAATCGACTACACATTGCCGGAGGGATATGTGCCAGCGGTAATCGTTCCTGAGGAACCTGTGGGTCCAATATATCAGGGGCCTCCGCCAGGTTCTGAAGGTCAAATTGATAACACCCAACCCAACGCCACTGAGCTCACCGTCGTTACACCTGATCAATCACTCAATCCACCGGTTGAGGTCTCACCTGACTTGATTCCACCAAAGATGGACGAGACACAGGCTCCATCCGACCAGGACCTTACCAAGCAATCCGATGCCAATCCAGAAAGTGTGGAACTGCTGCCGGCATTGTATGGCAACCTGGATGACTTTAATCGCCCAGATGGCAGCATTGGGGCAAGTTGGAATATGGTCGGTTCAATTTCTATTGTGAACAAAATAGCCCAAAGTACACTTGGTGGCATAACCGAAAATTTGGCCATCTATCCTGGCGTAGGTGTGAATAGCCTGGAAGCTGATATTGCTGTTCAGCCAGGTGGGCACGTACAGTATTCCGCCCTGGTATTGAACTATGGTGCAGGAGTCTCAAATATTTTTGTTAAAGTACAGGATAATAATCAAGATGGCAAATTTGATACAGCTGGCTGTTACAAGGGAAATGATACACCGGGATTCGGTTTAGGATTTTTCAGTCTATCGTCAACCTTTTCCAATGCCCACATGCAAGTGAGTGTTGACTCTTCCCGAAATGTGATTTTGTACCTTTCAAAGATTGACGGTGGAAGTGGTGTCTTAACCTATATTTGTAGCGGCGCTCCCGTGTTCGAAGGCAACGCGGTGGGCATGGGATCATTTGGTGGTGGAATAATAGACAATCTTTCGGTCGACCCAGCCATCCCAGCCATTCAGGAAAGGTTTAATAGGCAAGATGGTCCGCTCGGATCAAATTGGTTAATAAGAAATGGAAGCATCTCCATCCGAAACAACACCGCCTCAAGCGCAACCAATGTCTCGAACTTGGCGACTTACAATGGATTGGGCAGCAATAGTGTTGAAGGAGATGTTTCCCTGACATTGCCACACAGCCTACAGTACTCAGGGTTCGTCCTGAACTATGGTCCAGGTGTGAACAACATCTTTGTTAAGATTCAGGACAATAATGCCGATGGTATGTTTGATTCTGCTGCTTGTTACACAGGCAACAATAATTCGGGTGCACTATTTGGTCTGGGCTTTTTCACCCTCGCCCCATCACCCTTTGCCACAGCCCACATGCAGGTGACTGTGGATGAGAACCGCACAGTGAAACTCATTTTGACGAGGATTGACGGTGGCAGTGGGTCTCAGATTTATACCTGCACTGGCGCGCCGCCTGCAGAAGGTTATGGAGTGGGCATTGCAAGCTTCGGTGGAGGAATCATTGATAATTCTCAAAGTATAAATGATTTCAATGACAGTTTCTCCCGACCCGATGGAGCCTTAGGCTCCAATTGGACGGATATAGTAACTGGTTTTTCAATTAATGGTGGCGCAGCACAGGGGACGGCCGAATCGCTTGCGTTATTTAATGACCTGGGCAGCAATACCATCGAAGGGGATATTTCACTGTCCTTGCCACACAGCCTACAGTACTCAGGGTTCGTCTTAAACTATGGCGCAGGTGTGAACGACATCTTTGTTAAGTTTCAGGACAATAATTCCGATGGTGCTTTTGATTATGGAGCCTGCTACACAGGCAACAACGATAGTCCACCTTTTGGTCTGGGATTTTTCCTCCTGTCATCAACCTTCACATATGCTCACGCTCAGGTTACAGTGACTCCTGACCATTACGTCACCATTACCCTGACCAATATCGATGGTGGCAGTGGTGTTCAGGCGTACACATGTAGTGGCGCTCCATCTGCAGAGGGGGGGGCAGTGGGGATTGCCAGCTACTATGGAGGACGTATCGATAATGTAGTCGTCAACCGGGTTTATGCTTTTGATGGCTTCAACCGTCCAAGTGGAGCGCTTGGTCCTAACTGGAGCGGTATGTCAGAGAACTATGAGATTATCAACCAGGCAGCTCATGGAGGAACACTTTTAGGTAAGGGATTATCGATCTTCAACAGCAGTGTCAGCAATATTGTTGAAGGTGATCTATTAATTAACCCAGGTGGTGGTTTACAGTACACCGGCGTCGTCTTAAACTATGGGGCGGGTGTGAACAACATCTTTATTAAGCTGCAGGATAATGATTCGAATGGTACGTTTGATTCTGCTGCCTGCTACTTGGGAAACAATGGTGGACCTTTTGGTCTGGGATTTTTCGCCCTTTCCTCACCCTTTACCAACGCCCACTTGCAGGTAATGGTGGATGCCAGCCGTACCGTTACGATTATCCTGACCAGGATCAATGGCGGAAGTGGTGTTCAAACTTATGTGTGCAATGGCGCACCACCTGCAGAAGGAAAAGCAGTTGGCATCGTTGGACTTGGTAGCGGTGTACTAGATAGTTTTAGAATTAATGATCATATATTCTACCAGTCCCTATTTATACCTCTTGTTTTAAAGTAAGAAGAGTCAAGAAGATTAGCATGGAATTATGAATCGATTTTGACTCTCCGTTTTCTTAACCTATTTTTCCACCAAGGTGGGTTGCATCCCCACCTTGGTGGTGCCAAACCTGTCTTAGCATTCCGTGACTAACAAGGTATATACCTTTCGTGAGATGTAATAAAAGCAATCTGCTGCTGGGTTTAATCCCTCAATCCAGACATACCCGAAATGTGATTTTCCCGAGCTGAATATTCAGCAATTACTAGAAGATGCAGACCTGTACCTAGATCAGGATTGGATCGGTCACATAACATTGGGACTCTGGTTTGCTGATCAGCCAAAGTCACCCGAAGCAGACCAGATAGCTCATTGGCCAAGAGAATAGCGAGCGCCTTATTTTGCTCGGTTGGAATTCCTAAAGGATGACGAAGTGACCCTGGATGAGCATAACCAGGCGCAGATGGAGAAAATCAGAAACAGTTGGGGTCAATGGTAGAAGATGGGCGGAGACAATCGACCACATCGCATTATAAATAATAGATCTCGATTATCGGTGTGGGACGATGTAAGTGTCAAGATATCCGTAATTTATTGTTAAGTGTGCAGCTTCTAAGTCAGTTAGGTGCGGATCTGGACCTCTGGATTGGAGGACGGATTGTAATGTCTGTCCCATGGAAGGGCTTACGATGACAAAGAGTTGGTTAAACGGGAGATATTTATTAAAATTGTTACCTGATAAGCCATATATTTTTGAATAATACCAAATTCCTGCATCATAGGGAGGATCAATAATAATCAAATCATTTGTATTTAGCTGATCTTTAATTGCTAAGACGGTTTTTTCTTCGGGTCCTTTCTGATTCCAGCGGTCGTGGATGGTTAGAGATAGTTTTGTAACATCCACTAAAGTGATCAATAATATAACACTAACCACGATAGATGCCACAGATAAGTTCTTGGCAAATTTTATACGTAGGTCTTTAATAAATAGCATTATGCCTGAAGCACTCCAGATTACAAAGGGCGCCTGTAGAAATGCCCATATTTTTGTTACACCTTCTGGTCGCCGGAATAGAATCAATAATGCAATCCATAGAAATGCTGCGATTTGAAGGGGAACTCGATTTCGGGCGATCCTTCTATGGAAAACAAGACTGAGGCAGAATCCGACAACCAATAAAATCAACCAGATGAAGGGTAAACCTCCAGTCCATTCATGCCATACATTTAATAGTCGACTAGGAATCGCTGAAATATACCCCAGCCAAGGTTCAGGGGAAACCCATTGATTTGCAAAGACTTTTTCGGTGCCAGAATAAATAAAAATAGGTATATAAAGGATTAGTACGAGTGTTGCTGTGCTGATTCCAGCTAACACCCAATACTTCAAAAAAATGAATTTGGAACCATATGATCTAGGAGGGGTTAATAGATTTTCCAAGAAGAGCCAGACGAATACTACCCCGAATGGGAATAACATTACTGGGACACTATAGAAACCCAATGCGGAAAAAAGAACCAGGAGTGACCAAGCAAACAAATTCTTGTTCTCTCTAAGGTAGTAAGCTATTAAAAGGGTGAGAACCGTGAACAGTGCAACCAAACTATACCCTCGCGCAGTTGTGGAGTAGAGAATGGCACCCGGAAGAATTGTAATCAGGATGGCACTTAGGAAAGCAGTATATTTGTCGTAGATTTGTTTTGCAAGTGCAAAGGTAGCTGGAATAAGCAGCAAACCTGCCGATAATGCTGGAAGCCGCACTGCCCAAGGTTGGCTCCCAAATAGATGGGTGGAAAAAAAGATCAAGAGGGAATTTAAAACGTGGTTGTTGGGTAAATGGTAATTTGAGACGATATTAAATATCGAGGTTGAGCCAAATACGACAAAAGTATATCCCTCATCGTGGGATATCTGCTCATTAATATAAACCAGTCGGAGGATAACAGCTGATCCGAGGACTAATAATAAAGTGACAAGTGGGAATATGTCAAATTTGGTCGGTTTCAGACCTTTGATAAAGATAGTCATGTCGATGTAATATTGGTGAAGCCAGCCCAAGACCATATCGAGATATCCACCACCAATTACTATGGATGCAACAATAAAGAATAACCCGACCACTCCAAGTATGATCCTGAAAATAATCGCATTGCTTTCATTGAGGGATTTGAAATTGCCATCACTCATTATTGAATCAGCCAGTGACTTTAAAGGTGTATATGGAATAAAGACGGTCGCTATGGATATCAATGCAACAAGAGCGAACAGGTAAGTAATAAAATATCTACATCGCATTTCTATTATTCATCCCTATCGTATTTTATTATATCCTTGTTACTAATCGAGTTTGAACAAACCAAAGAGCAACTGTGATTGCTGTCAATCCCTAAACAGCCTTTAAAGGCTCGAGTGAGGAAAAATTCTAGCGACGGGCGCATATCCCGTTAATAGAAAATCTATACATCAATAATACACGACGCGCCGCCGTAAAAAAAATAACCACCTCGGTTTTTCTCCGAGGTGGTTTTATAGAAATTTCAAAATAAGGGCACAGCGGGTTATGGGTCTCAAACTTTGTGCTGTAGGTTTCGCTGTACTATTGGCATACCCTTACCACTCCTGTCAGCTGGTTATACGGGATCATAGAACCTAGATATTTCAATGGATATGAGAATTTCTCACCCAACCAGGTTGATGCAATTGCAGATTTGGATTATACGGTCATGCCTACGTTGAAGATCTCTGGAGGTAGCTCGATATTATTGATCGCAAATTTTTCTGCAAACTTGGGTCGCAGCCCGGTGGATTTCAGGGAACCGATTACTCGCCCGTTCTGGATACCAGTCTGATCGAACAAGAACAAGTCCTGCATTAGGATGGTGTCCCCTTCCATGCCCTGTACCTCAGCGACGTGCACCACTTTTCGGGTGCCATCACGCAGGCGCTCCATGTGGATGATCAGCTCGATTGCAGAAGATACTTGCTCGCGGATGGCTTTCAATGGCAGTTCAAGGCCCGCCATCAACACCATGGTTTCAATACGACGCAGGGTGTCACGTGGGCTGTTGGAGTGGATGGTGGTCATGGAGCCATCATGACCGGTGTTCATTGCCTGAAGCATGTCCAGGGCTTCACCGCCACGGGCTTCACCCACGATAATCCGGTCCGGGCGCATACGCAACGAGTTGATCACCAGTTGGCGGATGGTCACCTCACCTTTGCCTTCCACATTCGAAGGGCGCTTCTCAAGCCGTCCTACATGCTCCTGTTTCAACTGCAGCTCAGCAATGTCCTCAATAGTAATGATGCGTTCAGTACTGGGGATAAATGCTGAGACAACATTTAACAAGGTGGTTTTTCCAGACCCCGTGCCGCCAGATATAACGATATTTACGCGTGCCTCCACGCAAGCCTTCAAGAAGTTCACCAGCGAGGTGGTAAGAGTGCCGTTCGCCACCAGATCTTGTGCGGTGTAGGGTGTTTGTGCGAATTTACGGATGGTCAACATCGGACCGATGAGCGAGAGGGGGGGGATGATTACATTAACGCGGTACCCGTTCGGCAGACGGGCATCCACCATGGGTGATGATTCATCCACGCGTCTTCCCAATGGAGCCACAATACGGTCGATGATGCGCATCAGGTGGGCTTCATTTTCAAATGTTACCCGGGTTATTTCCACCTTACCATATCTTTCAATATAAACATTATCATAACCATTCACCATCACTTCGGTGATCGTTGGCTCTTGAAGCAATGGCTCCAGGGGACCAAATCCCAGGATATCGGAGATCACCCAATCCAGCAAGCGGGCGCGCACTGCCCGGGTGTACAGCAGGTTTTCTTCCGACAGCACCTTGTTGAAAAGTGATTCGATCATCTGGTGCATCTGAGGAATATGCGATAAGTCCACTTCCCCATCTGCTTCAGTTAATAGCCGGCGTTGAACGCGATCTCGGATCATGTAGGCATCTGCGGAGACCTGTTCGGTGCCGCCCATGCTCTTAGCCTCAGCTAAAATGTCATAGTCGTTGGCGGCAATTGTATGCGCATTTTTTGCGGGTCGGTTGGTAAACATGATTCAATCTCCGGTGGAAACCTACGGAAGAGTCGGAATGATCAGCTTTGAGTTAGGCGTTAATCGCGGTTGGTTATTCATCTGGTTGGCGGACAAAATGGCCGCGACGGTTGTATTGTATCGATGGGCAAGCAAGGAAAGGTAATCTCCGTTCTTAATGGTGACCACCGTCGTCTGGTCGTAAGCACTCACCCGATTGCGAATAAGGTTACGATAGGCATAAAACGCGCTCAGGTAATCACCCGCATTGGATGAAGCCTCTGCATACCCAAGCGTATCTGTGAGTGAATTCTGCAATCCGACGATGCGCTCGCGCAAGCCGATTGTATTCAATGCATCCTGGTAAATGAGCACCGCTTCCTGAAAATGGTTGAGTAATCCCTGAGCCTCGGCTATCATGGTTTGGGCTTCGAAGGATAACGGACCTGCGTCTGTAAGTTGTTGTGCCAGTACTGCGGAACGTTGGAAGTCATCCAATGCCAGTGAGTATTCGCCTGAGGCAATATAATCCGAACCACGTGCGATATAGGCATCATATATCGTTTGGAGTGCAGTTCCATTGGCATATCCAGCTTGCTGCCCAATCACATATTCAAGCTGTTCGATGACCGCATCCCACCTGCTGCTGGCAAAATTATTCACTGCCTGGATATATGCTCGCGCCAGCTGGAACTGGAGTAAAACATTCGGATCATTCGGTCGCACTGCGAGAGCCATTGCAAGATACTGTTCGGCAGATTGTTGGGCTTCGATGGAATCTGGAGAGTTGGCAAGTACTGCTTGTGCCTGACTTACATAATCTCCGATCAGACCGTCTTCAATCACCAGGCGAACCTGTGTACGAGCTGCCAGTGCTTCGCGATCCAAGGGTTTTAATGCTAATGCATTGCTAAAATAACCGTCGATCTTTTTCAAAGTCTCCAAATCCGGTACAGGTGAGGCTAAGAGCGCTTGAGCAGCCTTGATGTAACTTTGGAAAAGGTTTTCCTCCACATGGCTGGTTTGGAAGGATGAATCCATCAGGCGTAGGGATTCATAATTGGATAATGCATCCTCATAACGGCCTTCTAAGAAAGCCTGATCAGCTTGCTGTAAGACGGATGTCATCTCCGATTGGGTTTGCAGATTTTTCACCTGCAAAGACACATCCCGGTAATTTGGCATTTTCTGGCTGATCTCTTGGAGCAAAACCAGCGCTTGAGCAGAATCACCCACGTTCAGCAAGTTCATCGCTTGCATATATTGAACTTCAATGTCTTTTAAGCCCTGGGCTTTGGTGATGGCTTCGGTTAAACCAGGAAAATCCGGATTTTTTGCTTTAATCGACTCATACGCAGTTAAAGCCTCATCAGATTTACCTGCGACCATAAGTTGTTGGGCATTGCGAAATTCGATCGTGAGTTCAGCTTGTTGCATATTCCGCGAAAGATCAGATTGTGCCATAGCAATTTGTCCCTGGATCCAACCAGAATAGGTAGAAATTGCATAAAAGGCACCTCCGATGAGTACCAAGGCCAGGAAAAGCCGCAGTCCATACTTGATAAGATTCTGGGTCCTATTATGTTTGTTTTCTTCGACCTCATATTCAGATATGCGCGATCGAACTTCCATCTCCTGGCGTAGGGTCCTGAGATCAGGCTCTATGGGGAAATTTCGCTCAACCTCCTCCAACTTTGAAAAACCTTCACCCCATTTTCCAATTCGAAAATGTCCCATGGCCTCCTGGAATAACGGAGATTCCATGTACGATCCAGTTTCATTAACACTCATGTTGCCTCCAAAAATACCTCATAATACTCACTTATGTGTTCCCGTGGTTATAAGTTTCTAAATGCCTCTAAAATGGTTGGGATGGCTGGTCCAAGGATTACCGCAAGTAGGGCAGGGAAGATCAACATGGCCATGGGTATGAGCATTTTGATCGGGGCTTTCTGCGCTTGCTCCTGGGCTCTATGACGACGCTCAATCCGCATTTGTTCTGCCTGAGCGTGCAAGGTATCACTGATGCTCATTCCAAGCTGTTCTGTCTGTAGGATTAGAGCAACAAAGCTGGCTATTTCACGGATATCCAACCTATCTGAAAGGTTCCGCAGTGCTTCCCGGCGTGATAGTCCCATTTCCATCTCACTGACCACTCGACCAAACTCACGACCAATTGGTGTATCCCAATATTCACTTACCCTTTGGAGTGACTGGTCAAATCCCAATCCGGCTGTGGCACATACGCTGAGCATATCCAGTGCATCCGGTAATCCTCTTCTCACTTTATTTTGCCTGCTGGTCACTCGGCTGTGAATCCAAACTTTCGGGAAAGCGTAAAAAAAGATCAGAATTAATATGCTGAGAAGGACATTGATTGAGGTGGTTCCTCTCCGGAATATTATAAAAGCCAGGTACACTCCCAATAAAGTGGATGCCATGCTAATGCCATAAAACTCACGCGCCCCCAATCCCAATGGATTACCCGCAATGACCAGCTTTTGTGCCAAATTCTCAATAGCTCCAGCAGGAGTGATCCGGCCAAAGAAGCGACCAATCCCACGGATTGCCGGGTTGAAAGTGCGGCTGACGAATGAGCCGGTGATGATCCTGGGTTGGATTCGTATGGTGTTCGCCCGGCCGCGGGTGCTTTCCAGCGGTGTTTCAACGTATTGAATCAGGCGTTTGGAAAGAGAGCCTGATCTCAACCAGCGCACACTCAAAACTAGGAAGATCAATCCTACTACTCCTAACGCCATACTGATGGTTATTTGCATGAACAGCTGCATAAAGCTTTCCTTATACGTCAATTTTGGCTAAACGTCTGACAGCAATGTTTCCGAAAATAACCATGATTACTGCGCCAATGGGGATGCACAAGATTTGTGGTTCAAATAGGCGCATCATATAATCAGGATTAATGAAAAACATTGCGGCTGCCATCCCAACGGGCATGAAGGTTAGGATATAACTTCCAAATCTTTGTTGGGCGGTGAGCACGCGTATTTCGCTGAACAATCGCACTCGCTCACGGATGGTATCGGTAACCGCTTCCAACATGGTGACGATGTTACCGCCTACCTGGGAATTAATATTAATGGCGGTAACCACCAGATAAAGGTCATCATTTTCCATCCTGGCTACCAGGTTGTTTAATGCCTGGCTGAGGGATAACCCCAGACCAATTTCATGCCGTACACGACGAAATTCTTCTGATGCGGGTGACCTCATTTCTTTGCTCACCACCTCAATTGCCTGGGGTAGGCTGTAACCAGCCCGTACTGCACCGGTCATCAGGATCAATACATCAACTAGCTGTTTCCCGAAGTTCATTCGTCTTTGTGTGATAGATCTTTTCAGCAACAGATCAGGGATGAAGATTGCTATCACTGCCAGGCTAATCCCCGATACGATTGTTCTGGAAATCGTCAACCCTGGGCCAAAAACTAAAACGTCACTCCCAGAAACGAACATTTTGGTAATAACAACTCCGAGCACAAAAGCTAGGACGATACTCCCATATCTGATCAACACATACTCTGTCTCAGTGATCGGCCAATTTGCACTAATAAGCTGAAGGTTGAGCTTTTCTGAGGCAAGTCCGGATAACATGTTGTTCATTCGCAACCGCAGGCGCAGTAGTCCTGCCTTCCGCCTTTGACCGTCCATACGTTGGTTCGATTCGTCAGGTAAGCTCACATAAGATGCCAGACGGGAACCGATATCCTGACCAGCGAAAAATACATCGCGCAGACCATAGATCACCAACCCATAAGCGATCAGGATGATGATCAAAATGACACTAACGATAGCGAGGAGTACGGTATAAGAAGGCATTCAGGAAATCCAATTAATCCAAGTTGTTTCTATCCAAGGCGACTGGAGGCAAGCAACATATCTCGTCCGGCTTTCTCTCCAGCTGCAGGCACACTTTCGCGCCCAACATCCCGCAGGCTGATCGATGTGAGGTTCCGCGCAAGTTGTTGGATCGATTTACTGGCACTACTCCTCGGGTAAAACACCAGGAAAGGAATCCCCCGGTTGATACTGCGCAGGACATTTGCTGGGTCATTCGCGATTTGATGATAGACCTGATTATGCAAAACGGCCTCGATGTCTTTGAGCTTGACACCACCCTCAACACCAGCTTTATTCAGGATCATCAGGATTTTGTCAGCAGGATAAGAAAGTGACCTGCTTAATTGCAGAAAACGGCTGGTATCATGCAGGGAAGCCAGGTCAGGTGTGGTCACCAGCAGAATGCGATCGGTGGCGTCCATTAAAGTCACCGAGATATCGTTCAGTGGCCCACCTGCATCTACAACGATGTAATCATAATACCGGGAGACACCGATAAAGATGTTGTAGATGTCCTCCGCACGTATTCCCTGTGCCACCTGGACGTTTGATGGTGCCAGGAGAACATGAATCCCAGAAGGGTGGGGGGATACTACATCCCGGATCAAACCTTCATCCAGGTTTGTCGCGTGTGGGATCAGATCTGATAATGCATTCTGCATTTTAAGATTTAGCATCACCTCAAGGTGACCAAAAAACACCTTTCCCTCAAACAAAAGCACCCTCTTGCTGGTTTCTTCAGCTAGGGCGATGGCAGTATTGACCGCAATCGATGTGACACCCGTGCCTCCGCGGGGGCTATAAACTGTGACGGAGCGTAATGGGCGTGTGGCTTCTTGTACTTGGGAGGGAACATAGGCTTGCGTTTGTTGCCGCCGTCCCTCCAGCTCTGATACCCGCCGCAGCGTGCTCACCAAATTGATCTGTGAGAACGGTGTGATCAGGAACCCTCGCGCTCCTGCCAGCATCACTTGTTGTGCAACCAAAGGATCATTGGTTGGCAAAATCGCCACCACCGATGCGGTCGGGAACTGTAGTGCCAGGTCATCAATGATGTCCATGGTGGATTCGCCCTGAAGCTGTGAATCTACCAGCAGGATATCTGGTTCGGCCGCGCGTATCTGTCTTGCCAACATTTCCTTGGAGGTTAAGATATCAACCAGGATAAATTCATTTTGGGAATTCAAGGCTTCGGTGATTTGCTGTTGAGAGGTTCCTGGATCGCACAGGGCAACCACTCGGATTTGTTTGTTAGCTGGATTCATGCTAGAACACCTCTATTTAGTACCCATTCATTGATGCGAGTATGATTTGGATTCTTCAAGCCCATCCTACCTGGGGATCTGTAATTTAAAACGTTGCAGTAAATATTCCACAGTTACTGGGCTGACCTCAAATAATTCATTGGAGGTTGGTGAACGCAGGACGAAGTCAAAGATTGCTCCAGTGTCACGCATGTGCTTCAGCACCAATGCGTCCTGCGCCGTCATGGCGAGCAGGTAAGCTCTTACCCGGATATCCGCTGGGTTCGGGGTGGGCTGGGCTTCCCCTGGAGTTGTTGAACCAGATTCAGCCACCACATCCGCCACAATGGCAGTGATCTGCACCCGCTGGAAAGCATCAAAGGTGAAAAGCCGGGTGATCGCTTCCTGTTGTGCAGCTGTGCCTGTGGCAGGTGCGATGGTGGTTGGACTGACTTCCACCGTCATGGATGCAAATATGTCAACATTGTCTCCACGTTGTAAAACACCAAGACCGCTCATTAAATCAGACGCTGGGAAAGCCATCAGCACCTGGTCTTCTGCGATGATGTAGCCAACATCATGTGAAACATTGGTTGGGTCTGCCAGATGGTGTTGGAGCACCATTTCTCCCGAGATCAGATGGACTGTTACAATCTTGCCAAGGGCAGCCTCGATGGTAAGCAGGGCATCGCGTGGCACCAGGCTTACCGGGACGGTGACAATCTGTACGTCCTCCCGATTAATCACCGACCCGTTTGCCAGATCTTGGGTGGTGATGAGGATATCTGTGGTGGCTTCAGCTACGGGCGTTGGTTGTGCGGGTGGAGCGAAGCTTTGCCTGAGCACAGTGTTAATCGCCAGGATGCCCAGTCCGATCAGACCGATACCTACAACTGCTATGATAATTCCGATGATTACTCGACGATTCAAGGTCACCCTCCTGGGTTAGTAGTTTTGAAAGATGTTATTGACATTCATACCGGATGCATCTTATATACCAAGTCCAAATTTTTTTGATGAAATTGCATTCAATGGTCATAAAATGACTATTACCTTTAGCGAACCAAGGCTACAGAAAAAGTACCTACATCAACCAACTCACCAGACCCGCCGTAACTAGGGATTTGGCCGGTAATAAAATAACCCTCAAGCGTCTTATCGTTATCATCAATCGATTTATTCGATTCGGCAAGGTCATGTCCTGGGCATCCATTTACTTTCCCAGATTCATCTACGGCTTTATTCTTACCGGTTTGCACACAGGTTATATGGAAAAGAGAAAATGATGCAATATGGAAATTCATGTTATTGCCAGCAATGGACCGATCGTCAGCTGGCCCGACATTACAAGCTGCCCTCGTTTCTGGTAGAGACGTATCGGTGGGATAAACAGGGCACAGCTTATCAAATACAGGTAGGATCACATCATACCCCACACGGTCTTCTGCAACGCGGAAAATACTGGTTGCCACCCCGCTTTCTTCGGGCAGCCATTTATGCGTCGGGATCAGGTTTGGGAATCCATTAATAATCCAATCCTTAAGCTCGTTCGCACCGCCGCCCCCACCATTCAGGTCAAGCCAGCTGCGCGCGCCGCCTGTCATCAATTCATCGATACAATCGTTATCCAGATCACAGTCGGTTGTATTTGGAGCGACATAGTCGCATCCCTTTGTTGGACTAAGTTGATTTCCGTGAATGCTACAGACAAGATCTTGTGGTTGGCAATATTGGGGGTCATTAGGATCTGTTATAGTAGGAACGCAATAGCAATATTTCTTGTCGTTAGGATCAGTTATTTCAGGATCGCAATTTTTGCCTCCTTTTTGTTTTCCTGCTACCTTAACTGAATCCATGAGGATGTAGATATGACTTGGACCAAATTCCTGTGCGCAGTCTATACCAGGTAGGTTTACGCCTCCCTCCACAGTATTACGGCACGCCCAGGCTACTGGCAGGACGCCTTTTCCTCCCGGCGGTAGGCATCGCGCTACAGCTACAGCCCTCGGCGAAACCTGTGTATAACCAATTACGCCTGCAAAAAAGGTATTTTTTGTGACTGTAGCGGTTACCGTTATGGTTACGGTGTCTAAGTTGGCAGTTGCTTCAGCACTCGTCGCACTGTTATTGATAATGGCATAGTCTCGAGCTTTAGCCTCTCCACCGGTAGAATCCCTCCATTTGCACATAAAGGACGCCCCTGCTAGGGCCCCGGCATCCGCCGCGTTTTGCGCCTGCCGCTTGGCCGCGTAAGCATTGCCACCATCCAGCACCAGCGCCAGCATGGCTACAAAAGCAAGAAACCCTAATACTACAAGCACAAGGGTTTGACCACTTTCGGGTGATAACCTTTGCTTGTTCATAATTCCTCCAGATAACAGAAAAGAAAATAAACGCTTTTTATGGCGTTGAAGGCATCCATTCCGTACGCATTACAGCTTCACCAAGAAGGCGAAGATGCGTGCAAGTGCAGGTTGGGCACTTAGGTAAAAACATATCTACCAACGGTGTTGCTGGAACGAAACAGTACGTAACAGTCACTTTTACAGTGGGATTGGGAATACCTCTATGACATGGAGAGGTTGGGGGTGTGGGATAAGGAAGATTTCCAATACATTCTGGAGTACCGAGTCCAGCATCTACATCGTTCGTATTTAGGCCTAATCCAATCGCATAATTTACAGCAGCAGCTTTCATCCCTGATTTATCCGCGGTTATACTCCCTGATACTTGGAGAGGTTTAGCCGCGCCATACCTTGCCCCTTCCCTGGCTGCATTATGTATGGCACTGTAATAATAAACAGCTCTCCCCAGGTCAAAGATCACCACCATTAATAATAGAAAAATCGGGATAATCAAGGCAAATTCGACCAGCGATTGTCCTCGCCGTGCTGAGGGAATTATTTTATCCATGGGACCATCATTTCCG
>JBAPSY010000194.1:0-3105 GCA_049281855.1 Anaerolineales bacterium
ATAGGTGTCCGTAGGGAAAATCACCTACGGACACCTATTTTCCGGTGAAGTTTTATTCAAATATCCGAAGGTGATGCTCACAATCTGGATAGTGAGTAATTACATAATACTGTCCACAAAACTAAGATCCTATCTAGATCCTTGTCCAATAATTCTTCATGCATTCAATCATCGCCTAATTACCTTATTGCCTGACTGCCTTTTCAATCCATAATTGAATGTAATTGAATTACGGGAAACAATTCTTGAACACTGATCCATCCCTTCACCGACTAGCCCACGCCAGTGGGCTTTGTGTCTTTCGTAGCCGTGGGTTTCAACCCACGGCGCGAATGGTACCAAGGAGCAAACCTTGGCAAGCGCGACGCAGCCTCGCGAGCATTTTCTACGAGCGATGGCGGAGCAAGCGGCTTTTACGACGCAGCATCGCGACCGTTCTGTGGGAGTGATGTTTTGTACAATTCAAACCCCATGGACGCAATCCTGCTTCCTCAAACCCAAGTTGAGCGGGTTTTGTACGACCTTTTCGGGTTGCGCCTGACCCGCCCAACTTATTATTCGCATGGATCTGCTACAACTCTCGTGATCGCCGGTCGATCCGGTTTTTCACCAGCCGGACGAACTCATTCACCGGCATGCCATCCTGGCGTGAGCCATCCCGCTTACGCAGGGAGACCGTCCCTTCAGACATCTCACGCTCGCCAACCACCAGCATGTATGGCACCTTGAATAGCTGTGCCTGGCGGATCTTGGCGTTCATGCGGTCGTTGCTCAGGTCAGCCTCCGCCCGGATGCCTTTTTCCTTCATCTGGCTTACCAGACGCAAGGCGTAGTCATTGTGAGCGTCGGTGATGGGGATCAAGCGCACCTGGTCAGGCGAGAGCCAGACGGGGAAGTTGCCAGCGAAGTGCTCGATCAGGAAACCGATCATTCGCTCGTGGGTGCTGAGCGGGGCGCGGTGAATGCACAAAGGTGTCTCCTCCTGCCCATCGCGGTTGATGAAGGTCAGGTTGAAGCGCGCTGGCACGGCGAAATCCACCTGATTAGTCGCCAGGGTGAATTCCTTGCCAATCACCGACCAGATCTGCACATCGATCTTGGGCCCGTAGAAAGCTGCCTCATCCGGCACCTCTTCATACGGTACATTGCCGTGATCCATGGCGCGGCGCACCATCTCTTCAGTCTTCAGCCACAGGCGCTCGTTGTCCACGTACTTCTTTCCGAGACCACTCTTATGGTGGATGCTCAATTGCATCATGTATTTATCAATGCCAAAGATGTCGAAGTACTGGTGGTACAGGTCGATTACACCCATGAACTCCTGCTCAAACTGGTCTTCGGCGCAGTACATGTGGGCATCGTTCATCTGCATCGAACGTACGCGCATCAGGCCAAACAGCTCGCCGCTCTTCTCGTAGCGGTAACAGGTGCCGTATTCTGCCAGGCGGATTGGCATGTCGCGGTAGGAGCGGGGCTTCGAGCCGAAGATCTTGTGGTGCATGGGGCAATTCATTGGCTTGACGTAATACTTTACGCCTTCCAACTCCATGGGCGGGTACATGCTCTCAGCATAATAGGGCAGGTGACCCGAATGCAGGAACAGGTCCTCTTTCGCCAGGTGAGGCGTGCGCACACGCAGGTAGCCAGCTTTGTCTTCCAGCTCTTTGGCCAGTTTCTCCAGTTCATCGATGATGACCCCGCCGCGCGGCAGCCATAGTGGCAGCCCGGGACCCACTTCTTCATCGAAGGTGAAGATTTCCAGCTCCTTACCCAGCTTGCGGTGGTCGCGCTTCTTGGCTTCCTCGATCTGCCACAGGTATTCCTCCAGCTCCTTGGAGGTCTTCCAGGCGGTGCCGTAAATACGCTGCAGCATGGGGTTGTGTTCATCCCCGCGCCAGTAAGCACCCGAGACTTGCATCAGCTTGAGGGCGGAGGGGTTGATCTGCCCGGTGTTATCCACATGCGGGCCGCGGCACAGGTCGGTGAAGGTGTCGGATGTGTAAATGGAGATCTCCGGCTTCTCCTCCAGCGGATTGCCATATTCGTCAAAACCACCCTGCTCGAGCCCGTCGATCAACTCCTGCTTGTAGGGCTGGTCCTTGAAGATCTGGCGGGCTTCATCCGCCGAAATGACCTTGCGAACGAACTTGTGGTGACCAGCGATGATCTGGCGCATGCGCTTCTCGATTTTCTCCAGGTCATCGGGGGTCAGCGGGCGGGGCAGGTCAAAGTCATAGTAGAAGCCGTTCTCGATGGGCGGCCCAATGGTGTACTTGGCCTCCGGGAGCATCTCGATTACCGCCTCTGCCATGATGTGCGCCGCCGAGTGGCGGATGCGATAAAGCTCTGAGTCTTCGTATCGTTCTTTCTTTTGCTCTGCCATTCTTACCTCCTTGTTGTATCGTCGTCATTGCGAGGAGCGGTTTTTACGACAAAGCTATCTCCAAGTGTATAGATGAGATTGCTTCGGGGGGAAAACCACCCCCCTCGCAATGACAAATGCGCTGTTAAACCAAAAACTCCCGCCCAACTGGGACGAGAGAACTCTCACGCGGTTCCACCCAGATTTATGCCAGGTCTCCCTGACACATCTCTTTAGACCGATAACGGGGTCAGCCGTTCACCCTACTCGACAATAGCCTTTGGGGGTCACGCTCACGGGTGGTTTTCACTGGGTATTCCGAAGGAGACTTTCAGCCGATGGTCTCCTATCTCTAGCGGGTGCTTACCAGCTACTCGTCCCGGTCTACGCGATATGAAGATTGGCGAATTATACTACGCTTTCTCCGAATTTCAAGGGGCGTCTGAGTAGGTTAGGATTCAACAGCGGAATGCTACCAACATCCCATCCCGGATGGGAATCAGTGAAAAGATCCAATCGGGGCTAGTGGTCAATATCTTTGTTAGCTCACGCACGCCCGCGGTGCTGGGTTCTTTATCATTCTCATCCAGTACCTGCCCGTGCCAAAGGAGGTTATCCACAATCAGCACACCACCCGAGCGTAGCTTTTCGTGGATCATCGGCAGGGATTCGGGATAGCATTCCTTGTCTATGTCATTGAAGATCAAGTCAAATGGGCCTGACGTCTGGGACAAGGTCTCGAT
>JBAPSY010000195.1:0-5855 GCA_049281855.1 Anaerolineales bacterium
CCATAATACATGATCTGGTACCATCCATCCATCTGTAAGATAAACACTATCCCTGAATTGTATAGCAATCATTTTGGGATCGACCTGTACTACAATTCCCTCAAGCCAATCCCGTATACGCTCATTATTCTTATCATGATCACAATACACCTCTACCTTATCGCCAACATGGTACTGCTCTTCAAGGTTTGGTGCATGAGTAAAATACATTTCTGACAAGGTGCCTCCTTAGAAATTTCTTATTTCATCTTGTTTACAATAGCTTGTTGAAATCGTTTCCGAACCCCGTCAAAAGGAATGCGTTGCATGATTGGGTCGAAGAACCCCTCCACGATTAAATGTTCTGCTTCTGCGTATGGAATCCCTCTGCTTAATAGATAAAAAACTGAATCAGGATCAATTTTTCCAACCGTCGCCCCATGTGTACAGCGAACATCATCCGCCAAGATTTCCAACCCAGGAATCGAGTCTGCGCGTGCCTTTGGGCTCAAAATAAGGTTTCGATTAGCCTGGTAACCATCGGTTTTTTGCGCCTCCGGCGCCACATAGATCATCCCTTGCCATACAGATCGGCTACTATCTTTTAAAGCACCCTTAAATAGCAAATCGCTTGTTGTATGAGGAGCTAGATGATTTTGCTGGGTATCATGATCCAAATGCTGTTTACCATCTGTAAAATAAAAACCAGACATCTTGCCTACTGCACCTTCACCTATGAGATCAATTTCTGAAAAATTCTTGGTTAAATTGCTTCCTAAAGCACCAAAAATCCATTCAAGGTTTGCGTCCTTACCAACCTGGGCTCTTTCATGGCTAAAATTCCATACATTATCCCCCCAAGACTGCAGCTCAACGAACTGCAATCTGGCATTATCACAGATATGGATTTCTACCAATCCTGAATGTAAGGTTTGTCCACTTGCCCCATTTGGAGATGCTGCTTCATGTACATACGTCAAGGACGAGCCTGGCTCAAGCCAAACAATGATATGGGAGAAATAAGCCAGACCTGTACCAGGTCCCCAAATCACAGAATGCAATGGAATTCGTACCTGCACACCACTCGGGATAAACACAAATACACCATATTTTTCCAAGGCAGCAGTTAATGCAGCGAATCTACCTTCGTCTGGTTTGACAACTTGTCCAATAATATTCGCTAATTTATCGGCGTGTTTGATTTCTGCTGTGTGTAAATCAGTAAATATTACCCCTTGCTTGGTCAATGTTTCATCGAGTGATACATCTGTTCGATCTGGGCGAATAATTACCTGACCACCATGCTTTTTATTGACTAAAGGTTTAAGCAGCCATGTGGGAGTTGAAGATAGGTCGTTAAGTAAATTACCTTCAGGTAATGAAAATTTGGAAACATCCAAAGCATGAATATCGGTCCTACGCCAGGCCTCATCTTTAATGGTCGGCATTGGTAGCGTTTTATAAGCTGACCATGCCCGTTCTCGATAATCCCTTAAAAACGCTGGACCGTTCCAATTCTTTGATAATGCTGGAATCATGTCCGGACTAAATGAAAAATCTTCGGCCTCAGTCGTAATACTTTGTTTCGTTCTTGTGATTACCCTGTGTGTGTTCATCGTTATCCCACAGAACCCGCCATCTGTAATTGGATCAATCGATTCATTTCAATTGCATACTCCATGGGTAATTCCTTTACCAATGGCTCAATAAAACCTGAAACGACCATGGTGGTTGATTCTTCTTCTGATAGCCCTCTACTCATCAAGTAAAAAAGCTGTTCCTCGCCTACCTTTGAAACTGAAGCCTCGTGACCAATCGTTACATCTTGTTCATCGATTTCAATGGATGGATAAGTGTCTGAGCGGGATTGGGGATCGAGCAATAAGGCATCACAGACCGTATTCGAGCGACTATCGTTAGATCCTTTATATACTTTCAATAAGCCTCTAAAGGATGTTCTCCCACCTCCCTTGCTGATGGATTTCGAGGTAATCTTGCTGGATGTATGCGGTGCAAAATGAATAGCTTTTCCTCCTGCATCCAGGTGCTGCCCTGGACCAGCAAATGCCATCGATAGAATTTCTCCATGGGCACCCGGCTCAAGTAGATAGCAGGATGGATATTTCATGGTGAGTTTCGATCCCAAATTGGCATCGACCCACTCCATAGTCCCGGCTTCATGTACCATGGCACGTTGTGTGACGAGATTATAGACATTGGTCGACCAGTTTTGAATAGTCGTATATCTGACTCGAGCACCTTTATTCACGATAATCTCTATCACTCCGCTGTGTAATGAATCTGTAGTATATGTTGGAGCTGTGCAACCTTCCACATAATGCACCTGCGCACCCTCATCTGCGATGATTAGAGACCGTTCGAACTGTCCAATATTGGCAACATTCAACCTGAAGTATGCTTGAAGGGGTAGATCGACTTTGACACCTTTAGGTACATAAACGAATGACCCACCAGACCAGACTGCGCTATTCAATGCAGCAAATTTATTATCCTCAATAGGGATGACTTTCCCAAAATACTGCTTGAACAAATCTGGGTGTTTACGAAGACCTTCTTCTATGCTCAAGAATATAACACCCTGTTTCTCCAAATGCTCCTGGATGTTATGGTAGACCATTTCACTTTCATACTGGGCACCCACTCCTGCCAGGAATTTTTGCTCTGCCTCAGGGATACCCAGGCGATTAAATGTTTCTTTGATCGTGATTGGTACTTCATCCCAATTCTTACTCTCCTGCTGGGCAGGTTTCACATAATAAAAAATGTTATCCAAATCAAGCCCAGAAAGGTCTCCTCCCCAGGTTGGGATTGGTCGTTTCTGGAAATGATCCAATGCTTTTAACCGAAAATCCAACATCCATTGTGGTTCGCCCTTCATGTCTGATATCTGATCAACCACTTCTTTGGATAAACCTCTACGTGATTTAAAAACATATGTTTCAGGATCACTAAATCCGTATTTATATTCACCAATATTATCTAAGGCTTGCGAGTTTGAGCTCATAAATACCTCTAAAAGTTGCCTAATCTATGCTGGTATCGACTCATATTTCTCACGCACCCAATCGTAACCATGTTCCTCAAGGTTCAATGCCAGGTCCGAGTTCCCCGATTCCACAATTCGCCCATCCAACATGATGTGTACATATTCAGGTTTTATATAATTAAGGATACGTTGGTAATGGGTGATGATCAAGACGCCCATTTCTGGCCCTCGTAATGTATTTACACCTTCAGAAACGATCCGAAGTGCATCAATATCCAGACCAGAATCCGTTTCATCAAGGATGGCTATCTCAGGTCTTAAAACAGCCATTTGTAATATTTCAGCACGTTTTTTCTCACCACCAGAAAATCCTTCATTCAGGTAACGCCCTGCAAATGCATAATCCATCTTTAGTAAATCCATACGTTCTTTTAGCATCTTCCGAAATTCAGGTACTGAGATACCTTTGTCATCTTTGTTCTCAGCTTTCCTTCGGGAGTTAATAGCAGTTCTAAGAAAATTGGCCACTGATACGCCGGCTATCGAAACTGGATACTGGAATGCCAGAAATATACCCAATCTGGATCTTTCATCAGGCTTCAAGTCTAAGATATTTTTCCCTTTAAAAAAAACTTCGCCTTTTGTTACCTGATAACCAGGATGTCCCATCAAGGTATACGCTAACGTCGATTTTCCGGTTCCATTGGGACCCATGAGAGCATGCACTTCGCCTTGTTTGACAGTAAGATCCACGCCTTTAAGGATCTCTCGTCCAGCAATATTGACATGCAAGTCCCGAATGTTAATTTCTGACATGAAAAACTCCTTGGTGAAATATAAACGAACAATCCTTGATGACAAACGATCAAGGATTCGAGCTCGACGGAAACATTATAGCATGTTGGCAGGTTAATGTCAATATTTATGATAAATATAATAAATATTGACAGAAAAACGAAACATTGGTATACTGTTGACACAAATAGTATGACAGGTACAAGAGATCTGGTCCTCCGCACCCTTTTAACCCAACCTCGATGCACAATTAATGATTTGGCTGACAAGGTAGGTATAAGTCCGATTTCAATCCGTCACCATATTGCCAGCCTTGAGGCGGACGGCTTGATCGGGAGTGAAGATGAACGTCATGGGGTCGGTAGGCCACGCCAAGTTTTTTTCCTTTCTGAAACCGGTATTGAACAGTTCCCCACGCGATATGTTCGGTTGACAGTCCGATTACTAGAGCATCTAAAAGAAACCATGCCAGAAACGATGATTAATAAATTATTCTCCCAAATGGCTGAAGATCTAGCCAGAGACTTGTCCAATGGCACAGAATTGAAAAACCTCACTATGAAGGAACGGCTTAATTTGGTTAAAGACCTTCTCAAGCGCGAAGGTTTCAATATCGAATGGGAACAACTGGGGGACAGCTATCAAATTCATGAAGCTAGTTGCCCATATTATTACATCGGGCAGAATCATCCTGAAGTATGTGCAGTTGATCAGATCCTGATTTCGACAGTTCTATCAGTTCCTGCAGAGAAAGTAAAGTGCATCTTAAACGGAGATAGCAATTGTACGTACATAATTTCCGAAACTGCATTACAAACAAGCTAAGTTATGTCTGACACTATCCAGAATAAACCTGTTTGGGATATCGAAAGCACAAACCCTGAGATCGTGAAGCCTCTTATCGCAGAGCTTAATAAAGTGATGGATCCAGAAATCGGATTAAACGTCCTCGAGCTGGGATTGGTTCGTAATGTGGCAGTTATCAAAGGTGAGGCGAAATTAATGATGATCATGACGACCCCTTTTTGCCCATATGGACCAGCGCTTTTGGAAACTACTCGCCAACAGGCTGAAATTGGTCTTAAACTACCAACTTCAATCACCCTCAGCTATGAACCTTGGGATCCATCAATGATGGATGAAAATGCTAGAATGGAATGGGGGTTTTTCTAGCTGTTTTATACGGAAATAATAGTTAATAGACCCCTTTTTATATGGTAGTTTCAAACTTTTAGCGCAACAAGATCATTAATCACTTCATCGGGTTTCATGTAATTTAGCACAGCTCTAGGTCGATCATTTAATTTACACTGAACCTGGTTAATCGTTCTAACCGATATTTTTGTGAAATCAGTCCCCTTTGGAAAATATTGACGAAGCAATCCGTTAGTATTTTCGTTTGTTCCCCTTTCCCAAGGAGACGATGGATGTGCGAAGTATACCTCGATGCCTGTATCAATTGTAAAGCGCTGATGCTCGCTCATTTCCTTACCCTGGTCATAGGTTAGCGTTTTCTTGAGTTCAGTTGGGAGGGAGTAAAACGCTTTTGCAAATGCTTCTCGAACTGATACCGCATCTTTTTTATCTCCTAAGGGAACCAGCATTGTGTAACGTGTAGTACGCTCGACCAGTGTGCCAAGTGCGCTTTGTTTGTTTTTACCTAGAATCAAATCACCTTCCCAGTGACCAGGTACTGTGCGGTCTTCAACTTCTACAGGACGCTCCTCAATGGACAACATATCTGCAATCTTGCCTCGTGTTTCAGATCGCTCACCTGCTTTGTGATTGTGCCGGTAAGCATGTTCCTGACGAAGTGCCCGGATGAGCGTGCGTTTGAGTTCCCCACGTGGTAATACATAGATATATCGGTAGATCGCTTCATGCGAAATTCGCATTTCCATATTCAAAGGATACTCTATTTTTAGCCGTTCGGATATCCCTTTTGGAGACCATTGCTGCGTCAACCTTTGTAAAACGTATGTGCGCAGGCGTTTATCTTTGTCTAATCGGGTTTTTCCTCTGCGCCGTGATCCAGCTGAATCCTGCGCCCGCCTGCTCGCTGAGAACGCACGAT
>JBAPSY010000196.1:0-5650 GCA_049281855.1 Anaerolineales bacterium
GGACTAATGATTCTCCATCACTTGAGAACCGCGATTGGGCGCACGCAATCTACACAGAAGAAGCAGCCAGAATGGCTTACCGGCAGGCAGGCATAAATAATCCTCTTGAAGCAATCGACATCGCTGAAGTGGACGATACCTATGCATACAAAGAGTTGCAAGCCTTAGAAGCTTTAGGTTTTTGTCGCGAAGGAGAAGCCGGCATATTAACCCTGGAGGGTTTTACCAGCTCGGATAGCGGGCTTCCGGTAAATGTGTCTGGTGGCAGTCTTGGTATGGGAAATCTCCTGGATGCCAACGGTTTGGCACGTGCGCTCGAGATTGTTCTCCAACTTAGAGGAGAAGCAGGACCGCGACAGATTGAAAATATCAACCTCGGTCTGGCACAATCCTGGCGCGGAGTGCCATCCACCAGCGGTGCAGTTCTAATCCTCGCCAACTAGAAAGGATGCCAATATGGGAATGCGAAAAGTAGCCGTTGTTGGTGCTGGTATGACAAAATTCGTTCGACGCGCCTTGGAAACCCCAAAAGAGTTAACCTGGGAAGCTGCTCATATGGCACTCAATTCATGTGAGATGACCATGGATGATATAGAAGCAGTTTGCCTTGGTACTGCCCCTGATGCATTCGATGGTGTTCACCTGAATGGTGAATATCTAAGTGATGGCGCAGGTGCCTGGCGTAAACCCTATATGCGTTCTTATGTCGGGGGTGGTACTGGAGTTTTTGTACCCATCCAGGGTTGGTACCACATTGCTTCAGGTTTGTTCGATGTCGTCATGGTAGTGGCTGAGGAAAAGATGTCCTCTTACTATCCTCATGCTCAAGCCGCGTTTCTGACCATATTTGACCATACCACGGAGCGCCCGCTTAAACCAAACCTGCTTTGGATTTTCGCCATGGAAATGAACCGCTACATGACCACCTATGGAATTTCCAAGGCCGATATTGCCCAGGTGGCAGTGCAGCATAAAAAGAACGCTGCAGACCACCCATGTGCGCTCCTCGGTGACGCTGATATTACCGTCCAGGATATCCTTAATTCAGAAGTGCTGGCATGGCCGGTCCAACGGTTTGATGTGAGCCCTGTATCGGATGGAGCTGTTGCAGTCATCTTGGCTGCTGAACATGTCGCCAAAAGGATCACCGACAAACCGGTTTGGATTGAAGGGGTCGGCTGGCACCTTGACACATCATATTGGACCAATCGGGACCTGGCTTACCCACGTTATGTGGAATATGCTGCCCGCATGGCATATGATATGGCCGGGATTAAAGAACCTCGCAAGGAGATCAATATTGCCGAACCCTATGATCCATTCGATTACAAAGCTCTCCATCATCTGGAGGGTTTGCAGCTTGCTGATCGAGGTAAAGCTGCCGAGTTATATAGTGATGGTACTGCCGCACGGACGGGTAATATGCCCATCTGCCCTTCTGGTGGTCTATTAGGTGTTGGTAACCCCATCGCTGCCGCTGGGTTGATGAAAATCGCCGAGCTTTTCTGGCAAATACGGGGTGAAGCTGGAGCGAGGCAGGTTCCTGGTCAACCACGACGTGGCGTCGCTCAGGCATGGGGAGATCTGATGCAAGTCGGAACGGTTGTCGTCATGGGCAGATGAGGAGGAGATTATGACCGCAAAAATCAAAGAGTTTCCAGGAACATCCTTAAGTGAGCAGGATTTCACGGAAGGAAAAATATTGTTCAATTTCGACAAGCTCAATGGCATATATGCATGGGATACTGGGGTTGGCATTGGAAGTTATTTGGCTTCCCTGAAAGCTGGTGTGCTTCTTGGTAGTCATTGCCCTACCTGTCGAAAAATCGTGGTACCTCCGCGGACGATTTGCGAATGGTGTTATCGACCCATGGATAAGTTTGTTCCATTGAAAGACACTGGGACGGTCAATACATTCTCACTTTGTTATGTAACATGGGATGTTAAACGGATAAAAGAACCGGAAATCCCCGCGGTAATTAACATTGATGGGGCTTCTCCTTTGCATGGGATCATGCACATGCTTGGAGAAATTGATCCCAAAAAAGTAAAGATCGGGATGCGCGTGCAAGCTGTATGGAAACCCGCAGAAGAGCGACAAGGTTCAATCAACGATATTTTATACTTCAAGCCGATCAAGGAGGAATGACGATGACACTCCTACACCGAGATCCAAAAGCACCAGTAGCATGGCAGGGTGAATTACCTGTTACGAACCGGTATACCTACGGTCTGGCTGGGGAAAAATTCTTTCGTGCCATAAAGGATGAAGGTCACATCATGGGCACATATTGCCCAAATTGTGATCACACCTATGTACCGGCAGCTGCCTTTTGTGAGCGATGCCTTGGTAAGCTGGATAAGTGGGTGGACGTCGGTACCACTGGGGATGTGATCACATATACATTCCTCAATGTCAGCATAGATGGCAGCTCGCTTGAAAAACCTGAGATCATCGCATTCATCCGCTTCGCAGACGGTGGATTGATCCATCGCTTGGGCGAAATCGAACCCGATCATGTGGAGATTGGGTTGACGGTCGAAGCAGTATTCAAGCCTAAATCTAAACGGATTGGGTCTATACTGGATATCAAGTACTTTAAACCAGCCTAGAATTAACATTAACATTCCAAAATTCTGTATCCTGCGGAAGGATTGAGGATAACGAATAGTTCATGCTTGATACCTCCGCAGGATACAATTTACTAAGATATTCTTGGTTTGTTATATCCCGATGATAATATTTAGCTGGCTTCTTACACATAGTGGATTACCAACCTATGGGATAATCTCATACATATTGGATTTATCAACATATGCATAAATTATTAAGAGAATTATTTCATCGTGCCTCATTAGCTTTATTAATTCTCACCTTAATGGTGGGGTGTAATCTTCCTTCTCCAGTGCTTCAATCTTCAAGCAATCCCCAATCCGCACCCGTATCAGAAATTCAACAGACGATGGTTACATTTAACGTGGCAATCGCAGAGTCACTCCCTGTAGGTGATTCAATCTACATAACCCTTCTTGATGAAGTGACTGGCCTGGCATTTAACCCCCATAAATACATCATGCAAGCTGAGGATGCTGTTCATTATTCAGTCACTTTGCCATTCAATTTAGGCAAGGTGATCAAATATCGTTATAGCCGGGAAGGAACCTCCATTGTCAATGAGCATTTATACAATGATCGACCGGTTCGTTATCGCCTCTATCATGTTGAAGGACCCGCAATCGTTCAGGATGTAATCAGCCGTTGGACGGATACTGCCTATCAAGGTCCAACTGGACGCATCATGGGTGAAATTTCAGATTATACGACCGGTGCCCCGATTCCAAACGTACTCGTCACAGCGGGAGGCGAACAAGCGTTTACGCTTGCAGATGGGACTTTTCTGCTTGAAGGGTTACCACCAGGCACTCATAACCTGGTATTTTACGCCTTGGATGGTTTATTTAGCATTTACCAGCAAGGGGCAGTAATTGCAGCAGATTCGACCACTCCCGTGTCAGTACAATTGAGCCCTGCCAAGCTTGTGACTGTCATTTTCACCATCAAAGTCCCTTCAGATACCCCCTCAGATGCTCCAATCCGGTTGGCAGGTAATCTCTATCAATTGGGAAATTCCTTCGCTGATCTTTCTGGCGGAGTGAGTACCCTAGCATCTCTGATGCCAACCTTGGGCAAGCTTCCTGATGGGAGATATCTGGTGACATTAAATCTCCCTGCAGGTATGTATATTGAATATAAATACACACTTGGAGATGGTCTATGGAGTTCCGAAGTGACCTCAAAAGGGGCAATCCGGATACGCCAGCTAATCATCCCCAATAACAGCATTGAACAAAATGATGTTGTTGATGCCTGGCATTCGAATAGCACCAATCCAATTCAGTTTGAAGTCAAAGTACCTCCCGATACTCCCCAAAATGATATCGTCTCGATCCAATTTAATCCGGGATTTGGCTGGCTTGAAGCTCTCCCGATGTGGACCGCCACAAATTCTCAGGGTGAAGCCATCTGGAAATTTGTTTTAACCAGTCCTTTCAATGATCTGGCTTCTTTGCGCTACCGTTACTGCCGGCAGAATCAATGCGGGAGTGCAGATGATACTGCAACGGTAGGGATAAACCCCACCAGTCGCGAAGTTGATCCCAGCGCAAATCCCGTAGCAGTCCACGATGAAGTATTAAGTTGGGCATGGTTAAGCGAACCAAATACACCCGCCAGTGTCCCTGATATCCAGGTGACTGCAAGAGGTCCAGATTTCACTACCGGGGTAGCCTATCAATCCAATCACCACCCTTCTTGGGTACCTCTGTTACCTAATACGATCAATGAAATCCAGAGTCTTGATGTAAATTGGATAATCCTCAGCCCCACCTGGACTTTTACCAATGGATCGCCTCCTATTCTTGAACCTTTGCCCTCCCAGGATATGCTTTGGCCTGAATTAATCAGGTCTATCAACACTGCTAAACAGGTAAATCTAAACATCGGGTTATTCCCTGTTCCTCACTTCCCCTCCCATGCAAGTCTATGGTGGCAGAATGCCACACGCGATTACCCATGGTGGGTGTCTTTTTTTGAAAGATATTCCAATTTCATCCTCCACCATGCCAGTATTGCATCAAGCACTAACGCGAATTCGCTTATATTGGGAGGCGATTGGTTGGACCCGGCATTGCCTGACGGACTGCTGGGCGATGGTACACCAAGCAATGTTCCCCAAGATTCTGAAACTCGTTGGAGAGATTTGATCAAACAGGTACGTGTACGATATAGCGGCACGATTGCTTGGGCTTTATCCTATCCCATAGGAATAAGTAATCCACCGCCATTCCTGGATGCAGTCGATCAAGTCTATATTCTATGGTCTGCACCACTTTCAAGCCAGCCAAATGCCACTTTGGAAGACATGCAAGCTCAAGCAGGCTCAATAATGGATCAAGAACTATTGCCCTTCCAGCAACGAATTGGGAAGCCTGTCATCATTGCTATATCATACCCATCCATTGATGGTGGTTCCAGCGGTTGTATTGCTATCTTGGGCGGGGGTTGCCTCGATTATGATATGCTCAACCTGCCTAACCCAGATATTCCTGAGCTTGCTCTGAATCTTCAGGATCAGGCGAATGCCTATAATGCAGTCCTATATGCGATCAATCAACGAGGATGGATCTCAGGTTATGTTTCCATGGGCTATTACCCCCCTACCATCCTTCAGGACAAATCAGTCTCCATTCATGGTAAACCTGCCAGCGGTGTCCTTTGGTATTGGTCACAAAAATATCTTGGCCGTTGAAATCCCAAAGGTCAGTTTAAACCGGTCTTGGTCAACCTCTACTTTACAACAGAATAGCAAAAACAATCTCGAGGCTCGCTGCTGATATTTGGATGGATTGTAAAACGGCGAAGTATTCCTTCGCTCTGCATACTTGCCTTTTTCATTACCCGTGCGGATGCCACATTCTCTACATCGCATATGGCCCACACTCGATATATACTTAATTATTCAAGCGCTCATTGGATAACAAACTTAGCTGCTTAAGTTGTATAACCGTGATCCCAATATTGTCGAGCACTCCCAAAACCGAAATCCGCTCGAAATTTATGTATGCGAATTTCTATCATTCCAAATAACGT
>JBAPSY010000197.1:0-16168 GCA_049281855.1 Anaerolineales bacterium
TAAAAAGAGAGGATATCAACGAGGTGAACTATGTATGATTTAATTGTCGTCGGTGGTGGACCTGCGGGATTGACTGCAACAATTTATGCCATCCGGAAGCGCCTAAACGTCTTGCTCATCACGAAAGACTTGGGTGGGAAGACCAATTTCCGCCTTGCACTACCCTGGGTTGAAGATTATCAAGTCATTAAAGGCTTGGAAATTGTCAATAAATTTAAAAGTGAGCTTGAATACCTGGAATTTGCCAGGCATATGGAACCAGCGGATAGAATTATCCGCCATGAAAAAGGTTTCATCGTCAAGACGCGCGGTGGTGGTGACCTGCAAACCAAAGCTGTCATCGTTGCCACCGGCACCAGGCAACAACTTTTAAACGTCCCGGGCGAAAAAGAGTTTATCATGCGTGGGCTATGTTACTCTGCCCTCAGCTATGCTCCATTATTCATCGATAAGTCAACCGTTGTCATCGGAGATGGAGACCTGGCTCAAAGGTCGACTGCAGAGCTAGCCACGGTGGCTAAGCATGTCACCCTGATATGTCCAGCTGATAAACTCATGGTGACAAACGTGAATGATAAATTGAGGGTTGCACCTAATGTCACCATCCTGGAAGGTCACCAGGTCGTCGAAGTAAAAGGCGATGATTATGCCAAAAGCTTGGTCGTTAAAGACAAGAAAGGCAAGACGAGTGAGATTCAAGCGGATGGAACCTTTGTCGAAATGGCATTGGTGCCTAACTCGCAGATTGTCGCCGATTTTGTTGCTTTGGATGAGCAGAAGCGTATCATCATTGATTGTGGAAACCACACCAGCGTGCCCGGTATTTTCGCTGCCGGTGATGTAACCAATACTTACGCAGAACAGGTGCTGGTTGCCGTTGGTGAGGGAGCCAAAGCTACATTAAGCGCGTACGATTATTTGCTCCCGTTACTTTAATACAGTTACAAACGGGGAGTGGTTTCTCCTCCACTCCCCGTGCATAATCATTTCACCATGATGGAGGTCGACAATGCCCGGATTTACTCCTGCCAGAAGATGGCAGCCACCATATTATCCATTTAAACGAGAGCCATTTGGCACCCGTGTATTAGAGTCGGTTGAACGCGTGGTCAAAGGACCACTATTCGGATGCCGGATGTGTGGGAACTGTTTATTGCAAGAAACTGCCTTTATCTGCCCGATGGAATGCCCAAAAGGTGAACGAAACGGTCCTTGCGGTGGTTCCACTACCGAGTACTGTTATGTCGATAAAACCCGACCTTGTGTTTGGTATAAAATCTATGACCGCGCTTTTAGGATGGGAAGGCAAGAAATGCTGATGGAAGTCCTCCCTCCCTTGGATTGGGACAAAACCGGGGGTGAAACCTGGGCAGATGTCTTTCGCCAAATCCAAAAGGTGGGCGGGACGAACTTCTTTGGTGGTATGCTGTCTGGCGATGCCAAAAAGCGCACAGCTGCCTGGAGTTCAGTGTTTCGCCCGGTTCGCCAGCCTGATTGGTGGAAGGGTGATTCCGAATACCATCCACCAGCCTATACAGAACCAGTCTCAAATCTTGAAAAACGGCTAAAAGCTGGTGAGTTCGTTGTAACAGCCGAAGTTGCTCCACCCATGACAGTAGCCACGAATAAGCTCCTGAAAAACATCGAGCTGGTCAAACCCTACGTGGCTGCAATCAACTTCACTGATTGCCCTTCAGCCTCCCCACGCATGTCTTCCTGGGCATGCAGCACGCTCACAGTTCAGGCAGGTGCAGAACCCGTGATGCAAATCGCAGCCCGTGACCGAACTCGTATTGGTCTACAGGCGGAGGTATTGGGGTCAAATGCGCTGGGTATCCGAAATATTTTATGCCTGTCGGGAGATAGCATGGAAATGTCCAGCATTCCAAAAGGAAAAATGGACATTCTCGATATGGATTCAGTCCATATGCTCTGGATCCTTCGGCGTATGCGGGATGAGGCTCTCTATATGGATGGACGCCAGATTAAATTCCCTCCAAAGTATTTCCTGGGTGCAGCAGGATCACCATTCGCCTCTGATCCACGCATTCAAGCTATCCGCGAACATAAAAAGGTAAATGCTGGGGCACAATTCTTCCAAACCAACCTGGTTTATGATCCCAATCGCCTGGATGACTGGCTTGAAGCACTGGAGAAGCGTGGGATCCTGGAAAAGGTGTACATCCTTATTGGTATTACCCCGCTGAAGAGCGTAAAAGTGGCAAAGTACATGAATGAGGAAGTCCCAGGGGTTACAATTCCTGATAAGCTTGTCAAGCGTATGGAAGCTGCCGGGGATAAAGCCGAAGAAGAAGGTGTGCAAATTGCACTCGAGCTGATTGAAGCTGTAAAGAATAAAAAAGGCGTCAATGGCATACATCTAATGGCTGTAGGTTGGGAAGAGATCGTGCCTCGCATTATCACCGAAGCAGGCATTTTACCGCCCGACTTCACACCACCCGCTCCCCCGCCTTCAAAATCTTAATTAGATTAGATGTAACGGTTGATGACTATTTATCGGTAGATTTTTCGAATGTCTTTACGCAGGTTGATTTTAACGAAAACAGGGCAGGATGTTCAACGCTGCCGTGGCTGTCAGCTATGCACTGGTGAATATAGCCGCGACCAAGATATCCCTCTGGATAGCTTGATACAACTCGTCATTATGAATGATGAGGAAGTCCTCACTTCCCGAACACTTTGGTCAGATGAAGTGCTCCGTTCAGCGCATGATGCCTGCGCGCGTGAGCTTGATCTGGAAAAAATCCTGCTTGTATTAAGAGATGAAGCTGTTAGAAGGGGGTTAGTAAAGCCTGAGAGTCACCCGTAGATGGGTTATAATTCTCGGCACTTAAGATTAAGGTGATCAAATGAAACTAGCAATTAGTGGTAAAGGTGGTGTGGGTAAGACAACCCTGGCTGCTTTGTTGGCACAAGCTTATGCTGACACGGGTCGTCAGGTTCTTGTGGCAGACGCGGATCCATCTCCATGCCTGGCTGGTGCGTTGGGTTTTCCCGCTGAATTACGTGCCCAACTACATCCCATCTCAGAGATGGATGCATTGATCGAGGAACGAACAGGTGCTAAACCGGGAACAATTGGTGGATTCTTCACCCTGAATCCGCGTGTGGATGATATCCCCGAGCGATTCAGTGTGATCCACAAAGGTGTTCGCCTGCTGGAAATGGGTTCAGTGGATATGGGAGGCTCAGGTTGCATCTGTCCTGAAGCCGCCATGCTCAAGACGCTTTTTACCCACCTTCTCTTCCGCAAAGATGATATTCTGATCCTGGATATGTACGCCGGGGTGGAGCATCTTGGGAGAGCAACTGTGGATTTTGTCGATGCCATGCTCATTGTGGTTGAGCCCACCCGGCGAAGCCTGGGTACTGCCAGCCAGATCAAACAGCTGGCGAACGATATTGGGCTGACGCGTTGTTGGTTGGTTGGCAATAAAGTCCGGAATGATGATGAAAGGGTTTTTCTTGAGACCGAAACACCCGGACTGCCTGTATTAGGCTTTATGCCTGCAGACCTTGGTGTTCAAGAAGCTGATCGGTTGGGTATTCCAGTCTATGATCACGTTCCCTCCTTACGCCAGGCTGCAGAGTTAATGATAAAAGAGCTTGATGCCCAGCTTGTGAAAGGCATGGTTGAATGACTATCACCATCGCACTTGCCGGTAAGGGAGGGGTCGGCAAAACCACCATTGCAGGGATGGTAGTCAAATATCTGGTTCAAAATAAACCTGGTCCGGTGCTCGCAATCGATGCAGATCCGAGCAGTAATCTTAATATGGTGCTGGGCTTGGATTTGGATTGGACTGTGGGCGATATTCGTGAGGATATGTTGGCGCAGGTGAAAAGCTCACTCCTTGGTGGAGGTGCTGCCATGGGTTCTCTACCGGGTGGAATAACCAAGCACGATTACCTGGATCATAAAATCCGGGCTTCACTGGCAGAAGGAGAAGCATTTGATCTGATTGCAATGGGTCGTTCTGAAGGTACTGGGTGCTATTGTGCAGTCAACCATAACCTGCGAGAAGTTATCGATTCAATCAGCAAGAACTACCGTTATATCGTGATTGATAATGAAGCTGGCATGGAGCACCTAAGCCGGCGCACTACCCGTGATGTGCAACATTTGTTGATCGTCAGTGACCCCACCCAACGCGGCATCGTGGCAGCAAAGCGGATTTCCTCTTTTCGGAATGAGCTGGATATTCGGATTGAGCATGCCTACCTGATCATTAATCGATTGTCAGGTTCCCTACCGCCTGCGCTGCAAGCGGAAATAAATAAGCTGGATATCCCCCTTATGGGAACTGTCTCGTCCGATGAAGAATTAAGTAAATTTGAATTCAGTGGAATCCCACTCGTTGAGCTGGGAAATGATTCGCCTGTATATCAAGCAGTCGCAGGAATGATGGACGCTATTCTCTAATTAGCTGCAGATTTATCTAACAATCGGCTCGCTTATAAAATGCTTCCAATCCACGGAAGCATTTTGCACTTAATTTATGGCCAACATTATCCTCACAGAAGGTGACCGTCGCACCAGACTTCTCCAAAAAGTCAACACCCATCCTTGCACGCTCAATCGGAACCAGTTCGTCCGTTGTTCCATGAGCGATAAAAATTGGCAGTCCCTTCAACCGCTCAGTTCCCATCCAGGCAGACGCACCATCGGGTAGGAAGCCCGATAATCCCGCCAGACTTGCAACTCGCTCAGGATATAGGATTGCCATTGTGTAAGCTAAAGCTGCCCCTTGGCTAAATCCTACAATATGAAGTTCTGAGAAATCACCTTCAGGAAGATTTTTGCTGGATATCGTATCGAATAAATTTTCCACTGCCGGTAAAAAATCATTCACCCAGGGCCAGGGTTTGGATATCTCGGGGTGCCAGCTGTATCCCCCACCCGTGGTCGTATATAGGCCTCTAGGCGCAATCATCAAGGCATTCTTGAGCAATCGCGGCGCGAATACCCACATTGAATTCTCATCACCCGTCCAACCGTGAAGCATTAAGAGGACGGGAAAAGGACCGATACCATCCGGTCGATGTAATCGCATCACCCAGTTGTTGATTGATATTATTCCTTCATCCTTTGACATCGGCACCTTATTAATCTTTATTATTAACCCTGACGATCCAATCGATGATCCATAATGCAACGAGTATCAATAGTATCGGCGCTAAGCCTGCGAGGATACAGATAAGTCCCATCGTTGCAGCTCCCCGCCCGTAGAACAGGTAGATCAATCCATCACCAACAAGAAGCAACAATAGAATAAAACCGATGATTAATCGGATATTCGTCTGTCGGGCATATTGACGCAGGTCATGGCTCATGGGCATGAACTTACGACGATGAAATAATAGATGAGAGTTTCCGCCTTATTCGATAATGCCAGCTTGCTTCCCTACGAATATCCGGTAAAGCATCCAGAGTTGCCACTTCCCCTGATTTGATCATCTCTGGGATATCCACTCGATCAATAATGCCGATTGGACCCAGATGCGGACGGATAATCACCTCAGGCTTTTCCAAATTGAGCTGCTTATCCATCAACATCAATGCGGAGAGATCCATGGAATGGATAAATATATTAAATGCCTGAGTCAGGCGTAATCTACCTGCTAAACGGTATACCAGTGGCAGGTTTGTCATCAGAACGGGGATTGATTCCGCAAACTTATAATTGGCATCTTTCTGCCAACCTAAGGGTGGAGAGAGAACTACCGCCACTACAGGTACATTGGGGTATAAAACGCGCGCCTCTGCAACAGGGATGGGATTCATCACGGCTCCATCCACAAGCAGATGCCCACCCATTGATTTCGCTGGAAATATCCCAGGAACAGCGCTGGTGGCTAAAACTGCATCGATTAATCGCCCTTGCTTGATGACGACTGGCAATCCAGATGTAAGATCCGTAGCGGTAACAGCCAAAGGGAGGCGTAAATCATCAAATGTGCGATCTCCAAGCAACTCACTTAATATTGCTGTCACACCCGCCAATCCCAATAACGCTGGTCCATCACCATGCATCCGGGCGAATAAATTCCCTTGGTCAATATCCCGCAAGCAAGCTTCCATCTCGTCTGGGGAATTACCCGCAGCATAAAGCGCTCCAACCAAGCCTCCCGCACTTGTCCCAGCGACACCACGGATGCGAAATCCTTCCCTCTCCAAGACTCGCAGTGATCCGATGTGAGCAAAACCCTTTACTCCACCTCCGCTTAAGGCTAATGTAATATTCATCTAAATCATTGTATCATTTAAGGTGAAGTGGTCAAGGAATGGTAAAATCTGTCCGTGAATTTGAAGAAACTATGGAAGGCCGAATTCAAGAAGGAGATTGAGCGTGCCCTCTTAGCCCGTTCAGATGGTAATGAAGGCATGGCTCGCGTGTGTGCACGTCGGGCAGCAGGAATCATTATCGGCGAATATCTCAATCGACATGGCTACCCAATCCTGAGTAATAATGCATACGAACGCCTGTCAGTATTCCATGGATTACCAGATGTGGATAAAAAATATAAGGAGATTGCTAATCATTTTCTTATGAAGGTGAATCTGGATCATAATTTGCCGATGAAGGCAGACCTGATCAGTGATGTAATATGGCTTAAAGAGAACTTGTTAAACAACACTTAGGATTGACTATGCGCATTCTCGCGATCATCAATAGTGATTATGGCACCAGGCATGTGGCCAACATTATCCAATACGCTCCATCACATTGGATGATTAACCAATGGAGAGCCCCTGTTTTCTTTCCAATGGTTATCGACTACCCAGAAGATTTTCTACCTGCTGAGCTCCCTCAAGCTGATCTCATCCTTTCTTTCGCTGAACATAAGAGTGTAGCTGAGCTTATCCCCGATATTGCCAAAATGACTGGAGCGAAGGCAGTGATTGCGCCAGTAGATAATGAAAATTGCCTACCGCGCGGATTAGCACGTCAATTACGGGGTTGGCTTGAGCAAATCAATGTTGTCTGTGTGACGCCTAAACCACTCTGCTCGCTAACTGAAACAGATTATTGGGTGACTCGGCGACAGCGTTTGGAGTACAACAGTCCCCAAATTTCTGAGTTCGCCAGATATTTTGGGAAGCCAGAATTTTCCATTATGGTTGACCCTCAAAGTCGAAAGATAATATCGGTGGATGTCAAACGTGACACAGTTTGTGGTTGTGCCCGCTACGTCGCTCAAAAATTAGTGGGTGTATCTGCAGATGATGCAGAATTTGAAGCAGGCATGGCGCATCATCATTTCCCATGTCTGGCAAGTATGGGAATTGATGTCGATTTTGGTGACACCCTAATGCATGTATCCGGCAACATCCTGAAGGATAACGTTGGGGAGCAGGTGAAGCCATATAAGCAAATTCTATATATTGCCCCTGGTTTTCGCAGCGAAGAATAGTCTGGTTGATAAAAAAACTGAACCGTATCAACATCGAAACGGTTCAGGGTACTTCCTGCTACCTGGATTTATAAAGTCGGGTAGTTATTCGCCGAGTTTGTTCATTGTTTTTGCTTCGTAGTATGAATCATTCCCAATGTGCTGATGATCACAACGATCAATCGGATCCACAAAGAAAATACGAATACCATGCTAATAAAACCTGCTAAAGCGATTACTATCGCCTTTTTTATATCGAATTCAGATGATTCTGATTGAGGGAAAGTATATTCCATCAAACCCCGATGTAAACTTTGAATGAATTCTGGTCGGGGTGAGACGGGTTTGAGACTGGATTGCAATACAGATTCAATATCCAGCAAATTTCTCGTAATCATTTTTCGTTTAGATGTCATAAAATTGAACAATTTCCCTCCTTTATTAATTAATTTACTGCATAGGCAACGATTCCAATCGTACCTGGTCCCAAATTTGCTGCTACGCCGATGGATAAGTCTGATATTATTGCTTCATTCACATGTAAGGTCTCACAAACTTTCTGCATAAGTTGCTTGGCTGCCTCAAGTGACTGCGAATGAACGACCGCTACATTTACAAGACGATCATCTACCCGCTGATGAATTATCTCTAACACTCGGTTTATCGCTCGCTGGCGCGTGCGAACCTTCTCTCTCATATCCAAAGCACCATCTTTCAATATAATCACCGGCTTAATATTCACCAAAGCCGCAAGTGCAGCCTGCAATGCTTTCACTCGTCCGCTACGCCGTGCATATTCAAGCGTGTCCAATGTCAAAACTACGTTTACGTTTTTCCGAATCACTTCCAAACGAGCGAGTATCGCCTGTAGAGTTGCCCCTGCCCGATCCATTTGGCGGACTTCCTTGCACATGAAACCTACCGCTGCAGAACCCGACCCGGAGTCGTAGGGTATAACGTTAAGGTTATTTTTTAATTCCTGAGCTGCCAAGAGAGCTGAGTTAAACGTACCCGATAATTTGCTAGTAACATGCAAGGACAATATCGTATCACCTGCCTGGGCAATCCGTTTATAAAATTCTACAAATTGTTGGGGGGTGGGTTGTGACGTCTTGGGAATGACACCGGTTGAATCAGCCAAGCGATAAAAATCATCATTACTCAGATCAATCCCTTGCTTGTAAGTTTTATTTTCAAATTGAATATTTATCGGGATGACCTCAACAGCATATTCCGATTGCCATTCTTTTGGAATCTCACCCGCACTATCCATCACAATTTTTAACATCACAATATTCCTTTGCTATCCAATTTATTATCTTTGGATACAGTTTCCATTTCTATGCGAAGAGAAAGCAATGTTCGGTGATATAGACTTTTTACAGCTCCCTCAGTCCTACCCATAATTTGACCAATCTCAGCATTCGACATATGCTCAACAAACTTAAGGATGATCAATTGTTGCCGCTCAGAGGGTAGATCCCGAATTATGCTTAACAAATAATCCTGCTCCTCCAATTGAAGCAGGGTCACTTCGGGATGCTCTGAATGCGGGATGGAGGCAAACCCTTCATCTAATGATATCTCAGGGCGTCGCCCCCGATCACGATGCCAATTTGCAACCAGGTTATGTGCAATCCGGTATAGCCATGCAGATACAGGCAAACCTCTTTCCTGATATTGAGGGATCCTGCGCATGGCACGAAAGAAAACCCTGGCGGTCAAATCCTCTGCGTCGTGTTGGTTTCCGGTACGGTAAAATACATAGTTAAAGATCCGTTCGACATATTGCTCATACAGCCTGCCGAATGCTTCATGATCTCCCTGAATTGCCCGGTTAAGTGTTATCTCATCACCGATGTTTGTCAATACAATTACTCTTTACCGGTGGGAGTTCTACAAAAAAGAACCCCGATTACCAAAAATAGTTGCTACGAGTATATCACGCCAAGAGTGTTGATTATGGCATGGCGGTAGAATTTTAATCTGAAAGATCCTTTGAGACAATGATTTTACTTAATAAATTTATATCCGGTTATTACTTCCTATATTGCTAAATCAAATATGCTATAGATTTAATGATGCGTTTGCTGTGCCAGACACTCAGTCGACAGACACGAGTTAATCATCTTTATTTTTTTTATGACGCGTGAGTGCCAGCTGGTAAATACGATCTAGTCCGTTTGTAAGCATGTATTCAAGTTTTTGGGCTGTGTCCTCATAATCCACTAACTCGCCTCCCATCGGGTCTGGGATATTTTCCATTATCCCAATCATTTGACTAATCATAAAGATGCGATCAGCGCATTCGGTAAATTGTATCGATAAGCCTTCTTTATGGTTATTCTCCATGGTGAGGATTAAATCGAAATGTTGCATGAGTTCCAGGCTAACAGGTTGGGATCGATGGGTGCTGATATCCATCCCCATCTTTTGCAAAACCAGTTGTGATAATACGGCAGGAGGGAATCCTTTATTTGCCCATGTGCCGGCAGATTCGACCTGCCATTGGTCAGCATCTGGTCGTTCGGCAACCAGCCGCTTTAATATCGCTTCTGCCATGGGTGACCGGCAGATATTAGCAGTACATACGATCAAAATTGCAGGCATAATCGTAATTATTCGATTTATTCTTAATTTTCTATCTTGGTCATGAATAAATCCTCAACATCCCTGAGGTATTGATTGATTATATGGTTACCACCATGGATTTCTGCCTTATTTATCATTATTCTTTTAAACTCACGGTGTTTTTGATCAAACCCGAAGAATTATGGTATCTCGTGTGTACTGGTTTAGGTGTGCTTTTTTGGTTGTAGGTGGCTCGCATCCAACTCGATCATTACATAACGATCGCTTAAAAACTGCAATAAAACTCGCACCCGTTCAGTTCCTGGCAGACGAGCATTGAATATCGCTTCATACCCCTCAAAAGGGCCATAATTAATCAGTACGACATCACCTTTATGCAAGTCGTCGAATACCTCACCACCAGATTCTGTGATCTCTTCGACCCTGCGTTTGATTGCATTGATCAAATTATCTGGAACCGGAGAAGGCTCTCCGCCAAAACTTACCAAACCAGTTGTATGAGGGAGCCATTGAAAGGTAGATAAACCCACTGTCTCGATATCAACCCGAATAAATAGGTAACCCGGAAAGTATGGCTTGAACTTGCGCGACCGTGGGTTGATCGGATTGACACGCATGCGCGGATAGAATACCTCAAATCCGCGCTGACGGACTTGATTCCAAACAACATCCTCTTTACGTGGTTTACTGCGCAGTGCATACCACTGTTCTGCCATTTATTTTAGGTTTCTCCCAAATACTCTTAAACACCATGTACAGCCAATTCAATGTCACATATTAAACCATAATTCATTACTACATGCTAACCTATTCATCACTTAATATATTCTATGCCAATTTGCCATCATACCACTTGAAATCCTACCAATCGTGAAATAATTTTCCGGATAATCCACATCGGTGGCAGGAGGATCAAGTGGATCATTACGGTAATGCCAAACACCATGGTGATTGCATCCAATGCTGCTTTGAAAGCATTTCCAAACCTGGATAACAACCAGGGTCCCACACCTATCAGTAGGATCGATACCAGTAAGATAACCAACACAAAAATGAGTGGCAACCATGCTCTCCGATCAGAGGTAGAAGGCATCATGGTACTACCGACCGCAAAGGTAAGGTAGAACCACAACCAGAAATCAGGTCGATCAATCATGGATTTAATTGATAGATTGATTGTGTTCATTTGTCCTTGGATAAGGCTCCCCCATACGGTATTTAATCCCAGGCGGTATACTCCTACAAGTGCTACAAAGATTCCCCCCATAACCAATGGGGCTACTCCAATCAATGCATCTCTAAAGAAATCACTTGAAGCTGTTTCCACATATCCAAGCTGAAGCCGTCCACCCTCAAGCTTCTTGGGTATGATCGAAAACCTTCCCGTTCTTACGCCCAACAAATGTGCCATCAGAAAATGGCTGGTTTCATGTAACAGCACCCCAGGCAGGAACAGCAGAGAAAATAACGCCATCGATATTTCTGGTTGGCGGGTGATTAGTAAAAAAATAGCTTGAATTTCACGCTGCAGGTATCTTTGTAGGTATATTACTGGTACCAGTAAGAGTAATAGATAGAGAAATGTACCCCAATTAATACTCAACATTAACTAGCAGCAGCCTTGACGATGGGGATGAATTCAGAAGCCTTAAGGCTGGCTCCCCCAACAAGCGCACCATCAATATCTGCTTGACGGAAAAATTCCCCAGCATTACTTGCTTTAACCGACCCGCCATACAAAACCCGCACCTTTTGAGCCGCTCCATTATCGTACATCTGCCCCAAAACCACTCGGATAATATCAGCGATGACTTCATTAGCACCTTCTGGCGTCGCTGCTCGACCTGTTCCTATTGCCCACACAGGTTCATATGCAACCACGATAGATTCGATAAATTTGTCATCGATCCCCTTCAAGCCTTCTTTCACCTGTCTGGACACAACCTCCCTCGTTATTCCAGCTTCATTCTCCGCAAGAGTCTCGCCTACGCACATAATGGGCACGAGACCATATTCTAGGGCTGCTTTAACTTTCAGGTTCACACTGGTATCATTTTCTCCAAAGTATGCTCGCCGTTCAGAATGCCCTATGATTACATACCTACAGAACTCTGCTAGCATCGGGGGAGCAACCTCACCCGTGTATGCACCTGATGCTTCCCAATGCATATTTTGAGCACCCACTCCAATGGAAGTTCCTTCCAATAATGCAGCAACAGGCAAAATCGAAGTAAATGGAGGACAAAGAACAATTTCAACCCCCTGAACGACAATCAGCCCTGGTAATAAATCAGCTACCAAAACACGGGCTTCTGCCACTGTATTAAACATTTTCCAATTTCCCGCGACGAAAGGAAGACGCATAATCACCTCAACTCTATACTCGATTTAATCAGCCATTATCGTTATCATAGAATTACAAGATTGGCTCATTTAATGACTCTCAGATATTTACTACGATATTCGTTTCAACCTGGGTGGAATAGGACGGATATTGGTATTCCAGGTGTAAATATGCATCTCCCCAGACCATATGTAGAGCTGGGGAGATGCAAATCAACTCATTATTTGTCTTGTAACGCCACCAATCCTGGTAAGTCCAACCCTTCCAACATCTCGAGCGAAGCACCACCTCCCGTTGAAATGTGGGTGATCCGATCTGCAAGGCCTGCTTGATTAATTGCTGAAACTGAATCACCTCCACCGATAATGGTAACTGCTTTACTTGCTGCAACAGCCTTAGCCACTCCGATTGTTCCTCCAGCGAAACGTGGGAATTCAAAAACGCCCATTGGGCCATTCCAGACAATCAATCCAGCCGTGGACAGAGTTTTTCCAAAGTTGGCGACCGTTGCTGGACCGATATCGAGAATGCGCCAACCATCTGGTACAGGACCCATCGCTATAATCTTCTTTTCTGCTTCTGCATCAAATCGATCAGCAATTACCACATCTACTGGCAGACGTAAGTGCTTAGCACCTGATTCCAAGAGTTGGCGCGCAGTATCCAATACCTCATCTTCACAGAGCGAATCTCCGATAGGGTACCCTTGTGCTTTAAAAAAGGTGTTCGCCATCCCACCACCAATCAAGATCTGGTCAGCCTTGGTCAGCAGATTACGGATAACACCGATCTTATCGCTGATCTTCGCTCCACCCAATATGGCAATGAAAGGATGTTTTGGTTTGGAAATTGCCTGACCAAGATATTGAATTTCCTTCTCCATCAAGAAACCTGCCACGGCAGGTAGGTAGTGTGCCACACCTTCAGTGGAAGCATGGGCACGGTGAGCAGATCCAAATGCATCGTTGACATAGATATCTGCTAATGAAGCCATCTTCTTGGCGAGCTCAGGATCATTTTTCTCTTCTTCTGGATGAAATCGGGTATTCTCAAGCACTAAGACCTCACCCGGCTTAAGTGCCTTTGCAGCAGCTTCCGCGACCGGTCCAATACAATCATCGGCAAATGCTACCGGTTTACCCAGAAGCCCGCTTAAATGGGCAGCCACAGGTCGCAATGAGAATTTCGGATCAGGTCCACCCTTGGGGCGACCTAGATGAGAAAATAGGATCACCGCTGCCCCATGGTCCAACAGGTAATTTAAAGTCGGCATAGCTGCCACAATGCGAGTATCGTCTACCACTTTCCCATCATTTATTGGCACGTTGTAATCCACCCGCACCAGGACCCGCTTTCCCTTCACATCGATGTCGGTAATGGATTTCTTATTGAACATATTCCCTCCATAATACATATAGAATGCGGATGGCAAATTGAGCCATCCGCATTCGGTTATTTTATTATAAGCTTTTTGCCAATAGGGCTGCTAAATCAGCTGTGCGAACCGAATAACCCCATTCATTATCATACCAGGCAACCACCTTCGCAAAGTTGTTCTTTTCCTTGCCGAGCACCATTGTAAATGGTAAATCCACCGAAGAGCTATGGGAATCACCCTTGTAATCAATGCTAACCAAAGGCTCATCGACGGCTTGCAGGATGCCCTTTAACGGACCAGCTGCAGCGTCACGGAAAGCCTGCCGCAATTCATCAGTCGTCGTGCTAGTTTCCAGCTCGACTGTCAGGTCGATAACCGATACCGTAGGGGTTGGGACGCGCAATGCATACCCATCCATCTTACCTTTTAAGTCTGGGATTACCAGGCTGATTGCTTTTGCAGCCCCAGTTGTAGTGGGAATAATGCTTAGGGCAGCTGCACGGGCACGGCGCAGGTCACTATGTGGGAGATCCAGTATCTTCTGATCATTGGTATATGCGTGGATGGTGGTCATAAACCCACGAACGATTTTATACTTGTCATGAACAACTTTAACCGCAGGAGCGAGTCCGTTCGTCGTACACGATGCATTCGAGATGACGTGGTGAATCTTGGGATCGTACATGTACTCATTCACACCCAAGACTACGGTTAAATCTTCCCCCTCCGCTGGCGATGTAATGATTACCTTTTTTGTACCACCTTTAGTGATGTGATTCTCGGCACCCTTCACAAGCTTGCCTTTTTTATTGACCCCATCACTCTTGATGGTAAATAATCCTGTGCTTTCTATGACGATATCCACACCAAGAGAACCCCATGGAATATTAGATGGGTCTGTCTCTTTAAATACTTTAACTTCTTTCCCATCCACAAACAAACTATCATCCTTGATTTCAACGGTGCCATCGAAACGTCCGTAATTACTATCATACTTAAGTAAATGTGCCATAGTTTTTAAGTCGCCAATATCATTGAATGCTATGACTTCCAAACTATCAGGATGATAATCCCTAATAGCTTTGAGCACCTGCCTACCAATCCGTCCGAATCCGTTAATACCTACCTTTGTTTTCATTTTTGCCTCCATCCGAAGTAATTTTCAGTAACTCAAACAGTTTTCTAAGCTACTGTGAGTGATGATGAATACTTTAAACCGAATTATTATTCTACCAAAGGTCCAGTTCTTTCTTGATATAAATCCATTATTGCCTTGGCTAACTTCGAGGAATCATGTCTCCAAGGTTGGTCTTCATTAACCAAATCTGACCGATAAATGGGATACTCCGACTCTGTTTCCGGTATCGTTTTTACCCATTCTGTTCCAGCGGGTAATTTTCCTTCAAGTTGGTTATTTACGACGACAATATCGAATATTTGTCCCCCAACATGATCATTTAAAACCCTTAGATGATCTTCGCAACTAAATCCTTCAGTTTCCCCAGGTTGTGTTGCTACATTACATACATAGATTTTTAATGCACGGCTGGCTATAATAGCGGCAGCAATATCCGGAACCAACAAATTGGGTAATATACTTGTAAATAAACTGCCAGGACCAATCACGATTAATTCTGAAGCCAAGATTGCCTGGATGACCTGTGGGTATGCAGCAGGGTTATTGGGCTCGAGCCACACCCGTTGTATATCTCCCGGGAATTTGGGGATAGTGCTTTCTCCTTCTACTCTCACTTCCCCATTGCTATGTGGCAACTGGACGTCTGCCACCAAGCGGACATTATGAAGCGTAGCGGGAAGCACGCGTCCATGTACTGCTAAAACCCTACCCGATTCAACCACTGCTTCCTCGAAACTTCCGGTAATTTCTGAAAGTGCGCTGATGAATAAATTTCCAAAAGGATGACCGTCCAACTCAGTATTGCCATCAGAAAATCGATACTGAAATAGCTGAGTCATTAATGCTTCATCATTAGATAAGGCTGCGAGACAATTCCTAATATCACCTGGTGGTGGTATCCCCTGCGTCTGTCTCAGACGACCGGATGACCCTCCATCATCAGCAACCGTGACGACCGCGGTAATATTATAGCTATAAGCCTTTAAACCCCTTAACAAGGTGGATAGTCCGTGCCCACCCCCGATAGATACAATACGCGGTCCACGTTCTTTTCTTCGATGATCGGTAAGCTCATCGAGTACCGGTTTCCCAGAACGGCGATAAGGTGCTAACAAAGAGCGGTTGATCCCCCAGATACCAATCAGTACCAATCCAGTACCTAATCCGCCAAAGATCAATGCTCGTAATGGTCGGCTTAGGATTCGTAAAGAAGCAATCGATAATATGGGTAGCCACCAAGTTTCAGGTGCAGTGCGATAAACCTCTAATACAAGTACTGCTAAACCAACTCCTAATAGGG